>NZ_JAAKZZ010000859.1 GCF_011045075.1 Streptomyces boncukensis
ATGCCCGCGCCGGTGAGGTACCGCTCGACCGCCGCGGTGTACGACGAGGGCGGGGCGGACAGGGGCAGCACCCGGGCGCGCGGCAGCCGGAGCGCGTCCCCGCCCCCGAGGTCGGTCACTTGTTCGATCGTCACGCCGCCCCACCCCCTGACACTGCCGCAGTAAATGCGTACACCTCGCCCCGGCGGCCGGAATGGCCCGCCGCAGGTCGCGCTGATCACGGTGGGGCTCCGTCGCAGTAAATCCGGTGTTTACTGCGACGGCGAGCCACCGGCTGTCACAACAACCTTGGAACTGAACGTCACGTAGCGCTGTACGCCACCTGGCCGTACCCACTGAGAGGGCGCCGGGTTTCCGGCCCCGGCCCTCAGCCCTCAGCCCTTGCCGAAGTGCACCGCGGGGAAGGCGCCCGCCGCCCTGAGGGTTTTGGAGAAGCCGCCGGCCAGTTCGGCGAGGCGTGCGGTGGCGGCCGGGCCGAGGTGGTCGTACGGGGCGGCATCGAGGCGGTCGGTGAGCACCTCGGTCTCGCCGCGCAGGGCCGTGCCCTCCTGCGTGAGGTCGCCTGCCTCGTCCAGCAGGCCGCGCTCGCGCAACTGGTCCCGGGCGGTGTCCCATTGCTGTGCGGACCACCCGCGGGTCCGCATGAACAGTGCCGAGGTCGGTGCCGTGCCGGTGGCGTTGTGCAGGACCAGCGCCTCGATGCCGGACAAGCCGGCGATCGCCAGGGCGGCGAGGTGACCGTCACCCCGGTGTTCGCGCAGCAGTGTCGCGGCGTGCCACAGGGCCAGGTGCGGTTCCTCGGGTACGGGGAGATCGGCGTTGGCGGCGTAGAGCGGCCGTGCCTCCCGGCGGCAGGCTTCGGTGGCGTGCAGCGCCAGTTCGGCCGCCTCGGTCATTTCTGTGGATGTGAGGGCTTCCTTGCCGAGGAGCCGCTGCAGTGTCCGGTCCGCGCCGCGCAGCCGTGCCGTGAGCACCTTCTGCGGTGTGGTGGCGGTCCATGCGGCGGGGATGTACCGCTGAACATGCTCATGGTTGAAGTTGTAGAACGTCGCTGTGACGGTGCCCGCGTCGACGGCCCCGAGCGGTGCCGCACGGCTCGCGAGGTAGACCATGGCTCCGCGCTCCAGTCCGAGTGCTGCGAGTTCGTCCTCCGGCTCCGGCGCGAAGTACACGGATGCGTGCAGAGGGCTGACGGCGTTGTGGCAGTGGCGGCCCGTGCTCGCTTCGAAGGTGGTCATGCTGTGGCTCCGGTTTCGGTGATTCGTTCGCGGGTTCGTGGTGGGGGCAGTCGGTCAGTCCGGCGGCGGTCCGGGTGAGGTGCCGGGTCAGGACCTGGGCTGCGGTGTCGGCGTCGCGGGCGAGGGACGCCTCCCCCAGGCGGCGGTGTTCCAGAGCGCCGTCCCGGTGGGGGTTGCGGTGCGCCGACCAGCGGTGGGCCAGTTCGCTCGCGGTCCACATCCGGTCGAAGGTCTCCAGCAGGACGAGGTTGCCGCACCCCTCCAGCAGGGTGCGGTGGAAGAGGCGGTGGGCTTCGGCCCATGTGCTGCTGTAGTGCTCGCCCTCCTCCGCGGTTGGGCAGCCGGTCGGCGAGGCCCTCGCCGACCACCCGCACGAGCGCCTCGCGCACGACGGCCAGGCTCACGCCCTGCTCCTTGGCGAGGTCCTGGGGTTTGAGGGCATCACCGGGGGCGCGGTCCCCGCGCATGATCGCGTCCCGCAGGTGTGTGCAGACCTGCTCGGAGAGCATCTGCTTCCCCGCCAAGGGTGAGGTGTGGGGCGTCCGGGCCATGGCTACACGATAGACGATTAGAAGGATAATCGATTACCACTGTTATGGTCGATCGGGCAGTACTCCGGCCTCTCCGGCGTCCCGGCGGGAAGGACGTCTCCCGCAACTTTCTTGGAGG
>NZ_JAAKZZ010000085.1 GCF_011045075.1 Streptomyces boncukensis
GTGGCCTTCCTGTTCACGGGCCAGGGCTCGCAGTACCCGGGCATGGGCCGGGCGCTGTACCGGCGGCACCCGGTCTTCAGGGAGCACCTGGACGCGTGCGACCGGCTGTGCACGCCGCACCTGGGCCGGTCCGTCCGCGATCTGGTGCTGGGCACGGCGCAGGACGGGGACGAGATCCACCACACCCTGTACACCCAGCCCGCCCTGTTCGCGCTGGAGTACGCACTGGCCCGGCTGTGGATGTCCTGGGGCGTACGGCCGAACGTTCTGCTCGGCCACAGCAGCGGGGAGATCGCGGCGGCGGCCGTGGCCGGGCTCTTCCCGCTGCCGGACGCGGTGGCGCTGGTCGCGGCCCGCGCCCGGCTGATGCAGTCGGTCACCGCGCCCGGAGGCATGGCGCAGGTGTCCGCCTCGGCCCACGAGGTCGCGCCGCTGCTGGAGGGCTACCCCGACCTCGCGGTCGCGTGCGTCAACGCTCCGCGGCAGTGCGTGGTCTCGGGCGGGCGGCAGGCGCTCGACGAGGTCAGCGCGGAGCTCCGCGCACAGGGACACCCCGTACGCGAGGTGCCGGTCTCGCACGCCTTCCACTCGCCGCTCATGGCCGAGGTGGCCGACGCGTTCCGCGACGCGCTGAAAGGCATCCGCTTCCAGGAGCCGAAGCTGACCGTCGTCTCCAACCTGACCGGCCGGGCCGCCAGGCCGGGGGAGATGGCGGACCCCGAGTACTGGGTGCGTCAGCTGCGTGAGCCCGTGGACTTCGCGGGCGGGATGGGAACGGTCGCGCAGCGGGGCGCGCACGCCTTCGTCGAGATCGGCCCCACCGGCACCCTCACCTCGCTCGCCCAGCGGTCCGTGCCCCCCGAGGACCACCTGTGGCTGGGCGGCCTGCGCCGGGACGACACGGACGGCAGCACGGTGCTGGCGTCCCTCGCCCGGATGTACACCGCCGGTCTCCCGGTGTCCTGGGCCGGCTTCCACCAGGGCGCCGCCACACGTCCCGTCACACTGCCGACATACGCCTTCGACAGGAAGCCGTACTGGCTCCCGACCCCCCGAGGACGCGGCCGGGAAGCCGCGCTCGCCGCGGCCGGGCAGCACCATCCGCTGCTCGGCGCGGAGGTCTCCACCGCCGCGCAGCTCGGCGACGGCGTACGCGAGTTCGCCGCACGCGTGGACGCCGGGCACCCGGCGTACCTCAAGGACCACGTCGTCCTGGGCCAGACGGTCTTCCCCGGCACGGGCTATCTGGAGCTGCTGCTCGCGCTCGCGGACGCGGTGTACGGACACACCCGCCGGCCGGTGGAGGACGTACGCATCCTGGAGCCCCTGGTCCTCTCCGCCGGCCGGTGCGCCGAGGTGCGCACGCGGCTGTGCCCCCGCGAGGACGGCACGGCCGCGGTCGAGATCCACACCAGGGTCGCGGGCCGGGACGGGAGCTTCGAGCGGCGCCACGCCACGGCGGTACTCGGAGCGGAACCCGCGCCGGGGCAGGAGCCGCCCGCGGACTCCGGGACGCCGTGCTGGTCCCGGGACGCGGCGGGCGAGCCCGACACCGTCCTGGAAAGCGATGAGCTGTATGCCCGGACGGCCGCGGCTGGGGTGGACTACGGCCCGGAGTTCCGCAGGCTGCGCCGCGCCGGCCGGCACGGTCCCCTGCTCGCCGCAGGCGAGGTGCGCGGGGTGCGGACGGGCGCCGCGGAGCATCTCCCGCCGGCGTTGACGGACAGCTCCCTGCACGCCCTGTCCGTCCTCGACGACGACGGCGAGATCTATGTGCCGGTCCGGTTCGGGCGGCTGCGGCTGTTCAGGAAGCCGAAGTCGGAGCTGCTGCGCACGGTGGCCAGGGTCACCCCGCCAGCCCCGTCCGTCCTGTCCGCCCCGTCCGTCCCGGGCCCCTCGGATGCCGCGCCGGGCGCGGACCTGGGCGCGGACCTGGTCGCGGACGTCGTCGTACTGGACGGCGACCGCCCCGTCTTCGAGCTGGCCGGCCTCGGCCTGAAGCGCGTGGCCAACACCCCCTCCCGCAGCGGACGGCAGGTCTTCCACGAGCCGCGCTGGGTCAAGCGCTCCCTGGTGGCCGGGCACGGCGGGCGGGAGCCGCACCGGGTCCTGGTGCTGCACCGCCCCGAGACCGAGCTGTCGGCCCTGGCCCGGGGCGCGGAGGAGACCGGCACGGAGCTGGCGTTCGCCTCGGGCGCCGATGCGGTGGCCGAGGCCCTGCGCGCGTGGCGGCCCACCGACGTGTGCTGGTTCTGGCGGCCGGGCGACGACGCGGGCGCGGCGGGACTGCGTGCCGAGTGCGAACGCAACTACCGGGACCTGACCGCCGTGCTGGGCGTACTGGACAGCGCGGGCTTCGGCCGCGATCAGAGGCTGTGGCTGGTCACCGAGGGGGCCCAGCTGCTGGCGGGCGACGCGCCGCAGCCGGCGGGCCCCTCCGCGGCGGCCACCCTGTGGGGCTTCGGGCAGGTGCTGTGGCACGAGTACCCGCAGTACCGGGTCACCATGGTCGACCTGCCCGGCACGGACGGCGACGCGAGCCCCCTGCTCCAGGAGTGGCTCGCGCGGGACTCGGGGGAGTTCCAGGTGGCGTACCGGGCAGGGCACCGCCATGTACGGCGGCTGTTCCCGAGCACCCCGGCCGACCGCCGGGACGCCAACGTCCGGCTCGCCGTCCGGGAGTACGGCGCCTTCTCGGGCATCCGGCAGGAGCCGGCCGAGGACGCGCCGCCGACGGGCGATCAGATCCAGGTCGGGGTCCATGCGGCGGGACTGAACTTCAAGGACGTGCTCAACGCCCTGGGTGTGCTCAAGAGCCACGCCGAGGAGTCGGGCCTTGAGCACCGGCCGCAGCCGCTGGGCTTCGAATGCGCCGGTACCGTCCTCGCCGCGGGCCCCGACGCGACGTTCAGCGCCGGGGATGACGTGGTGGTCACCGCGATGGGCTGCATGGCCAAGCGGCTGACCGTCTCCTCGGAGCTGGCGGTGCGCAAGCCCGCCGGGATCGGCATGGCCGAGTCGGCCGGGCTGCCGACGGTGTTCGTCACCGCGCACGTCGCCCTGCACCACCTCGCCGGGATGAAGGCGGGCGACCGGGTCCTCGTCCACGCCGCGGCGGGTGGCGTCGGGCAGGCCGCGGTGCAACTCGCCCGGCAGGCCGGGGCCGAGGTGTTCGCCACCGCCAGCCCCGCCAAGTGGCCGCTGCTGCGCTCCCAGGGCGTACAGCACATCATGAACTCCCGAACGCTGGACTTCGCCGACGAGGTGCTCGCCGCCACCGGCGGCCGGGGCGTGGACACCGTCCTGAACAGCCTGAACAAGGACTTCATCCCGGCGAGCATGCGCTGCCTGGCCCAGGGCGGCCGGTTCGTGGAGCTCGGCAAGGTCGGCGCCTGGACCCCGGAGCAGGCACGCCGGGAGCGCCCCGACGTCGCCTACCACCACTTCGACCTCGGCGAGCGCCCCGAGGAGGCGAGGCGGCGCACCCGGCGGATCCTGCGGACCACCCTGGAGCAGGTCGCCGCCGGCCGGCTCCGGCCCGTACCGACCACCGTCTACTCGCTGGACGAGGCCGAAGAGGCGTTCTCCGTCCTCAGCCGTGGCGCGAGCACCGGCAAGCTGGTCATCAGCCTCGCCGGCGACCGCCCCGCGGCCGCGCGGCCGGTCACCGTCAGCCCCGACCGCACGTACCTGATCACCGGAGGGCTCGGCGGCCTCGGGCTGGTGACCGCCCGGCAGCTCGCCGGGCTCGGCGCGCGCCACCTGGCGCTGGTCGGCCGCAGCGGGGCCCCCGCGGCAGAGGCCACCGCACTCGCGGCCGGGCTCGGTGCGGACGTCCAGGTCACCGTCCTCCGCGCGGACATCGCCGAGGCCGCCGACGTCGAGCGGATCACCGCCGAGCTCAAGGAGTCCCCGCACCCGGTCGGCGGCATCGTGCACGCGGCAGGAGTGCTGGCCGACATGCCCGCCTCCGCGCTGACCTGGGAGAGCATCGACACGGTGCTCAGGCCCAAGGTCTACGGCAGCCGGCTGCTGCACGAAGCGGCCGCGTCCTTCCCCGAGCTGGAGTTCTTCGTGGGCTACTCCTCCCTCGCCGCGGTCCTCGGCGGGCCCGCCCAGGCCAACTACGCCGCAGGCAACGCCTATCTCGACAGCCTGCTGCTGTGGCGCGCGGCGCGGGGCCTCCCCGGACTCACCGTCAACTGGGGCCCCTGGGCGGACGTCGGCATGTCCGCCCGGCTCGGCGCGCCGCACGCCCGGAACATCCAGGACCAGGGCGTCCGGTTCATGCGGCCGGCGGAGGGCATGCGCGCGCTGGTCGCCCTGCTCGGACAGCCGGCGCCCCAGGTCGTCGCCGCCGAGTGCGACTGGGACCGGTACGCGGGCGGCCGGGCGCTGCCCCACAGCCTCTTCCGGCATCTGGTCACGCGCGGCGGCGACGCCGCGCAGCCCGGCCCCGACCCCGACGAGCTGCGCCGCCTGCCCGAGGACGAGCGCAGGGCGGCCCTCACCACCTGGATCCGCACCAGGACCGCCGCCGTACTGCACTTCGACGACTCGGACGACATCGAGCCCGACGCGGAGTTCCTGGAACTGGGCCTGGACTCGCTCGCCGCGGTGGAGCTCAAGAACGCCCTGGAGACCGCCCTGCGCATCCCGCTGCCCACCTCGGTCACCTTCGACCACCCCTCCATCGGGCGGCTCACCGACTACATCGCCCGGCAGCTCAGCTGAGAAGGCGCCATGGACGACGACATGACCGCACGGCCCCAGACACTCACCGCGGTCGCGGCCCGCCAGGCCGCGGACCGCCCCGACCACCCGGCGATCCTGTGCGAGGGCCGCGTATCCACCTACGGGCACCTGCACCGCGAGAGCAGCCGCACCGCCCACGCGCTGCGCGCCGCGGGCCTCGGCCCGGCCGCACGGGTGGCCTACCTCGGCAAGGAGTCCGAGCACTTCTACGAGATCGCCCTGGCGTGCGCGAAGACCGGGACGGTCCTGGTGCCCGTCAACTGGCGGCTGACCCGGGACGAGATCGCACATGTCCTGCGCGACTCGGACACCGAACTCCTCTTCGTCGAGCGCGAGCGGCTGGCCGCCGCCGGGCAGCTGGAGAAGCTGCTGCCCCGGTTGCGCCAGGTGGTCCCGCTGGACTCGGACGAGGACCGCCGCTCGGGTTTTCTCGACTGGAAGGCGGGCCGGCCCGCCCACGAGCCGGGCCTGGAAACCGGCCCCGACGACGCCGTCGTACAGGCGTACACCAGCGGTACCACCGGCCCGCCCAAGGGCGTGGTACTGGCCCATCGCAGCTTCTTCAACGTCGACGACGCCATCCACCGCCTCGGCTGCGACTGGCTGGACTGGCGGCCCGACGACCGCGGCCTGATCGGCATGCCGGGCTTCCACATCGGCGGTCTCTCGTATGCGATGCAGGGCTTCATCGCCGGGGTGACGATGGTCAGTACGCCGATGTTCAACAGCCAGGACGTACTGCGGCTGATCGGCGAACTCGGCATCACCTACGGCCTGGTGACCCCCGCCATGCTCCAGATGCTGCTCGCCGAGGCCGGGGCGACACCCGCCGCGTTCCGCCCGCTGCGCAAGATGGTCTACGGAGGGGCGCCCATCTCCGGGAGCCTGCTGCGGCAGTGCCTGGAGACCATGGGCTGCGAGTTCGCACAGATCTACGGCAGCAGCGAGACGGGGAACCTGGCCACCTGCCTGCCTCCCGGGGATCACGTCCCGGGGAGCCCGCGGCTGGAGGCCGCGGGGCGCGCGTACCCGGGCATCGAGCTGAAGATCGTCGACGAGCGGGGCGCGGCCCTGCCGCCCGGCGAGGTCGGCGAGGTCTGGGTGCGCTCCCCGGCCCGCATGCTGGGGTACCACGGGCAGCCGCAGGCCACCCGGGAGACGATGCCCGACGGGTGGGTGCGGATGGGGGACGCGGGACGGCTCGACACCGACGGCTATCTGTTCCTGAGCGACCGCCTCAACGACCTGATCATCGCCGGCGGCGAGAACGTCTACCC
Organism: Streptomyces boncukensis; assembly: GCF_011045075.1. Classification (GTDB taxonomy): domain Bacteria; phylum Actinomycetota; class Actinomycetes; order Streptomycetales; family Streptomycetaceae; genus Streptomyces; species Streptomyces boncukensis. The sequence continues at coordinate 6,033 of NZ_JAAKZZ010000085.1, forward strand.
GACCGAGATCGAGAACGCCCTCGCCGAGCACCCGGCGGTGGCCGACGCGGCGGTCGTCGGCGCCCCGGACGAGCGCTGGGGCGAGGCCGTACACGCGTATGTGGTGCAGCGGACCGGGCAGCACGCGACCGCGCGCGAGCTGATGCTCTTCCTCAAGGGCCGCATCGCCGCCTTCAAGATCCCCACGGCGTACGAGTTCGTGGCGGAGCTGCCGCGCAACCCCAACGGCAAGGTGCTGCGCCGCGCCCTGCGCGACCGGCTGTGGCAGGGCCGGGAGCGCAAGGTCAACTGAGCAGCGGACGGACCGGAACCGACGAGCGGGCGGAGAGTGCGAGATGAGCGTGGGACACCACCAGGTGCGCGTCGGAGTGCTGCTGCCGACCCGGGAGGCCGCGATCAGCGGGGACTTCGCGATCGAGCCGCTGCTGGGCTTCGCCCGCGAGGCCGAAGGGCTCGGCTTCGACTCGCTGTGGACGGGCGACTCGCTGCTGGCCCGGCCCCGCCTGGATCCGGTGGTCGTGCTCGCCGCGGTCGCCGCCGCGACCACCCGGGTCACCCTGGGCTCGGCGGCGCTCACGGCGGCCCTGCGGCACCCGCTGATCGGCGCGCACCAGATCGCGAGCCTGGACCACGCGGCGGCCGGGCGCCTGGTCGCCGGGCTCGGCTCGGGCTTCCCCGCGCCCCAGACGCAGGAGGAATTCGAGGCGGCGGGCGTGCCCTTCGCCGGGCGGGCCGCACGTCTGGACGAGACGGTGCGGCTGTGGCGCAGGGCGTGGCGCGACCGTGACGGCGTGGCCGCCGGGCCCAGGGAGCGGTCGGACACCGGGGGCCTGGAGAGGCTGCCGCCCCCGGCGACGCCCGGCGGGCCCCCGCTGTGGCTCGCGAGCAGCGACACCCCGCGGGTCCTGGAGCGGGTGGCCCGGCTGTACGACGGCTGGCTGCCCTTCCTGCCGACCCCGCACTCCTACGAGCGGGCCTGGCGCCGGATCGGCCGGCTGGCCGCGGAACAGGGGCGGCCGGCCAACACCGTGGTCCCGGCCCTGTACGCGACGGTGGCCGTGGACCCGGACCGGGAGCAGGCGCGCAAGCACCTGGACGCGTACACCCGCGCCTACTACGGCGCCTCTTTGGAGCAGATAGCGGTCTTCCAGGCGTTCGGGTACGGCAGCGCACACGAGTGCGCGCAGTGGCTCGGCGCCTATGTGCGGGCGGGCGCCCGGCACCTGGTGCTGCGGATCGGCTCGCTGGACCCGCGCGCGCAGCGGGCCCAGCTCACCGAGGCGGCCCGAGCGCTGGTGCCCGCGCTGCGGGCGCCGGGCTGACCGGGCCGGGCCTCGCGCCCCGGGCCGCTCCGGTTCAGCCCGGCGTGTCCATCAGGGCGGTGACATAGGCGTCCAGCCGCTCCTCCACGGCCCGCGTGGTGAGCTCCGTCCTCCCCGCCTCCCGCCAGGGCCGCGCCACCTGCTCCACCTCCTCCGAGCAGGCCAGCCCGTCCCGCACCTGCCAGTACAGCCGCTCGCCCGCCGCCGCGGCCAGCACCCCGCCGGCCTCCTCGTACGCCTCGGCGAACCCCAGACCCCACACCGGACCGTGCAGCAGCGCGAGATTCGCCGAACAGTGCGCCACGTCGAGATCCGCCGGGCCCCAGGAGGCCCCTGCCCAGTCGACGACGCCGGTGATCCGGGCGCCCGCCGGGTTTGAGGGCACCACGTCGAACAGCACATTGCCGGGCTGGAAGTCCCGGTGCAGAAACCGCCCTCTGTAGGGCGGCGCGGGCTCGCGGATCACATCGATCGCCGCGGCCCACGCCGCCGCGTCGGCGCCCTTCGAGACCACGACGCTGTCGGCTGTCGTCAACGCCGCATACTCCTCGGGCCGTTCGGCGGGCTGCAACGCGTGGATCGCCACGAGTTGACGGGCCAGCAGCGGAACCCGCGCCTCCAATCCCTCGTCGTCGAGGACCGTCCGGCCCGGCAGATGTGTCATCAGGAGCGACGGATACGCGCAGTGCGCGGCGGTCGGGTCAGCCGCGACCAGTCCAGGGGCCGGCACACCGGTCCGCGCGAGCAGGGTCAGCGCTTCGGTCTCCCTGTGCAGCCGGTCCTCGGCGCTCTCCGCGCAGCCCGGGTCGACGAAGCTCCGCAGCACCAGGCCGCGAGTGCCTCCGTCCGGGGTGCCGAGGGTCAGCCTCCGCATGTCGGCCGTGGTGCCGCCGTGCAGCGCCTCGGTTCCGACGATCCGTTCGCCGGCCTCCAGGTGCCGGCTCACCCAAGCCAGTGTCGACGGCCGGACGGGCGCGGCCTCACGGCGGCCGGTCACCGCGCCCCCTCCTCGACGGGGGAGGCCGTGGCCGCGGTGCGCCGGAACTCGCTCGGGTTGGCGCCTCGGACCCGTTTGAACGCTGCGCTGAACCCGAACGGGTCGGAGTAGCCCACGGCGCGGGCGACTTCCGCGATGGTCGCGGACTCCCGCTCGACCAGGAGGTCCGCCGCGAGCGTCATGCGCCAGCGGGTGAGGTAGGTCAGCGGCGGTTCGCCGACCAGGTCGGCGAACCGCTTGGCCAGCGTGGAACGCGACACGCTGGTGCGCTCGGCCAGCGCGGCGACCGTCCACGGCGCTGCCGGTTCGGCGTGCAGCAGGCGCAGCGCCTCGCCCGCGACCGGGTCCCGCTGGGCGGCCCACCAGGCCGGGGGCTCGCCGCCGGGCCGGTCGAACCACTCGCGCAGCGTGCACACCAGCATCCAGTCCAGCAGCCGGTCGAGCACGACCTGCTGGCCCGGCGCGTCAACGGCGACCTCGGCGGCGAGGTGGTCCAGCACGGGGTCGGCCGTCCCTCCGTCGTCCACGCGCAGGACGACGGGCAGCGCCTCCAGCAGCCGGTGGCTGATCTCGCCGCGCACCGGATAGGCACCGACGATCAGGGTCGTCGCACCGTCCCCGGCACCGGCGCCCCCGCCGGGGTCGCTCCAGCCGCGCCGGTGCCGGGTTCCGCCCTGCTCGGGTGTCGCGCAGTGCTCGCCGCATGCGAGGGGTTCGGCCCGGGTGCCCGGCTCGTCGACGAAGGTGAACGTCGCGGGGCCCCGCACGACGAGCGTCTCGCGGGCGCGCAGCGGCTCGGGCGGCTGGTGTTCCGGCACGATCCAGCCCGCCCCGTCCAGGACCGTGCACAGGGTCAGCGGCGCGCCGTCCACGAAGTGCAGGGCCCAGGGCGGGGACAGGGCCGAGCTCCCGAACAACGAGCCGTGGGCCCGTACCCCCCGGATCAGGTCGCTGAAGACATCCACTCCGCCAAGGTTAGACGCATACGCAGGCGATCCGGTCGCTCGGCTATGGGATCGTCCGAGTCGGCCGTGTTGGATCGGTGGCATGAGCAACGACACCACTCTCGTCCTCGGCGCGACCGGCAAGACCGGCCGACGGGTCGCAGCCCGGCTGCGGCTGCACGGCACACCGGTGCGCGCCGCCTCCCGAACGAGCCCGACCCGGTTCGACTGGTCCGACCCCGGCAGCTGGGATGCGGCCCTGAAGGATGTTGCCGTCGCCTACGTGGTGGCCCCAAACGTGCCGGGCCCGGTGCACGAGTTCGTGGCCCGGGCCGAGGCCGCCGGAGTGCGGCGGCTGGTCCTGCTCTCCGGGCGCGGCGCCGACACCTGGGGGGACTCCACGTTCGGCCTGGACATGCGCTCGGCCGAGGACGCCGTGCGCGGCTCGACGCTGGAGTGGACCGTTCTGCGGCCGTCGAACTTCGCGCAGAACTTCGACGAGGACGTCTTCCACGCCCCGCTGGTCGCCGGTGAGCTGGCCCTCCCGGCCGGCGCGGTTCCCGAACCGTTCATCGACATCGAGGACGTGGCCGACGCCGCGGCCGCGGTGCTGAGCGAGCCCGGTCGGCACGCCGGGCGGGTCTACGAGCTGACCGGGCCGCGTGCGCTGACCTTCGGCGAGGCCGTCGAGCTGATCTCCCGGGCTTCCGGGCGGCCCCTCGCCTACCGGCGGATCTCTCCTGCGGAGTACGCCGCGAAGCTGGTCGGGGAGGGCGTCAGCGAGGACGACGCCCACCACGTCGCCGAGATGTTCGTGCTGATGGAACGCGGGCTGATCTCCGCGACGACGGATGACGTCGCCACCGTGCTGGGACGGGCGCCCCGGACCTTTGAGGACTACGCCGCGCGGGCCGCGGCGGCCGGAGCCTGGCAGCGATGACCGCCCGGCGGCTGGGGCCCCAGGGCCCGCGGGCGTCAGCCTGACCGGTCGAGCACCCGCCGCAGAATCCCGGCGAGGCGCTCCAGGTCCTCCTGGTCGCAGTCGGCGAACGGCGTCTGAGCGAGCGTCAGCCGCACCACGCGCTCGCGGACCTCCCGGCCCCGCTCGGTCAGCGCAGCCACCCGGACGCGCCGGTCGGCGGGGTCCGTGCCGCGCTCGACCAGCCCGCGGTCGATCAGCTGGTTGACGACGAAATTGAGGTTGGGCGCGTTGCAGAACAGCCGCTCCGCGAGCACCTTCATGGACGGCGCGGGCCCGTCCGGGTCGATCGCCCACAGCGCCTGCGCCGTCGCGTGGGTGAGCCCCAGCTCCCCGAGCGGCAGGGCGAGACGGTCGGCGGTGCGCATGAACAGCTCGTGGTTGGCGCGCACCACCGCTTCCAGCGGCTGGTCGGTCATGACGGAAGACTAGCACTGTGTTTCGAGGGTCGAAGCTGTTACGGTGCCTGTACTTCGAGAAACGAAGTACTTCGGGTCGCTCCGGCACGCCTCGACGGCGACCGGCCGCACGGGAAAGGAACACGCGCATGGGCGTCTACTCCGGCATCACCGCTCTGGTCACCGGGGCCTCGAAGGGCCTCGGTGAGGCGTACGCCCGCGAGCTGGCCCGGCGCGGCGCCCGCCTGGTACTCGTGGCCCGCTCCGGCGAGGCGCTGCGCCGGATCGCCGGAGAGATCCGCGAGGAGTACGGGGCCGAGGTCGAGACGGAGGCGCTCGACCTCGCCGCCGGCGACGGCGTGTACCGTCTGATCGCGGAGCTGGACCGGCGGGGCCGCACCGTCGACCTCCTGGTCAACAACGCGGGCGCCGGTACCGTCGGCCCCTTCCTGGACTCCGCGGCGGAGCGGCACGTCGCCTCGGTCGAGCTGAACATCGTCGCGCTGACGCGCCTGACCCACGCGCTCGGCGGCCGCATGGCGGCGCGGGGGAGCGGCGGCATCGTCAACGTCGCGTCCACGGCGGCGTTCCAGCCCATGCCGTACCAGGCGGCCTATGCCGCGACGAAGGCGTTCGTGCTGTCGTTCACCGAAGCGCTGGCCGAGGAACTGCGCGGGAGCGGGGTGCGGGTCATGGCGGCCCACCCCGGGGCCGTCGCCACGGGATTCTTCGAGAACACCACCGCCACGATGAATCCCGCGTTCACCGATCGGCCCGAACGCGTCGCGGCCCGGACCCTCGACGCCTACGCCAAGGGGGCCGTCAACGCCTACCCCGGCCGCGCGAGCATGCGCGCGACCACCTGGGCCGCACGGTTCCTGCCGCGCGGCGCGGTCACGCGTGCGACGGGACGGCTGAACCGGACCCTGGGCCACCACCGCGCACGCGACCTCGACGCTCCAGCGGCTCCCGCACAGCCGTGGCGATGACGGCTCACGGCACTAGCGCTGCGCCGGGCGGCACCCTGGGCATCGAGGGCGCCGGAGCGCTGCGCGCCGGACTGGCCGGGGGGGGGCTGCGTGGAGCTACTTGCTGTCGATGCGGCCGATCGCCGTTCCGGCGTCGGCGAGGGCGGCGGCGGCCCTGTTCCAGCCGGTGTCGGACGGGTTCAGCGCGCTGCGCAGATAGGCGGTGGTCAGGCGCTGGAGGACGGCGACGCGCTCCGGGCTCTCGTCCGTGGTCTCCGCGGCTTCCCAGTTCGGGATGCCGCCCAGGGAGTGCTCCGCACCGAAGAGGGTGAGCAGATCGGTGGCTCCGGGGCTGTGCGTATAGGCGTCGGTGAACCAGTCCGGGCCGCGGCTGGACATCGCGGACTGGTCGTGGTCGCCGGCGACCACCAGCGCCGGCGTGGTCAGTTCGGCGAAGGAGGGGTTCATGAAGGGGAGGTGCTCGCTGGCGAACGGGTGCAGTTCCTCGCCGCCGAGCCCGGTCGCGGCCAGCAGCACGCCGGCCTTGACGCGCCGGTCCGCGTAGTCCTTGCCCGGCTGCCCGGATTCGTCGAGGACGCGGGCGCCGAGCAGCATCTGGACCGTCTGCCCGCCCCAGGAGTGTCCAGCGGCGACGGCCCGGTCCCGGTCCACCCGCCCGGCGAGCCCCGGCACGGCCGCTTCGACGGTGTCGAACTGGTCGAGCACGCGCTCCAGGTCTTCGTACCGTTCGGTCCAGATCTGCCCGAACACCGGGTCGTCGAACCCGATGCCGTTCCGTCGGGAGTCCAGGTGCGTCGGCTGCACCACGACGAAGCCCTGCGAGGCCCAGAAAGCCGTCAGCGGAGCGTATCCGTCCAGCGACCAGCCGTTGCCGTGGGAGAACAGCAGCACCGGCAGGTTCTCGCCGGCTGCCGGTGCGGAGACCCGCACCTGGAGCGGTACGGCCCGGCCGGGTGCGTCCAGTGCGACAGGGGCGACGGATACGACGCGGTCGCCGGCGCCGACCACCTCGTCCAGGGCGTGCACGAGCGGAGTATCGGTTGTTGCGGGAGCGCTGCTCATGGGAGTCATCAGTCCTTTGCGTTCCGGGGTTCCGCCGCCCACACTTAAACGGAGCGACGTTCCATATGATACGGAACGCTGCTCCGCTTTGTAAACATCGCGCCGAGGGGCCCCTGCGCCCCGCTCGCCGGGTCAGACGCAGACCACGATCTTCCCCCGGGTGCGTCCGCGCTCGGAGTGTGTGTGCGCTTCCGCGATCCGTTCGAGCGGGTAGGTCCGCTCGATACGTGGTGTGTAGCGGCCTTGCCCGCCGAGTTCGGCCGCTTCGGTGAGGAGCGTGGAGTCGTTCTCCGCGTTGGCCAGATGCACCCCCAGGCGCTGCGCGTTGGCGTAGTCGGCGATCGTCGACACACGGGCAGGGTCGCCCGCGATCGCGATGAGATCGGCCAGGGACCCGGACGCCGCGGTGTCGAGCACGATGTCGATGCCGTCCGGGGCCAGGGCGGCGAGGCGCTCCGCGAGGCCGGTGCCGTAGGTGGTGGGAACGGCTCCGAGGGAGGTGAGGAACGCGTGGTTGCGCTCGCTGGCCGTCCCGATCACGGTGGCGCCCCGAGCCGCCGCGATCTCGACCGCGGCGCTGCCCACGCCTCCGGCGGCGCCCTCGACGAGCAGGGTGCGCCCCTGCAGGGGGCCGAGCGCCTTCAGGCCGCCCAGCGCGGTCACGGAGGCCAGGCCGGCGCCGGCGGCCTCCTCGTCGGTCCACGGGGTGGGGGTGTGGGCCCAGGCCGAGAGCACGGCGAGCTCCGCTGTCGCGCCGGTGACGCCGCCCAGCCCGAAGACGCGGTCGCCGATGCTCACCCCCTGCACGCCCGGACCGGTCTCGTCGACCACGCCGGCGGCCTCGCGCCCGGGAATCGCGGGGAGGTCCACGGGGAGTACCTGGTGCACCGCACCGGAGCGCACCTTCCAGTCGACGGGATTGACGCCGGCCGCCGCGACGCGGACGCGGATCTCGCCGGGCCCGGGGTGCGGGTCCGGCACCTGCTCGACCCCGAGGGTCTCCACACCGCCGTACTCGTGATAGCGGACTGCGCGCATGACGTTCTGCCTTTCCATGTGGCCTGAACCGGCCGCTCGCGGGATCGGTGGGGTGAAGGCTCGGTGAGCGCCGGCGCCCACGACGCTAAAACCTGACACCAGTGTCACGTGCAAGCCGGGCGCGGCGACACGCGGAGGCGGGCGAGACGAGCTCCGGTGACCTGGTGATGTTCAAACGTCTGATGTTTGTTTATGGTGTCCCCATGAAACGGATCAGCGCACCGCGGCGGACAGCCAGCCTGTCCGCTCAGCTCGTGGACAGTCTTCGCTCACATATCGAGGCGGGGGGCTGGCCGGTGGGGACGAGGATCCCGCCGGAGCAGGCCCTCATCGAGGAGCTCGGGGTCGGACGCAGCACGCTGCGGGAGGCCGTCGGTGCCCTGGTGCACCTGGGGCTGCTGGAGCCCCGGGCCGGGGACGGCACCTATGTCCGCTCTTCGAGTGAGCTTCAGTCGGTCATGGTGCGGCGGGCGAGTTCCGCGCAGCGGGACAAGGTGCTGGAGCTGCGGACCGTTCTGGAGGAGTACGCCTCGGGAGCCGCGGCCCTGCGCCGCAGCGAGGGCCAGCTGCAGCAGATGCGGGAGCTGCTGGCCGACGCCGACGCGGCCACTGCCGGGGAGGACACGTCCGCGGCCACGAGCGTCGACGCGCTGTTCCACCGGGCCGTGGTCCGGGCGAGCGGGAACGACCTGCTGGTCGAGGTGTACGACTACCTCGGTGCGGCGCTCACCTCGTCCCTGGGGGGCCTGCCCTGGGACGCCGCCCACGCCGGGGAGCACGCCCGCCTGCACCGGCGGCTCGTCGACGCGATCGAGGCCCGGGACGCGGCCGGCGCCCGCGACACGGCGGCCGCGATCGTCCGGCTCACCCGCGACCACGAGACCCGTACACCACGAGCGGCGGAGGAACAGTGAGTCCGCAGACAGCTTCGATATCCCGTCAGGACTCCGCCTCCGGGCCCCCGGCCGGCGACCGCGCCGACCCCGCCCGGCCCGCCGTGCCGGTCGGGCTCGTCATCGCGATCTGCCTCGTGGCGGCGAACCTGCGCACCACGCTCACCGGCGTCGGCGCCCTGCTGCCGGAGATCGAGCACGGCAGCGGCCTGACATCGAGCTGGGGCGGGCTGCTGAGCACCCTCCCGCTGCTGACGTTCGCCGCGACGTCGCCCCTGGTCGCCCGTGCCTCCCACCGGTTCGGCAGCGCCCGCCTGCTGGTGGCGGCGCTCGGTGTGCTGGCCGTCGGAACGGTGGTCCGCTCCCTTCCCTCCGTGATCTGCCTGTTCGCCGGAACGGTGATCCTTTCCGCGGCCATCGCGTTCGGCAATGTGCTGCTGCCCGCCCTGATCAGGCGGAGCGTGCCCGCACACCGCATCCACGGCGTCAGCGCTCTGTACGTGACCGTCATGGGCCTCATGGCCGCGGTCTCCTCCGGGGTCTCCGCGCCGCTGGCCCACAGCGTGCCGGGCTCCTGGCACACCGCGCTGGCCTGGGGTGTCGCCTTCACCGTGGCGGCGTTCCTGGCCTGGCTGCCCCGGATGCGGGGCGACAAGCCACAGGCGTCCACCGGCGGGACCCACAGCCCGGTGCCCTGGCGCTCGCTGGTCGCCTGGCAGGTCACCTTGTTCATGGGCCTGCAGTCCCTGGCCTTCTACACCGCCGTCGCGTGGCTGCCCAGCATCCTGGTCGACCGCGGCACGAGCAGCACCACGGCCGGATGGATGCTGTTCTACTACCAGGTGGTGTCCCTGGCGGCCAGCAGCCTCCTGCCCCTGCTCACCCGGGGCCGGCACGACCAGCGCTGGACGGCGGCCGGGGCCTCGGTCCTCATGGCAGGCGGCTTCACCGTACTGGTCGCCGCCCCCGCGCTGTCCGTCCTGGCGTGCACCCTGCTCGGATTCGGCGGCGGCGCGTGCCTCGTCCTCGCGCTGACCTTCCAGAGCCAGCGCGCGGGCAGCTCCGGCGAAGCCGCCGCGCTGGCAGGCATGGCCCAGTCCATCGGCTACCTCGTGGCGGCGGCCGGCCCCCTCCTCCTCGGCATCCTGCACGACTCCACGCAGAGCTGGACCCTTCCGCTCACCGTCCTGGCGGTCCTCGGCATCGGCACGGCGGTCACCGGGCACGGTGCGGGACAGGACCGCCACATACACCAGCCCTCCCGCTGACACGAAGCAACCCTTGTGGGTATCAACAGTTGTTCGAGACCCCCGGGCGTCTCATGCTGGGACGGCTGACGGGCAGGCCCGTACGGGCCTGCGCGGGACCGGCGAGACCGGCCGGCGGGTCGCCGACGGCCTGCGGGCCCACGGGAGGACGGGGAGCGCGAGATGCTGTACACGCGGCCGCTGCGCATCACCGGGCCGGACCGGAGCTGACGTCATGCCTGAGCCCACGGCCCCGGATCAGCGGCCGGCTTCGAGACGGAAGCCGAAGCCGGCCGTGAGATCCGCGGCCGACCGGCTCCTCCACGTCCTCGGCGCGTTCGACCAGCACAACACCGCGCTCTCGCTCTCCGACATCAGCCGCCGCGCCGAGCTTCCGCTGGCCACCGCCCACCGGCTCGTCGGCGCCCTCGCCCGCTGGGGCGCGCTGGAGCGTGACGAGCGCGGTGACTACCACATCGGGCTGCGGCTGTGGGAGCTCGCAGCCCTCGCACCGCGCGGGCTCGGCATGCGGCAGGCTGCCATGCCCTTTCTGGAAGACCTCTACGAGGCCACCCACGAGAACGTGCACCTCGCCGTGCGCGACGGCCTCGAAGTCGTCTACATCGAGCGGATATCCGCACGCGGGGCCGTCGGCGTCCGCAGCCGGGTGGGCGCCCGCTGGCCGCTGCACGCCACGGGGGTCGGGCTGGTGCTGCTCGCCCACGGAAGCGCGCAGCTCCAGGAGCAGGTGTGCGCGGGCCCGCTGGCGTCGTTCACCCCCCACACCGTCACCGAACCGGCCCGGCTGCGCCGGACGCTCGCCGAGGTGCGGCGCAGCGGCTGCGCCGTGAGCGACCGGCAGATCACCGAGGACGCGCTGTCGGTGGCGGCGCCGGTGCGCGGGGCCCGCGGCACCGTGGTGGCGTCGGTGTCGGTGGTGGTGCACGCGCAGGACGCGCCGACCCGGGCTCTGATCCCGGCCGTACGGGTCGCGGCCCGCGGAGTCTCCCGTTCGCTGGGCTGGCGGCCGTGCCAGGCGCCGGTCACGGACAGCGGCGGAACGCACGGTGTGTGACCCGTGGTGCGGTGATGCGTGCTGCTGCGCCAGTCGCCGTCAGGAGTGCCGGCGGCGGTCGGCCTTCCGTCAGACGGAAGGGCCGTTGTGGCGCCGCGGGCCCCGTCCCGATGGTGGTCCCCGGGGAAACCGCCGAGGGACGGGGATGCCATGACCGGCACGACGGGACAGATCAGCAGGACTGCGTTCGCGCGCAACCAGTGGTACGTCGCCGCGTACGGCCGCGAGATAGGCCGTGAGCTGCTGGCGCGTACGATCCTCAACGAACCGATCGTCTTCTACCGCACCCAGGACGGGGGCGAGGCCGTCGCCCTCGCCGACCGCTGCGTGCACCGCCGCTACCCGCTGTCCGCCGGCCGCCTGGACGGCGACACCCTCGTGTGCGGCTACCACGGCTTCACCTACGACACCACCGGCACCTGTGTCTCCGTGCCCGGTCAGAAGCGCGTCCCGCGCACCGCGCGCGTGCGCTCCTACCCCGTGGTCGAGCAGGACTCCCTCGTATGGGTGTGGATCGGCGACCCGGAGTCGGCCGACCCGGACGCCGTACCCCGGGCCGCGCACCTGGCCGACCCGGCGTGGCGGACCGTCGGCGGCATGGAGACCGTCGAGTGCGACTACCGGCTCCTGGTCGACAACCTCCTGGACCTCTCCCACGAGACGTATCTGCACGGCGGCTACATCGGCACCCCGGAGGTCGCCGAGACCCCGATCGTCACCGAGGTGGACGAGGGCGCGGGCACGGTGAGGGTCAGCCGCCACATGGACGACGCCGCCTGCCCGCCCTTCTACGCGCGCTCCACCGGCATCGAGGGGCGCATCACCCGCTGGCAGGACATCGAGTACCACGCCCCCTGCCTCTATCTGCTGCACAGCCGCATCGCCCCCAGGGGAGTGCTGCCCGAGCCCGACGGCAGCGACCCGAACGCCTTCCACGTCGAGATCACCTACGCCGTCACGCCCTCCACCGACCGCAGGGTGTACGACTTCTGGTGCGTCTCGCGGGACTTCGCACAGGACGACGAGGACGTCACCGCCTTCCTCCACGACCTCAACCACACCGTGGTCATGCAGGACGTCGACGCGCTCGACCTGCTCCAGCGGAGCCTGGACACCGAGCCCGAGGGCTACCAGGAGCTGAGCATCAACATCGACACCGGTGGTCTCGCCGCCCGCCGCATCCTGACGCGGCTGGCCGCCGAGGGCGAGCCGCAGCCGGCCCACGCCCCCGCCGCGGCGCGATGAGCGGCGAGCACACCGCCGAGGTCTACCGGATCGCCTGGGTCGCGGGCACCGACACCTTGCACGGCGTCTGCCACTGCGGCGCCGAGCGCACGGCACGGGACCCGGTCGAGATGTGGGAGTGGATGCTCGCCCACCCGGTGGGCCACGACAGGGAGATCACGTGAACCGCACCGCCCACGAGCGCGAGCACGAGAGCGAGCTGGTCGTGGCCCGCAGGACGGCCGAGGCGTCGGACGTGCTCGGCCTGACGCTGCGTCACCCGGCCGGGAGGGAGCTCCCGGCCTGGGAGCCGGGCGCCCACATCGACCTGCTCCTGGACGACGCGGGCGGCGGGGCCGGTCGACTCATCCGTCAGTACTCCCTGTGCGGCGACCCGGCAGACCGCTCGGCCTGGCAGATCGCGGTGCTCCGCGAGCCGGACGGCCGGGGCGGCTCCGCGTACGTGCACGACAAGCTCGCCGAGGGGGCGTGCGTCCGGGCGCGGGGCCCGCGCAACCACTTCGCGCTGCGCCCCGCCGCCCGCTACCTCTTCGTCGCGGGCGGCATCGGCATCACCCCGATCCTGCCCATGACCGCCGCCGCCGAGGCGGCCGGAGCCGACTGGGCGCTGCTCTACGGCGGCCGCAGCCGCGCCTCGATGGCGTTCCTGGAGCGGCTGGCAGCCCACGGCGGCAACGTGCAGGTCGCCCCGCAGGACGAGACCGGCCTGCCGGACCTCGACTCCTTTCTGGCCCCTGCTGCCGCCCCCGCACCCGGCACCCTCGTCTACTGCTGCGGCCCCGCGCCGCTGCTCGACGCGGCCGGGGAGCGGTGCCGCGAGTGGCCGCCGGGCACGCTGCACACCGAGCGGTTCACGCCCCAGGAGCCGGAGCCGCGGGCGGCGGCCTCCCCCGGCGCCTTCGAGGTGGAGCTGAGGCAGTCCGGGCTCACCCTCACCGTGCCGCCGGACCGCAGCGTCCTGCAGACCGTGCAGGACGCCGGGATCCCCGTCCTGTACTCCTGCACGGAGGGCACGTGCGGCACCTGCGAGACCGACATCCTCAAGGGCGAGGCCGACCACCGCGACTCCGTCCTCACCAAGGAGGAGCAGGAGGCCCACGCGACCATGATGATCTGCGTGTCCCGCTGCCGGGGTCGGCGCCTGGTACTCGACCTCTGACGGCCGCGCGCCCATGGCCGCCGGCTCAGGGAGGCCACCACTTCTCCCGAAGGCTCGGGGGGAGGGCCTCCGCGTGCCACGGGCCCGGGCCGGCCACGGCCGGACAGGCGCCGGCGGTCCGGAGGCCGGTCCGGAGAGTGGAATTGGTCCGGACGGTGGGCGGTGTGGGTGGCGTTCCTTCTGGGCGTGGCAGTGTCGTCAGTTGTTCCGGCGCCGGTCCGGGGCTCACCTCGGTATCGCCCGCCTCCACAGCCTCCTCCAGGCCGCATAGCCACCTCGGCCCCGACTCCGGTCGGCATCCCCGCAACCCATCGAAGATCAATCACGGGACGGCCCTCAGCCTCGCTGCCGGGCCTCCATCGTCACCGCCAGCGCAAAAAGCGGCTGCCTGTCGACCGCATCCTCGTAGACGGTCAGGCGGTACCAGTCGTCGAACACCTCAGGCTTGTCGATGCTGAACACCGGCTGGCCGTCCCGCGTGAAGTCGAAGTGGTACTTCACCAAGGCCCCGGCGATCTCTCCGACCGTGTCGAAGAGCGTCAGCAGCCGCCGGGCCCGTGCAGTCCGGACGCTGCGCTCGGTGCCAGTGAGCCTACCGAGGCCGGGCTGCTCGAACTCCCAGGTCGTGCGGTCGACCGACTTCTTTGGCAGCACCCCGAACGAGCCGAGTAGCTGGCCCTCATGGTCGAACACCTCGTAACCGGTCAGAGCGGCGAGCCAGCCTTTCGAACTCTCCCGGACGGTCACCAGCTTCTCACTGCGCTGCTCGTCACCATAGATGTCCAGCTCGTCGGACATCTTCAGATGCTTCTCAGCGTAGCCGAGGGCCTTGCCCGGCTTCCCGTTCCCGTCGTCAGCGGAGATGCGGTACATGCGCTTGAGACCGAGCGAGGTCTTACGCACGTGGTAGATCGAGGTCGGCACGCTCCACAGGGTAATCGATCCTGCTTGCGACCACCTGGCAAGAGGCCGTCCATCGGCGTACGGTCTCTGCGGGACAGCCCCTAGAGGTAGAGCTGCGCGCGGCACGCGGCGCAGCGGGTCTTGCCGTCGGGGCCCCGCGCTGTAGAGAGGTGGACGCACATTCCGGTGCGGGCGCCCTCGGGCAGCGGGCTGACGCTGCGTGGGTCCGTGCACCATTCCGGACCGCCACCGGCCGGGCGGAGGAACGCCGTCGGGTGTTCCGCCCAGCCCGGCCGCTGGGCGTACGGCATCACGTCCATCAGGACGCCCGCCTGCCCGCTGGCCGTGTCGAGGACGAGCGTGCCGCGCAGCGAGTCGAGTTCACCGGCCGCCACTGGTCCGGCCCTCCCTCTCCGCCCGTCC
>NZ_JAAKZZ010000860.1 GCF_011045075.1 Streptomyces boncukensis
CCGGGCTCTCCGAGTCTGCAGAGCCCGCTGCCTCCCCCGTCCCGCTCCGATAGCCGCGCCGCAGGTCGCCGACCGGCATGTCCCCCAGCGGGGGCGGCGGGCCCTCTCTGCGGTGGTCCAGCGCGCGCCGCGCCGCGTACGTCAGCGCCGCCGTCACCCCCGCCAGCAGCATCGCCACCGGCAGCACCACCGGCAGCACCCAGAAGGGGACGTCCCACTCCCCCGAGGCGTCCAGCAGATAGGCCGCCGCCACGCCCAGCAGCACCAGCCCGAGCAGCAGCCGGGCGGGCTCGAACCGGTGCCTGGTCACTTGGCCACCCCTTCCCCGTCGCTCCGGAAGACCTCGACCTGGCCCAGGCCCACACTCAGCCGCAGCTTGATCGTGCCGGCGGCCCTGGCGCCGTCGAGCGGCCGGAGGATCTGGTCGTGCTCCTGGCGGAAGCCCCCCGAGGAGTATGTGGTCACGCCGCCGTCCCGGTCCCGTCCCGTCGGCAGTTCGATGCCGCCGGCGCCCACCTGCGAGCTGACCTCCACCAGGGCGTTCTCCGGCACGGTCACCTGGAGCGAACCCGCGCCGATCCGCGCCGCGGTCCGTACGGTCTGGCCCTTCTTCAACTTCAGCTCGCGCAGATCCAGCTCGCCGGTGCCGGAACCGAGCGCGTAGCGCGGCTTGAGCTGCTGTGCCGAGGCCGGGACCCAGCGGACGTCGCGGACGTCGCTGCTGATGTCCTTGGGCAGCGCAGCGGCGCCCGTCAGCAGTCCGGCCGTGAGGACGACGAGCACGAGGGTGCCCGCGCCGAGGCGGCCCACGAAGGCGCTGACCACGAGCCCCAGGCCGAAGACGGCGAGCGCGCAGCTCAGCCCGACCGTGAGTGCGGTGCCCACCGGGTTGGCCTGCCAGGAGGCCGCCGTTCCGATCGTCGCGGCGAGGGTGGCGAGCAGCAGCACCAGCCCGCCCAGCGCGCCGCCGCGCGCCGCCTTCCCGGCGGGCCGGTCGCCGCCGTTCCGGCCGGGGCCGGGCCCCGCGCCGGGTGGCCCCGGTCTCCCCGGAACGCCGCCGGCCTTCCCGGCCGGGCCGGGGAGACCGGCCGGGCCCCACGGACCCGGTGCGGACGCGCCGCCGGGCCAGCCGTGGCCGGGGAAGCCGCTGTAGCGCACGGAGCCGCCGGCCGGTCCGGCCGCGGTCAAGTCCATGAAGGTGGCGGCGTCCTCCGGGCCCCAGAGATAGATGGCGTGCGCGTGCGCCGTGTCCGCTCTTCCGGCGCTCCCGTCCTTCGACAGCGGATCCCGCCACCAGGAGGGGGTGCCGCCGGGCACCGGAGGCGCCTGGGTCTCGGGGGGCGCGTCGGCGACGGCGTGCGCCGTGGTCGGATCGACCTCGCCCCCTTCCGCGCCCGCCGCCTCGGCCTGCCGGCGGTGCCGGGACCAGTACGCCGCACCGGCGATCACGCCCACCAGCAGCAGTGAGAAGGGCACGCTGGAGCCGTCCAGCGAGGCGAGGAAGAGGGCACAGCCGACGAGCGCCACGAGGATCGCGGAGAGCGCGCTGCCCTCCACCCGGCCGGACAGCAGCCGCCGCCCCTCGTTCTCACCCTGGCCCTCCGCCGGGATCAGCAGCCACGCGAAGCCGTAGAAGACCAGGCCGAGCCCGCCGAGGATGGAGAGGACGGCGAGCGACACCCGGAAGATGACCGGGTCCAGGTCGAAGTAGCGGCCGAGGCCGCCGCACACGCCGCCCACGACCTTGTGCTGACGGCTGCGGCTGAGCCGGGGCCGCGCCGGGGGCCCGGCCGGGGCCGCGGTGCCCTGCCCGGCGGCGTCCTGCTGTTCCTCGCTCATACGCCTATGGTCCCGTCCGCGCACGCCGGCGGACATCGGGGCCCGACCCCGACGCGCCCCTGAGATC
>NZ_JAAKZZ010000861.1 GCF_011045075.1 Streptomyces boncukensis
GGCCCGGGGGGCGGCCGGGCAGGCCGAGCAGCTCGGCGAGCCGCTCCTCGGCGCCCAGGGCCTCGGCCGTCGCCCGCTCGGCGGCGTACGCCCCCTCGGCGGCCTCGGCCGCGTCCGCGGCACGGGCCGCGGCCAGTTCGGAGCGGGAGCGCTCCGCGGCCGCTTCCTGAGCCCGTTCGGCGCCGCGGGCCGCCGCCTCGCGGGCGGTGTCGAAGGCCGCGACAGCGGCCTGTTCCGCGTCGCTGGCGGCGAGTGCCGCGCGAGCGGGGTCGGAGACCGGCTCGCCCCCTGCGGCGTCCAGCCAGCCCGCCTGGACGGCCTGCTCCGTCTCCTGTTCGACCTCGGCGAGCCGCTGGCGGAGGTGTTCGGTCTCGCTGCGGGCGCGCTGGGCCTCGGTGGCGGCGGCCGTGGCGTCCCGGTGCGCGCTCTCGCCGGCGGCCTGGAGGGCGGCCGAGCGCTCTTCCTCCTCCGCGGCGATCCGCTCGCCGTCCTCGGCCGCGGCGTTCAGCGCACGGACGAGCCGCGCCGCGGCGCGGGCGCGGGCCGCGAGCGCGGGGGCCGCGTCCCGCTCGGCCTCCTGGATGGCGGCGGCGACGCGGGCCGCGCGGTCGGCGGCCGCGCGGTGCGCGAGCACCGTCTCGGCGGCCTGCCAGGCGGAGTGCAGCGTCCGCGCTTCGCTCAGCTCGCGCTTCTGCGCGGCGGCGGACTTCTCGGCAGCGGCCAGGGCCAGGGAGGCGTGGCGGTAGGCCAGCTCGGCGGCCACGAGGGCGGAGCGGGAGCGGGCGTCCTCGGCCGCGGTGGCGGTGCGCTCGGCCTCGCCCACCTGTTCGGCCAGCTCGGCGGCGCGGCCGCGCTCCTGGGTGCCGCGGGCGCTGAGCCGGCGGGCGAGCGTACGGGTGCGGCGCTCGGCGCCCGCGTGCACCTCGCGGGCCCGGCCGCGAGACTCGGCGGACTCGGTGATGCGGTGCAGCTGGTCGAGGGAGCCCGCGGTGAAGTCGCGCTCGGCGGTGAGTTCGGCGCGGCGGCCGAGCTTGTGCGCGAAGCCGTGCACCAGGTCGGCGAGGCCGTCGGTGTCGCGGGTGTCGGTGACGGCGCGGAGCAGCAGGTCGGTGAAGTCGGAGTCGTTCTTGACGGCGAAGAGCCCGGCCGCCTCGCCCTCGTCGGCGTTCATCTCGCGCTGGTAGCGGAACAGCTCGGGGTCGAGGCCGAGGCCGGTCAGGTGCTCGTTCCAGCGCTCGTGGATCTCCTCCCAGGCGACGTCGAGGTTCGGATACGCCTTGCCGGTCTCGATGAGGACGTCCCGGAAGCCCTTCATGGTGCGGCGCCTGCCGCGGGCCGACGAGGCGCCCTCGGCGGCGGGGCGCAGCGCGGCGGACTCGGCGACGGGCAGCGAGTCCAGCGACATGCCGGGGCCGGGGCGGAAGGAGTACCACGCCTCGGCGAACTTGCGCGGGTCTCCCGAGACCTGGCGGCCGCGCCACTCGCTGACCTTGCCGACGACGATGGTCTCGCCGGTGCGGGTGTGCTGCCACTCCAGCGCGACGTGCCCGCAGTCGTCGGCGAGCAGGAACTTGCGCAGCACGCCGGAGCTGGCGCCGCCCAGGGTGTTGCGGTGGCCGGGCAGCATCACCGAGAAGATCAGTTTGAGCAGGACGGACTTGCCGCCGCCGTTCTCCAGGAACAGCACCCCGGCGGGCGCGGGGCGGCGGGGCGGGCCCTGCGGCTCCTCCTCGAAGAAGTCCGCCTGCGCGGGTGCCGGGCTGGGCACCGGCTCGCCGACCCCGCGAAGGTCGAGCACGGTGTCGGCGTAACGCGCGCCGGCGGGC
The DNA here is from genome assembly GCF_011045075.1 of Streptomyces boncukensis. GTDB lineage: Bacteria > Actinomycetota > Actinomycetes > Streptomycetales > Streptomycetaceae > Streptomyces > Streptomyces boncukensis. Next base: position 1,827 of record NZ_JAAKZZ010000861.1, read on the forward strand.
CCGATGGAGTAGAGGCGGATCCGGGACAGCTCGTACATGGGGCGGACTCTCGTGTGGGTCGGAG
>NZ_JAAKZZ010000862.1 GCF_011045075.1 Streptomyces boncukensis
CCCCCCGAGCGCAGGAGCGCCCCGAAGGGGCGCCGGAAACTGCGCGACCCCCCTCCCCCAGGCTCTCGGCTCCGCCTGAGCCGGACACCAAGGGGCAGCCCCCGCTCAGCACGACCGCCGTCGACGAGCACGCGCGGGCCGCGGACCAGGCGCCGTCCGCGGCCCGCACCGAAGCGGAGACGGAGGCGGAGGCGGAGGCGGAGGCGGAGGCGGACGGGCCGGACGACGAGGCCCCGTCCTGCGACGCGCCCGCGGACAGCGGCGAGGTCACTCCCACGGGGCTGCCCCGGCGCACCCCGCGGAACCCCGCGCCGGACGGCGCGCCCGCGCGGCGCCCGCGCAGCGATGTCAGCGCGGAGCTGCTGCGGCGCACGCTCGGCGGGTTCCAGCAGGGGGCGCGGGCGGGGCTGCGGGACGCCGCGGCCGAGGCCGGGGCGCAGGAGTCAGCGGAGGAGCAGGCGAAGGACCACGCGAAGGACCAGGCGGAGAACCACGCGGAGAACCAGGCGGAGGACCGCAAGCAGGTCCAGGCCGGTGACGGCCCCGCCGAGGAGGCTCGCACATGAACGCGCCGAGTGCACGTACGAAGTCCGGCAGCCCCGAGGCACGGAATCTGCGCTGGCTGCTGGATGATCTGGTGGACGAGGTGCCGGGGGTCCGCTCCGTCGCCGTCGTCTCGTCCGACGGGCTGCTCCTGCTCTCCTCGGACCCGCAGCTGGAGCAGGAGCGGGAGCGAGAGCAGGAGCAGGCGGAGCAGGCCCGTGCGGACGCCGCCGCGCCGCCGCAGCGGCGGACGCCGGCTGCGGAGGCGGGCACGGGTACGGGTACGGGACGCCCGGCGCCGCCCGTACGCGTCCCGGGGGCCAGCCGCCCCGGCGGCCGGGGGCCGCGCGGCTCCAGCTCCGACCTGGCGACGATCGTCTCCGGGGTCGGGTCGCTGACGCTGGGCGCCGCGCAGGTGCTGGACGGCGGTCCGGTCCGGCAGACCATGGTCTCCATGGACGAGGGCGCGCTCTTCGTGATGACCATAGGCGACGGCTCGCTGCTCGGCGTGCACGCGGCGCCGGACTGCGACATGAGCGCCATCGGCTACCACATGGCGCTGTTCGTGGGCCGCGCCGGGCACGTCCTCACGCCCGAACTCCGCAGCGAGCTGCGCGAGTCCCGGACGCGGGAGGACGGTCCGGACGGCGCGCGGGTCAGTCCTCGGAACCGCTGAGCTCGTTGAGGCGGTGCAGCAGCCGGGCCAGGTCGGCGATCTCCTGGCGGTCCCAGGCGGCGAGCTTGCGGGCGTAGCGGGAGCGGCGCGCGTCGCGCACCCGGGTGAACCGCTCCCGCCCCTCCGCGGTGAGCTCGACCAGCGAGGCGCGCCCGTCGGCGGGGTCGGGGCTGCGGACGATCAGCCCCAGGCCGTCCAGCGCGCGCAGCTGACGGCTCATGGTGGCCTTCCCGACGCCGAAGTAGCACGCCAGGTCGGTGGCGCGCTGCGGGCCTGCCTCCTCCAGCCGCATCAGGAGGCCGTACGCGCCGGGCTCCAGGTCGGGGTGCACCTCGCGGGCCATCTCCCCCGAGGTGGCGCGGGCGCGGCGCAGAAACACCGCCAGTTCCCGCTCCAGATCGAGACCTTCGGGCCCGAACTCGTCCATCGTGCCGACCTTTCGCTTGTTCCTCGCCCGTACTTCGGCTGTTTCGAAGAAAGTTTCTGCCAGCGGTGAAGATAACCGCAGCTCCGTCAGTATTTCGCAGGAATAGACCACCGGCAGCGGGCGTGGCGTCTTCCGCGCCACCGGTCTACGCGCGTACCGTCGCAATGACATGCCCATTCTCAATGGCATGTCCCTCCTGTCCGCTACACCTCCACGCGTTTCACGCGCGACCCCAACCCCCCAC
>NZ_JAAKZZ010000863.1 GCF_011045075.1 Streptomyces boncukensis
CCCGGACCCCGGTCGGGACTGAGCAGCGCGGAGCTCAAGGGCTGGGCGAAGGCCCAGCTCGCGGCGGACCGGGCGCGGCGCGCCAGGCCCGGTCCGCAGACCGCGCCGTCCGCGGCCCCGGCCGACGCGGTGCCGCCCTCCGCCGCGACGGCCGCACCCCGTACGGCGCCCCGTACGGTGCCCCCGACGGCGCCCCGCCGCGCCCCGGCCGCCGCCGCGACCACGCTCGTGCTCTACGACACCGCGGGCGCCTACGGGCATCTGGGCGAGCTGTACGCGATGGCCGTGTCCAACCTCGGCGGCCACTTCGGCTCCGTGACGGCCAAGCCGGTCGCGGAGTACACCCCGGGCATGCTCGACCCGTACACGGCCGTGATCTACATCGGCTCGACCTACTACTGCTGCGGCACACCGGACGAGGTCCCCGCCGCCTTCTACCAGGACGCGCTGGGCAGCGGGACCCCCGTGATCTGGATGGGCGCCAACATCTGGAACATGGCCAACCAGGTCGGCGTGGAGCGGTTCAAGCAGCAGTACGGCTGGGACCCGACGACGTCGTACTACGAGGACGGCGGTTCGGTCGGCACCGTCACCCGGGTGACGTACAAGGAGCGGCCCCTCACCCGGAAGGTCCCGGCGGGGCAGGACGGCGGCGTGCTGCGCCCCAACGTGCTGACGGGAGACGGGTATCCGCCGGTCACCCGGCTCGCCGAGGGCCTGGACACCTCCAGCGGGAACACCTTCGGCTGGGCGGTCCGCTCGTCCAACCTCACCTACATCGGGGAGATCCCGTTCGCCTACGTCTCCGAGAGCGACCGTGTGATCGTCCTTGAGGACCTGCTCTTCGACGCCCTCGCCCCGGACACCTCCGAGCGGCACCGCGCGCTCGTACGGCTGGAGGACATCAGCCCCGTATCGGAGCCTGCGCGGCTGCGCGCCATGGCCGACTACCTCCACGAGGAGCGGGTCCCGTTCGGGATCAATGTGATCCCCGTCTACACCGACCCCAACGGCGCCTACAACGACGGCGTCCCGGAGACGGTCAGGCTCTCCGAGCGGCCGGAGCTGGTCGACGCGCTGCGCTACATGCTCGACAAGGGCGCGGTCCTGATGAGCCACGGCTACACGCACCAGTACGGCACCGCTTCCAACCCGTACAACGGCGTGAGCGGAGACGACTTCGAGTTCTACCGGGCGCATGTGGACGACGGGGACAACGTCGTCCACGACGGCCCGGTCGCCGAGGACTCCGCCGAGTGGGCCCGGGGGCGCGTCACCGGCGCGCTGGCGGAGTTCGCGGCGGCGGGCCTGCCGAAGCCGGAGCTGTGGACCACCCCGCACTACGCGGCATCGGCCACCGACTACCGGGTCTTCGGCGACGCCTTCCCGGCCCGCCTGGAGCGCTCGCTGTACTTCGCCGGGACGCTGAGCGGCACCCCGTCGGACCCGAACCGCTTCATCGGGCAGTTCTTCCCGTACGTGGTGCGCGATGTGTACGGGACGAAGGTCCTCCCCGAGAACATCGGGAACTACGAGCCGGAGGCGCAGAACAACCATCCGCCGCGGCTGCCGGCCGACCTCGTCGACTCGGCTCGGGCCAACCTCGCCGTCCGGGACGGGTTCGCCAGCTTCTTCTACCACCCGAGCTATCCGCTCCAGCCGCTGCGGGAGACGGTCGAGGGCATCAAGGCGCTCGGCTACACCTTCGTCAGCCCCGCCGACCTGTGAGACCTGTGAGACCTGTGAGCCCTGTGAAAAGGTCGCCGGGGCCGGGCCGGGCCGGGAGGGGGAGGCGCGTTGAGGGGGACGACATGAACACGAGGACCGCCGCCGCGGCGGCGGTCCTCCTCGCCGTCGCTGTCACCGCCGCCGGCTGCACGGCCGAAGGG
>NZ_JAAKZZ010000864.1 GCF_011045075.1 Streptomyces boncukensis
CGGAGCACCCGGAGCGCCCGCGGCGCCGGCGCCCGCCGGAGCCCCCGGACCCGCCACAGCCCCCGCGGGCTGGCCGCCGGGGGCCACGCCGTGCTCGTGCACCGCGCCGGTGTAGCCCGCGACGCGGGCGAGCAGCGAGGCGACGTCCCGCAGCCGCGCCGCGCGCCCCGTGCCGATGTTGACGATGCCCTGCGCGGCGGAGAGCGAGGCGGCGTGCACGGCACGGGCGACGTCCCGCACGTCCACGAAGTCGCGCTGCACCCCGAGCCCGTTCAGCTTCAGCTCGCTGTCCCCCTGCTGCATGGTCCGCCGCATCGCCTCTGCGAGCCGCCCCAGCGGCGAACCGGCGGGCGTGCCGGGCCCGATGGGCGAGAACACCCGCAGCACCACCGCGTCCAGCCCGGAGGCGGTGACCAGCTCCGTACCGGCGAGCTTGCTCACCCCGTACGGGCCGCCGGGGCGCGGCACCGCGTCCTCGCCGGTGGACGAACCGGCCTGGGAGGGGCCGTACTCGGCGGCACAGCCCAGGTGCACCAGGCGCGCACCGCAGCCGCTGCGGCGGAGCGACTCGCAGACGGTGGCGACGGACACCACGTTGTGCCGGATCAGCTCCCGGCCACCGCCCCGGGTGGCGCCCGCGCAGTTGATGACGACCCCCGGGTGCACCGCGTCCAGGAACCGCGTCAGCGCTCCCGGGCTGCCGGTGGACAGGTCGAACCGTACGTCCGCCTCGTCGCTCCGGCCGAGCGCCGTGAGCTGTACAGCGGGGTCGGCCAGCAGCCGGTCCGCGACGAACCGGCCCAGATAGCCGGAGGCTCCCAGCAGCAGCACTCTCATCGCACGCCCTCCCGTTCCGCGGGCCGGGCGCTGGACGGACGGGGTGGACGGAGCGAACGGAGCGAACGGAGCGGACGGGATGCCGACGTCACGCGTGGTCGCGTCAGGTGGAGGAAATCAGCGGTGGTCATGCGGGGTTGCTCCTTCTCGGTGTTCCACGGTCGCGTACGCGGGCCCGGGGCGGGGCCGCGCACGGAAGGCGGTGCGGAGGGTCAAGCGGGCGCGGCGGCCCGGTGGTGCGCCGAGGCGCCCGCCAGCACGCGCAGGGCGTACGCCAGCAGGCCGAGCTCCGCGACGGCGCAGGCCAGGGCGGGCGCGGCGGGCGCCGTCCAGACGCCCCCGGCAACCGGAGCGGCGGACGGTACGGCGAGCGGTGCGGCGAACACGGCGGCGGACAGCAGCGCGCAGGCAGCGGCGAGCCCCGTCGCGGCGGCGGTCCCGAAGCCGTGCGCGGTCAGCAGCAGGGCGGTGAACAGCAGCACCCCCAGCGCCGCCACCGCGAACAGCGAGCCGTCACCGGCCACCGCGCGCGCGGCGAACAGGGCGCCCAGCAGCACACAGCCGAACAGCGCGACGGCCGCGGCCAGCAGCGGACGTACGCCGGCGGCGAACTCCTCCAGACTGGCGCTGCCGGCGAGCCTGCGGCGGGCCCGTACGGCGAACCAGCGGGCGCACCAGACCGCGGGCGCGACGCCGAGGGACAGTCCCAGCACCGCACCGGACACGCCGAAGGCCGCGTGCGTCCCCGGCGGACGGCCGGAGAACAGCACCAGCCCGGTCAGCAGGCACGCCCACAGGGCGACGGCGCGGGCACGCGGCAGCGGGAGGGCACGCAGCGCGCAGGGCACTGCCATCAGCACGGTGACAGCGCCCGCGACCGCGACGGTGTGCCGCAGGGAGGGCGACGCGTCCCGGGTCAGCGCGAGCGCACCGAGAGCCACGGAGCACAGCGCTGCGGGCAGCAGCGGCAGCGCCCCGCGGGCGGCGAACCGCTGCGCGGCGGATGCGCGCACCCGGCCGCACCGCTGCCCCGGTTCCGCTCCCCCCGCC
>NZ_JAAKZZ010000865.1 GCF_011045075.1 Streptomyces boncukensis
CCCCGCGATCTCCCGGACGGCTCCCGCGCCCCCGCCCCGCGAGGTGACGGCGGCGGCTGCGGCCCGTACGGCGTCGTGCGCGTCGCCGACCGCGACGGGCCAGCCGACCAGCGCGAAGCACGGCAGGTCGTTCGCGTCGTTGCCGACGTACAGCACGCGCTCCGGGGCGACGCCGCGCTCCTCGCACCACTGCTTCAGCGCGAGGTCCTTCCGGTCGACGCCGTGCATCACCGGGATCCGCAGCTTCCGGGCCCGCGCCGCGACGACGGGGTTCTGCTCGGTCGAGAGGATCAGCAGCTCCAGTCCCGCGCGGCGCAGCGCGGCGACGCCGAGTCCGTCCCCCCGGTGCACCGCGACGGTCTCGCGTCCCTCGGCGTCGATGTACACCCGGTCGTCGGTCTGTGTGCCGTCGAAGTCCAGTACGACCGCGTCGACGTCGTCCCGCGTGGGCAGGGTCCCGCCGCGCCCGCTCGGTGCCTGCGCGTCCAGCAGCGGCGCGAGCGCCCGCGCACGCGCCAGGTCGTGCGGGTCGTCGATCTCCAGGACGCGCGCCGGGTCCGTCCGTACGAGTTCGGTGCGCCCGAAGAAGCGGTGCCCCGAGGCGCGGAACCCGGCTGCGTCCATCGCGTACGCGGCGCCCGTCTCCAGCAGGTCCTCGGGCCGGTCCTGGCGGCGCGGCCGTACGGAGCGGTCGTGGTTGACGCCGCGGGCCCCCTCCGCCGGCGCGGCGTCCTGCTCCCGCCAGACGAAGCCGTGGAACGACGCGACCGTCAGCGCGCTGTCCGCGCCGCCCTCGATCACCGCGGCGGCGACGTCCCCGACGTCCTCGCGCAGCAGGAACGGGCTGGTGCACTGCACCAGCAGGACGGCGCGCACGGACGACGCCGCGCCGTGCCGCTCCTCGAACACGTCCATGGCGTGCAGTACGGCGGCCTCGCTGCTCGCGAGGTCGCCCGCGATGTCGGCGGGCCGCTCCACGACCTCCGCGCCGGCGGCGCGCGCGGCGGCCGCGATGGCGGAGTCGTCCGTGGAGACGACGACATCGGTGATGTGCCGCGCCGCCAGGCACTCCCGCGCGGCCCGCGCCACGAGCGGCACTCCGCCGACGGGCGCCAGGTTCTTGGCGGAGACGCCCTTGGACCCGCCACGCGCGGGAATCACCGCGAGGACGCGGGAGGGCTGTGCGGACATGCTGGCTCCTGACTGACTGACCGAATCGACCGAATCGAACTGCGCGGGCGCCCCGCCCGCCGCCCGCGTCACAGCTCCCCCACCCGGCGGATCACCGGGGCGACGCGCTGCACCCCGTGCCGGTACGCGCCGCGCGCGGCCTCCCGCAGCGCCCGCCGTACGACGCCGGGCCCGCCGTCCGCACCGGCGCCCCCCGCGGCGCCCGCCAGCGGCGCGCCGTCCGGGCCCAGCCCGTAGCGCCGCAGCAGGCCGGGCAGATAGCCGGGCGCTGTCGCGGGCGTGTAGTACGGCGCGAGCGGCGGCAGTCCGCCGTCCGCCGCGCGCGAGAGCGCGACCAGCTCCGATACGCGCTCCCTCGCCGGGCGGAAGCCGCCGGGACCGCCCCCCGGGCCGGTCCCGGCCGTCGCGGCCCCCGCCCCCTGCCGTGCGGCCCACTCGGGGTCGCCCTCCGGCAGGTGGCCCGCATCGAGCCGGTCCCAGGACGTCAGGCAGCCGGACCCGAGGAAGTAGTGGTTGCCCAGCACCTCGCGCACGCCCAGGTCGGTGAGCACGGCGGTCGGCACGGAGCGGTGCAGGGATTCGAGCGCCGCCGTCGAGCTGACCGTGACCAGCAGACCGCCGGTGTGCCGGGCCCGGTCGAGGATGGTGCCCATGTGGCCGTAGACGAGGCGGCAGTTGGGCGGCATCCCGCCCC
>NZ_JAAKZZ010000866.1 GCF_011045075.1 Streptomyces boncukensis
CCCTTACTCGCCCCCGTCCCACCGCGCGGAGCGGCCCTCCGCACGCCCCTCTCCCCGCCTCTCCCCGCCAGATCACCCCTCTTTCTCGAACGAAATTCGAATCTGGAGGCGACTACCCGCCCGTAGTCCACCGAAAGACGGCCGATTGCCCTTTTCCCTCGTGACCAAAACCCCCGGAAGATTGTCGCCGTCGCGTACCGCCGGGTACAGTGCGCCGCACTGCTCCGCCCCGCCCCTGTCTTCGAGGCGAAAGAGAAGTTGGTGGTGAACGACCGTCATCCGTCGGGAGTCCCCAGTCCCGACGACCCCGGTTCCGGCTTCTCGTACACCGCGTATGCGGCGGACTACGGACAGTCGGTGTACGGCGGACCGGCACCCGGTGTCTACGGTGACGGCGACCCCCTCTTCGGTGCCCTTCCGGGCGGTCAGGGCATGCCCGCGGCCGACCCCGGAACGGGCCAGTGGACCTTCGGCATCCAGGAGACCGCCGCCTGGGACACCAGCGGCTGGAGCACCGGCGGCTGGGAGACGGCCGGCTGGGACACCACCCCCTGGGACACGGGACAGCACTCCACGGCCGACTACGGCTACGCGGGACACGAGCAGCAGCCCTACGACGGCCACACCGCGTACGCGCACTCCGCGCCACAGGACCAGTACCCCTATCCGGAAGAGCCGTACGGCGCCTACGCCCTGGGCACCGCCTACGGTCAGCCGGACGCGACCGGGCAGTGGGACTTCACGCAGACCGCGCCGCACTACGGGCCGGAGTACGGACAGGAGTACGGCCCGGAGTACGGCCAGGAATTCGGCCACGACCAAGGTCAGCAGTACGGCCGGGAGCACGAGTACGGGTATGACACCGCCACCGGCTGGGGCGTCTCCGACACGTTCCAGCTGCACGGCCCCGGCGCGGAGGGGATGTTCGCCGCCCCCGAGTCCCCGGCGGCACCGTACGAGCCGTACGGCGCGTACGACGCGTACGAGTCCGACGACGGCGGGCACGACGGCGGACAACACGACGGCGGGCACGACCGCGAGCGCGACGGGGGCCCGGACACCGCGGCGCTGGAGGCGGTCGCCGCCCCGCCGTCCGCCGCCCGCGGGCGCCGCCGCTCCCCCAAGCCGAAGCCCCGGCGCCGTGCGATGCTCACCGTGGCGGTGCCGTCCGTCGCCGTACTGGGTGTCGCCGGGGCCGCCGCGGCCACCGTGCTGGGCGGCAGCGGCGACGGGGGCGACGATCCCCCGCCCCAGGCGTCCGGCTCGCCGGAGAAGGAGGTCAAGCCCTCACAGGCGAACAGCAAGCTGGACACCCAGCTCGCCGGACTCTCCGCCGACGCCGACGACTTCGCCGACCGCGCCAGCCGCACCCAGGAGCGCATCGACCTCAAGCAGCGCCAGGTGGCCGAGCGGAAGCGGAAGGCGAAGGAGGCCGCGCGCAAGGAGGCGATGCGGCCCAAGTACGTGATCCCGGTGAAGAACCACACGCTGAGCGCCCGTTACGGTCAGGCGGGCGTCAACTGGATGTCCATCCACACCGGCATCGACTTCCCCGTCAGCTACGGCACGCCCGTGCACGCCGCCACCGACGGCGTGGTCACCACCAAGTACGACATGTCGTACGGGAATATGGCCATAGTGACCGCCGAGGACGGCACTCAGACCTGGTACTGCCACCTCAGCAGCACCAAGATCCGCTCCGGCGAGGTCAAGGCCGGTGACACGATCGCCTACTCCGGCAACTCCGGCAACTCCACCGGGCCGCACCTGCACTTCGAGGTACGCCCCGGCGGCGGCTCGGCCGTCGACCCCATCCCCTGGCTGCAGGGCAAGGGACTCAGCATCAGCTGAACCCTCAGCCGAGCCCCGGCCCCGGC
>NZ_JAAKZZ010000867.1 GCF_011045075.1 Streptomyces boncukensis
CGGCTACGCGCTCGGGGACATGCTCGATTCCGGGGAGGCCGTCTCGCCGCCGGGGCCGATATTGCCCCCGGCTCCGGGGCCGCCGCCCGGACCGTGGTTGCCGCCCGCTCCCTGGTTCCCGCCCGCTCCGCCGGGGCCTTCCTCGCCGCCCGAGCCGTCTCCGCCGCCGCCCCCGGAGCCGCCCGCACCGCCGGGGCCGCCGGGACCGCCGCCGGGACCGTGGTTGCCCCCCGCTCCCTGGTTGCCGCCCGCTCCGCCGGGGCCACCGCCGTTCGCACCGGGATCGCCCGGGCCGCCGGAACCGCCCGGGCCGCCGGAACCACCGGAACCGCCCGGACCGCCCGAGCCGCCCCCGTTGCCGGCTCCGCCCGACGCCGGGCCGCCGCCCGAACCGCCGTGCTTGGCACAGAACTTCTGCACGGCCGCGCCACCGCCCGCCGCGCGCTCCAGCTTGCGGCGGTCCTTCCCGCCGAGCTTGTCCGCGCCGTACGCCTGGCACAGCGCCGAGGCGAGGGCCCGCTTGCGGGCGTCCGGGCCGGAGCCGCCCGGCTGGTCCGGACCACCGTCGGCGTCCGGCGCTCCGCCATCGTTGTCACGGCGGCCGTCGCCGTCCCGCGCATCCTGTCCGCCGGGGCCGGCCTGGGGGGAGCCGGAGCGCGGCGCGTCGTCCCCGCCGCGGGTGTCCCGCGAGGCGCCGGAACCGCTCTGCCCGGTGCCGGGGCTGCCCGGGGTGCGCCGGGTGCCGTCGTCGCCTTCCGGGTCCGCGCTGCTTCGCGGCGACCCGTCGGTCAGGCGGGGCAGCGGCGAGCCGCTCACGGCAGGCGCGCCGTCGCCGCCGAAGGGCGTGGGCAGCACGCCGGCGCCCGCGGCCACCCCGACGCCGCCCAGCACGCACCCCGCGAGCGCCATCGCGAACCCGGCCCGCAGCGGGCTGCCCGCGAACAGGGCGCGCGTCCCGTGCCGTACGCCGTGCCCCATGCCGTACACCGTCCAGCGCGCCCGGCGCTCCCCCGCGGCCCCGTGCGCCGGGGAGCTCCCGGAAGGGGAAGCGGAATCCGAACCGGAATCGGCCCGGGGGCCCGTCACACCGACGGAGCCGCTGCGCAGCACGCCGGGCCGCGCGGCGCGGAAGGCGTCCAGCGCCGCGGCCTCGCCCGGCAGTTCCACGGAGGCCGAGCCGGGCGCGGGGGACTGGGGCGGCGCGTGGGCCGCGGCCAGCTCGTCGAGCGCGGCGGCGAGCCGCTCCGCCGTGCGCCGGTCGGCTTCCCGGAACCAGCTGTCCTGGGGGACGTCGAGGCGTGTGTGCTGGGAGTCGACCGGCAGACCACGCAGCAAGCGCTCCGCGGTCTCCTCGTCCAGCCAGTCGTCCCGGTCGTCCGCCATCACGTTTCCCTCAGCGTTCGGGTGGCCCTCCGCGTCACACCGCGCGCCATGTCCCGGGTCCGGTTCTCGCCACGCCGCCCGTCCCGGTCCGGGGCGGACGCGGAACCACCGGCGGAGGCCGGCGGCCCGCCGGAAACCGGTGCTCCGGGGGGCTCCGCGGCCCGCCATGCGGCGCGCCCGCCGCTCCCGCGGCCCGGCGCGGCCCCCGCGGCACCGCCGGTGCCGGCGCCGCGGGCCCCGCCGAGGTCGGCCGGATCGCCCAGCACGCCGCCGGTGCCGGACGTCCCGGTCGTCCCGGGCACCCCCGCCGTCCCGGACACCCCGGACACCCCGGCCGCTCCGCCCGCGCCTGCCGCTCCGCCCGCGGCGTCCCCGGCGCCGGCCGCGCCGCCGCCCTCCGGCGTACCGGGCGCCTCCGCCGGGCCGCTTCCGGCCGCCGGTCCGTCCGCCGTACCGGACCCGTCCTGCCCCGGCCGCCCCCGGGACCCGCC
>NZ_JAAKZZ010000868.1 GCF_011045075.1 Streptomyces boncukensis
GTCCCACCCCCGCCCCTCGATGCGCGGGGCCGCACCGGACAGCACCGCCGAAGCCGCCTGTTCCCCCGCCGACTTCGCCCGCACCGGCGCCGCGCTGGTCGAGCAGATCACCTCCTCGACCACCGCGTGCGTCGGCACCCTCTTCGGCCTCACCGGGGACGAGGCGCGCGGCGCGTTCCGGGAGGCGCAGATGGTGACCGCCGCCGACGCGCTGCGCCAAGGCTCCGCCGACTACCCCGGCGACGCCGGCACCGGCATGCCGCAGCTCGCCCTCTTCCTGCGGGCCGGCTACTACGTGCACTGGTACCACGAGCAGGACGTGGGCGAGTACGGGCCCGCGCTGCGGGCCGCGATCCGGGGCGGCCTGGACGCGTTCTTCGCCGCCGAGCACGCCTGGGACGTCACGGACGCCAACGGCGAGACGCTGGCCGAGGCGGTCACCCTCGTCGACAGCGCCGCGGAGAACGCCCGCTATCTGCACGTCGTGGAGCGCCTGCTGCGCGGCTACGACAGCTCCTACGACGACAAGTGGTGGATGCTCAACGCCGTCAACAACGTCTACACGGTGCTGTGGCGCGGCCACCAGATGCCGGACTTCCGCCAGGCCGTCCAGCGCGACCCCGGTGTCCTGGACACCCTGGACGCCTTCGCCCGGGACCACGGCGACCTGCTGGGCGGCGAGCGCGCGTACCTCACCGCCAACGCCGGGCGGGAGCTGGGCCGGTTCCTCCAGCACGCGCCGCTGCGGCAGCAGGTGCGCCCGCTGGCGCGGGGCCTGCTCGACGCGAGCGCGATGACCGGGCGGACGGCCCCGCTGTGGGTGGGCGTCGCGGAGATGGCCGACGCGTACGACGCGGACAACTGCGCGTACTACGGCGTCTGCGACCTCGCCGAGCGGCTGAAGGCCGCCGTGCTGGACGACCGGGCGCCATGCGGCGACAGCATCAGCTTCGCCGCCCAGGACATGGACGCCGGGAACGTCCGCTCCGCCTGCACCAGCCTGCGCGGCCAGGACGCGTACTTCCACCGGGTCACCCGGCACGAGGGGCCCGTGCGGGACGACAGGAACACCCGCGTCGAGGTCGTCGTCTTCGACTCCAGCACCGACTACCAGACGTACGCGGGCGTCATCTACGGCATCGACACCGACAACGGCGGCATGTACCTGGAGGGCGACCCGTCGGCCGACGGCAACCTCCCCCGCTTCATCGCCTACGAGGCGGAGTGGCTGCGCCCCGGATTCCAGATCTGGAACCTCAACCACGAGTACACCCACTACCTCGACGGCCGGTTCACGATGTACGGCGACTTCGAGGCCGGGGTGTCCACCCCCACCGTCTGGTGGATCGAGGGCATCGCGGAGTACATCTCGTACTCGTACCGCGGGCTGCGCTACGACGAGGCGATCGAGGAGGCGGGCCGGAAGACCTATCCGCTCAGCGAACTGTTCGACACCACCTACGGGAACGGGGACACCGCCCGCGTCTACCGCTGGGGCTATCTGGCCGTCCGGTACATGCTGGAGGAGCGCCCCGGGGACGTGGCCACGGTGCTGGACGCGTACCGAGCGGGCGACTGGGAGGCCGCCCGCCGCCATCTGACCGGGACCATCGGCACGCGGTACGACGCCGACTGGTACGCCTGGCTCGACGCCTGCGCGACCGGCGCGTGCGTACGGAGCGGGTAGCGGGCGTCCGGTGGACCGTGCAGTGAACACGGGCCCCGCGCCCCCGCGCCCCTGAGAGACATCTCACGTGCCTAAGAAGTCAAGCTGCGGCGGCTGGAGCTGCTGAGAAGGAGGTGAATGCGTGATGCTCGTCGAAGAGCTGCCGGTTGTGCAGGCAGTGGTAGAGCTGACCGAGCAA
>NZ_JAAKZZ010000869.1 GCF_011045075.1 Streptomyces boncukensis
GGGCGCTGGCAACCGCCTCCAGCCCCATAGCGGGGCTCTTCCTGGAGGTCGTCGCGGCGGTGCTGCTGCTGCGGCGGCGCTGGGCGGCGCTGTTCGCTGTGGCGCTGCCGCCGCCCGCCGTGGTGGCCTGCTCGGCGCTGCTCTTCCCCTTCTCGGGCGACATGCCCATGCCAGTCTGGTCGTTCGTGCTGCCCGCCGTGAGCGCCGTGCTCGTGACGCTGCTGGTGCCGCGGGAGTGGGTCGCGATCCGGATCGGGGCCGCCGTCTACGCCCTCGGGATCCTGCTGACCTGGCTGATCCCCTCCCCGGTCGGCTCCAACGTGGAGCGGCTCGGCCTGCTGTTCGCGACGGTGGCGCTGCTGGCCGCTGTGCCGGTGGTGGTGGGACGGGGCTGGAAGCCCTGGCGGTCGCGGCGCGGGCTGGCGATGGCGCTCGCGCTGTTCGTCACGGCCGGGTGGCAGGTCGTCAAGCCGAGCTGGGACGTGATCCACACGACGCCGGACGCGTCCTGGGCCCGGGAACTGGCGCCGCTCGTGCACCAGCTGAAGAAGCGGCACGCCAACCGGGCGCGGGTCGAGGTCGTGCCTGTCAACAGCCACCGCGAGGCGTCCGCGCTGGCGCCGTACGTCAACCTCGCGCGCGGCTGGAACCGGCAGGCCGACATCGACCGCAACCCGCTCTTCTACGAGAAGCACCTCACCCCCGCGCACTACTACGAGTGGCTGCGGCGCTGGGCGGTGCACTTCGTGGTGCTGCCCTCCGACCACCCCGACATCGCGGGCGGTATCGCGGAGGCGCAGCTGGTGAAGAAGCGGCCGCCGTATCTGCGGGAGGTCTGGTCGGACGAGAACTGGCGGCTCTTCGCCGTCACCGACCCGCTGCCGCTCGCCGCGCCGCCCGCCACCGTGCGCCGCGCCGACGCGGAGGGCGTGACGGTGCAGGTGCGGCGGCGCGGCGCCGTTCTCGTCCGGGTGCCGTACTCCCCGTGGCTGGGCCTGGTCGACAAGGACGGGGAGCGCATCAAGCCGCCGGACCACGCGGGCGGCAACGTCAGAGGCTGTCTGCGCGAGTCCGAGCCGACCTTCGGCGGCGAACCGCCGAAGGGCAAGGACAAGCCGGTCACGGACACCTGGACGCTGCTGGAGGCGCCGCGCGCCGGCACGTACCGGATCGCGGCCCCGTACAAGCTGCCGCGGGGGACGCCGTGCCCCGAGGGAGAGGACGAGGACAGGGACGCCGCCGGCGACTGAGGCAGCGCCCGCCGGCCCCGCGGGAGCCGTGCGGGACTCCCACCACATCCCCTAGTCCGTGGCGGCGGAGCCGCTTCCGTAGGGGCGGGTGATGATCTCCAGGACGTGACCGTCGGGGTCCAGCCAGTACACGCCCCGGCCGCCGTCGTTGTGGTTGATCTCCCCCGGCCGGGTGCGGTACGGGTCGGCGTAGTAGGTGAGCCCGGCCTGCTGGATGCGGCCGAAGATCGTGTCGAACTCGCCCTCCGACACCAGGAACGCGAAGTGCCGCGCGATGATCTCCTCGCCCTCCCCGCTGTCGGCGAAGTCGAGAGTGACGTCGTTCCCCGCGGTCACCGGAACGAAGGGGCCGAACTCGGGCTGTACCTCCAGTCCCAGCAGCCCGGCCAGGAACTCGGCCGAGGCCCGCTTGTCCCGTGCCTGCACGATGGTGTGGTTGAGCTGGACCGTCATGGTGGCTCCTCCTCCGGCGTGATATGGTGTGACGTTCCGTATCGTCACACTCACCCGGGTTCAACGGCCGGAGCCGGAGCGGCATTTCGCCCCCGGCCTCCGTCGTTGGGCGTACGACCGGAGACCGGAGACCGGGGGCCGGGGGCCGGAAGGGGGAG
>NZ_JAAKZZ010000086.1 GCF_011045075.1 Streptomyces boncukensis
GCCCCGCCCCCGTCTCCCTCGTCCCCCTCGGGCGCCTCTTCCGCGGGCGCCTCCTCCAGGACGATGTGGGCGTTGGTGCCGGAGATGCCGAAGGAGGACACCCCCGCGCGGCGGGGATGTCCGGCCGGGGGCCACGCGAGCCGCTCCGTCAGCAGCTCGATATCACCGGACGACCAGTCCACCTCCGGCGTCGGCTCGTCGACGTGCAAGGTGGCGGGCAGGACGCCGTGCCGCATCGCCAGCACCATCTTGATGACGCTCGCCGCGCCCGCTGCCATCTGCGTGTGCCCGATGTTGGACTTGACCGAGCCCAGCCGCAGCGGCTGTCCTGCGGGGCGGTCCTGCCCGTAGGTCGCCAGCAGCGCCTGTGCCTCTATCGGATCGCCCAGGGTGGTGCCGGTGCCATGGCCCTCCACCGCGTCCACCTCGGTGGGCGTCAGCCGGGCGTCGTCCAGTGCCTGCCGGATGACCCGCTGCTGGGAGGGGCCGTTGGGCGCGGTCAGCCCGTTGCTGGTGCCGTCCTGGTTGATCGCGGAGCCCCGGATCACCGCCAGCACCTGGTGCCCGCTGCGCCGCGCGTCGGACAGCCGCTCCAGGAGCAGGACGCCGACGCCCTCGGCCATCGTCATTCCGTCGGCGCCCGCCGCGAACGCCTTGGACCTGCCGTCCGGCGAGAGCGCGCGCAGGTCGGCGAAGCCGATGAACGGGGCCGATGAGGACATCACGGCGACCCCGCCCGCCAGCGCCATCCCGCACTCGCCCTGCCGCAGTGAGCGGCAGGCCAGATGGATGGCGACCGAGGCGGAGGAGCAGGCGGTGTCCACCGTCACCGCTGCTCCCTCCAGGCCGAGGAGGTAGGCCACGCGCCCGGACACCACGCTGGCGGTGTTGCCGGTCGTGAAGTAGCCCGCCGAGCCCTCGGGGACCTGGGAGGCGTCGGAGTAGTAGTCGAGGTGATCGCAGCCGATGAAGGTGCCGGTCCGGCTGCCCCGCAGCGACTCCGGATCGATTCCGGCGTGCTCGACGGCCTCCCACGAGGTCTCCAGCGCCAGCCGCTGCTGCGGCGCCATGCCCAGCGCCTCGCGCGGGCTGATGCCGAAGAAGGCGGCGTCGAACCCGGCGACGTCGTCGACGAAGCCGCCCGAGCGGGTGTAGCACGTCCCCGGGTGGTCCGGGTCGGGGTCGTAGAGGCCCTCCAGATCCCAGTTCCGGTCCGTGGGGAACTCGGTGACGCCGTCCCGGCCCTGGGCGAGAAGGTCCCAGAACTCGTCCGGGGACCGCACACCCCCGGGCAGGCGGCAGGCCATCCCCACGATGGCGACCGGCTCGTGGCGGGCCGCCTCCATGTCCTTCACGCGGCGCTGGGTCTGCCGCAGGTCCGTCGTGACGCGCTTGAGGTAGTCGAGAAGCCGCTCTTCGTTATTCGCCATCGTCGGCCCTGCCGAAAGTGCCGGTCACGCTCAACTCCCATGGTCATCGGATGGCGAACTGCGGAATAACCGTCGACGCCGTGGCTAAAGGGGGTCTAACGCCCTTCTAGGGCTTGTGCGCGGCCATGATCAGGCATCCGACCTCGGCGGTTCCGTCCACGGACGCCTGGGGGTGCGCGGACTTGAGGGACTCGAACACCTCTTCAACGCTGACCCCGTGCTGCCGCTCGAACTCCTTCCGGCTGCGGAAGATGCGCTCAAGCACCCGGATGAACGTGAACTTGGTGTGCTCGCTGACGTCGGTGAGCTCGTCCAGCCGCAGACCGGCGCCGGCGACCAGCCCCGGATAGTCCTCGATCCGGCCCAGCGAGGCGACACTTCCGGCGTTCCCGGTGTTCCCGGCATTCCCGGCGTTCCCGGTGTCGCTGGCGCCGCCGTCCGGGGGCTCCGTGCCGCCGCCCACCGGGAAGGTGTCGGTGAGCACCAGCCGTCCGCCGGGCGCGAGGACCCGCGCCATCTCCCGGAGCGCCTTCGGGCGGTCCATGTGCACGATCGACTCGAACGCGAGCACGGCGTCGAAGGAGCCGGACTCGAAGGGCAGGTCCATCGCGTCGGCGTACGCGAAGGACACCTGCCCGGACATCTGTGCGGCCTCGGCGAGTTCGGTCGCCTGCCGGACCTGCTGCTCGCTGATGGTGACGCCCAGCACGGCGGCCCCGGTGGACGACGCCACCCGCAGCGCCGGACGGCCGACACCGCAGCCGGCGTCCAGCACCCGGTCCCCGGGCCCCACCCGCAGCCGCCCGGCCAGCAGATCGGTGAACCGGTCGGTGGCCTCCTGCGGCGAACTCCGGTCCTGCGGCCCCTCCCAGTACCCGAAGTGCAGATTGTCGCCCCAGGCGAGCTGGATCAGCGGCCCCAGCGCGCTGTAGTAGTCGGTCACCCGGCCATCCGTCGGCGGCACGGCTGATGCGGATGTCATGGCTCTCCTCCTGGCGCTCGCCGGGTCTGCGGCGCGTGTCGCGGGCCCCCAGGAGTGGATCCACTCAGGAGCGCCCGAAGCCTCGGCAACGCCCGGCTAAAGCCCGAGGCAGGGGCCCTGCCGCTGGCCGGCCGGTGCGGTGGAGAGCGGGGATCCCCCGGTGTGAGCGGCCACCGAGGGAGAAGGGATACGTCCGGGCACGGCTCCGGGAGCCCGTGCTCCGGGGACGCCGCCCGGGGCGGCTAGCCTCCTTCCGGAGGGCTGAGGGCGACCGCGGAGTCAGGCCCCGGCATCCCCCGCGGGCCGGGAACGACGGTCCTCATGCGGGAACGCGCCAGGTGAGGGACGGGCGGGGAGCGAGCGCGGGCTGCTCCTCCTTCGCTTCGGGGGGCCGCGGTGTGCCCACCCCCGTGAGGTAGCTGGTGAAGACCGTCACGTCCGCCTGCCGGCCGGTCACCTCCACCGTGCCCGAGGGGTCGACGGCGCCCATCCAGCGGGCTTTGACGGTGCACGGGGTGTCGAGCTCCGCGTACCGCTCGAAGTGGATGGAGACGGCGAGCGGCCGGGAGTCGATCGGGGCGAACATGGTGTGTGCCGCCTGCCGCGCGGCCTCCAGCAGCACCATGCCGGGGATGTGGTCCCCGGCGTGGTCGAAGAGCACGGCGTTGCGCGGGTCGGGGCACACCACCCACTGGTGGGGCAGGGCGGTGGCGGCCAGCACCACGTCCTTGTGGGCCTGCCGTCCGACGAGGGCCGGCGGCAGCGGCGCGTGGCTGTCGGTCAGGGCGTGGATGTCGGCCTGTGCGTACGGCCCGCGCATCCGCCGGTAGACCTCCGGCGCCAGGCAGTTGAACTCGCCGCCGCCGGTGGCCACGACCCGGTTGTCGCGGTGGATGGTGAAGCGCAGCTCCACCGTGGCGGAGGTGCGCCGCCTCCGCACCTGGCCGGTGACGGCGTCGAGGGTGATGTCGGTGGGCTGGGCTCCGATGGCCAGCTGCTCCTGGACGGTGGCGAAGTCCATGCGGCGCAGCAGGAAGGTATGCCCCAGGGGCACATCGAAGGCGGTGTGGGCCAGATAAAGACCGGCCTGACGGATTGTTTCCGCGGCGATCAGCGGATCGTGTCGCGGGCCGGTGTCGTCGGTGAAGAAGGCGTGTGCCCGCGGCCACTGGCCGGTGAGGGTGAACCCCCCTTCCTCCGGTTGGGCACTGCCGGTCAGGAAGACCTCGGCGACGGCGCTGCGATGCACCAGCTCCCGGGGGACGGTCGCGGTGAGGCCGGGGCCGCAGGGCGGTGTCGGCGAGTCCGGTAAGTGCGCTGAGAGAGTCGTTCCAAGCATGGTCATCTCCCTAGGAAATGGGTGGGGATGGCGAAGGTGGAACACTCAAAGAGTACTGAACGGCCGGTTTTTTTCAAGCGGGTACGGGGAAGTCTTCTCGGGTACCCCGCCGTCGGCTCGCCGCCGCGGCGGGATGACCTGGAGGTACCGGGAGCTGAGGGGGTATCGGATCGTGAGCGGAGCTGTCTGTCCGGTCGCACTCGACACGGCGGGGCGCGATCTGCCCGGTGAGTGGGACCGCCTGCGGGCGCGCGGCCCGGCCACCCGAGTGGAGCTGCCCGGCGGCGTGGTCGCCTGGGCGGTCACCAGCCGGGACCTGGTGAAGCAGCTGCTGCTGGACCCGCGTGTCTCCAAGGACGCCTACCGGCACTGGCCCGTCTGGATCAACGGCGAGGTGGACGAGGACTGGCCGATGGCGTTCTGGGTGTCCGTGCGGAACATGCTCACCGCCTATGGCGCCGACCATGTGCGGCTGCGCCGGCTGGTCTCCAAGGCGTTCACCGCGCACCGGGTGGCCGCGCTGCGCCCCACCGTCGAGGCGATCACCGGCGAGCTGCTCGACGGGCTCGCCGGAGGCGATCCGCACACCCCGGTGGACTTACGCCAGACCTTCGCGTACCCGCTGCCGATCAAGGTGATCTGCGACCTGCTCGGCGTGCCCGCCGGGGTCCGCGGGGAGCTGCGGCAGCGTGTCGACGTGATGTTCACCACCACGACCTCCGCCACCGCGGCCCGGTCCAACGAGCGCGAGCTGTACGGGATTCTGGCCCGTATGGTGGCCGCCAAGCGGGCGGCCCCGGGCGCGGATATGACGAGCCACCTCATCGCGGCCCGCGACGGCGAGGGCGGCGGGGCCCGGCTGAGCGAGCGGGAGCTCGTCGACACCGTGCTGCTGATCATCGGCGCCGGCCACGAGACCACGGTCAACCTGCTCGACCAGGCCGTCTGCGCCCTGCTGCGGCACCCGGACCAGCTGGAGAAGGTGCGCTCCGGCGCAGCCGGCTGGGACGACGTGATCGAGGAGACCCTGCGGGTGGCCGGGCCGGTCTCCTACATCCCGCTGCGCTACGCGGTCGAGGACATCCCGGTGCCGGGCGGGGTGATCGCCAAGGGGGAGCCGATCCTGGTCTCGCCGGGCGCTGCGGGGCGCGATCCGTCCGTGCACGGGGAGAGCGCCGGGGAGTTCGACGTCACCCGCCCCACCCGCCAGGAGCACCTGGCCTTCGGCCACGGGGTGCACTACTGCCTCGGGCACCTGCTGGCGCGGCTGGAGGCGCGCACCGCGCTGCCCGCGCTCTTCGCCCGCTTCCCCGGGCTGCGGCTGGCGGTGGATCAGGAGGAGCTCGTCCCCCTGGAGTCGTTCATCTCCCACGGGCACCGCTCCGTTCCGGTTCTGCTCGGGCGCGCGGCGCCGGGCTGAGCGCGCGGGAACGCGGGGCTCGCGGAACACTTGGGCGCACAGCGGCGCCGGGGAGTCGATGAGCGTGTAACATACTTTCCGTTTGGTTTTGTTTCTACAGGCCGGGAGTCGGCGGGGTGCCCCGCCGCCCGCGCTCGTCGGCGGAAGTGGGAGATGTGCAATGGCGCAGCAGGAACGCGGACTGAGGACGCGCCGCCAGGTGCTGGAGGCCGCGGCCGAGGTCTTCGCCGAGCTCGGGTACGGAGCGAGCACCATATCCGAGATCATCTCCCGCGCCGGGGTGACCAAGGGCGCCCTGTACTTCCACTTCACCTCCAAGGAGGAGCTGCTCCAGACGGTACTGGACGAGCAGGTGCGGGACTTCGCGGTGCCGGAGCGCCCGAGCAAGCTCCAGGAGTGGGCGGACCTGGGCATGCTCCTCGCGCACCGCACCTTCCGGGATCCGCTGCTGCGGGCCGGGGTCCGGCTCAGCGCGGATTCGCACATACGGGAGCGGATGGTCAAGGGCCCGTGGAACTCCTGGATCACCCTCTCGACCGGGCTGCTGGAGCAGGCCCGTGCCCGGGGCGAACTGCTGCCGCACGTCGACCCCGTCGAGACGGCCACCTTCACCCTCCAGTCGTGGGTGGGCGTGCAGCTCGTCGTCCAGGCGAGCGAGGGCCCGGAGGCGATGGAGGCACGGGTGGCGACGCTGTTCCGGCATGTGCTGCCCGCCATCGCGGTGCCCGCCGTGCTGGTCGCGCTGGATGTCTCGCACGACCGGGGGGCCCGGATCGCCGTCGAGATGGAGTACGAGCCCACCGCCGTCTGACGCAACGGGGAGAGCTGTGTTCGAGGAAGCCGTGATCCTGGTGACGGGAGCGAGCGGCACGGTGGGCGGGGCGGCGGCCCGCCAACTCGCCCGCGCGGGGCACGCCGTACGGCTGCTGAGCCGGAGCCCCGACCGCCTCGTCCCGCCGCCGGGCCGCTGCGAGGTGGCGGCGGGGGACTACGCCGACCCGGCCTCGCTGCGGGCCGCCGTGCGCGGGGTGCGCGCGATGCTGGTCGTCACCGGCGACCCGCGCACCACCGCGCACGACGCCGCTCTGCTGGAGGCCGCGCGCGGTGCGCGGGTCCGGCGCGCGGTGAAGCTGTCCGCGCAGGGCGTCGCGGACGCGGACGCGCAGGACATGATCACCCGCTGGCAGCGCGCCACCGAGCGGCTGACGCGCGAGTCCGGGCTGGAGTGGACGCTGCTGCGGCCGCGCGCCTTCATGTCCAACAGCCTCGGCTGGGCCCCGGCGGTCCGCGCGGGGGACACCGTGCGGACCTGGCCCGCGGACGTGCCCGCCGCCTGTGTGGACCCGCGCGATGTGGCGGAGGCGGCCGTGCTCGCCCTCACCGGCCCGGGACACCGCGGCCGCGCCTATCCGCTGACCGGCCCCGAGCAACTGACCGCGCGCGAACGGGTGCGGCTGCTGGGGGAGTCGCTGGGGCGGGAGCTGGAGTGCCGCGAAGAGCCGCGCCAGCGGGCGCTGGACGGCTACGCGCGCCGGTACGGGTCCGAACTGGCGGAGGCGCTGCTGGCGTGCGCCGGCCGGCGCAGCGGCACCGAGCCCGCGCTGGAGCGGCTGCTGGGGCGTCCCCCGCGCCGCTTCGCGGAGTGGGCACGCGACCATGCGGGGCACTTCACTGCGGCGCCCGGCTCACCCCGGCTCGGAGCGGCCGGCGGGTGACTCCTCCGGGACCATCCCGCACAGCAGCTTCCAGATGCCCTCCACCGTGTCCTCGGTCCACCAGCCGGGGTCCGCACGGCCGAGGGACTCCAGGCCCACGGTGACGGCGGTCAGCAGGTCCGCCAGGGCGGTTTCGCCGTCATGGCCCGCGCACTGGTCGCGCAGGCAGCCCATCCACTCCTCCAGCAGGGTGGGGCGCCCGGCCTGGAGCCGGGCGCTGCCGCCCTCCCCGTCCTCGCCGTCCTCGCCCCCGTGGAGCTGCCTGCACTCCTGCGCCTCCTTCTCCAGCCGCAGCCCGGCGCGGAGCACGACGTCCCGCCGCAGCTCCTGCGTCAGCGCCGTGACGAAGGCGGCGATGTCGGACAGCTGGCAAGGGTTCCTGCCGAGATGCCGCCGCGCCAACCCGTGGGCCTGGGCGCGGGCCTCGTCGACGACCGTGCGGACGAGCTCCTCCTTGTTGGAGAAGTGGAAGTACAGTGCGCCCTTGCTCACGCCGGCCCGCTGGGCGATGTCGAGCAGCCCGGTTCCCCTGAGCCCTCTGGCGTCGAAGAGCGTGGCTGCGACGTCCAGGAGGGCGCGGCGAGTCTGTTCGGCGCGTAGCTGCACGGGAGCACCTGTCTCTTCTTCCCTGGCGGCGGATCGACACCCGCCGCCATCGGTCGCCACTTTGCGTAACGATAAGCGGAATAGATCAAGTAAACAAGACCGGTTGCGCTGTTTCTTTGACGCTCCTCTCCCTGGGAGAGGTGCCCCCTGGGGGTGGTCGCCGCGCGTGGCTGACCTCCCCGTGGGGGTGAGCGCCCGGGGGAAAAACCGGCTGAGTCTTGGTTGTACCGCACATCTCTGTGGTCGGGTAGAGGGCCTGGGGGGCGTAGGGGGGTGTGAATTCCCCTTGAAAAACAGCCCAGTTGGTTTGTTATAGTGGCCTGGCACGGTGTGAGACGACTGCGCCTTCGCGCAGGAGCTCGCGCGAGGGCGCATCCGCGCGCCGCCCCCTCGGGCCGGTGCGCGCTTCGACACTGGGGAACGCCATGCATGTGCTCGTAGTTGAAGATGAGAAAGACACTGCGGAGTCCCTGGTCCGCGGTCTGCGGCGGCACGGCTACGACGTCGCGGCGGCCGCCACGGGGGCCCGGGCCCTGGGGGCCTATGCCGACACCGATCTGGTGCTGCTCGACCTGGAGCTGCCCGACATCGACGGCCTGGAGGTGTGCCGGAGCATCCGCGCCGCCTGCGACATCCCGATCATCGCGTTCACCGACCGCGGCACCGAACTGGACCGGGTGCTCGGACTGCAGGCGGGTTCGGACGACTGCCTGGACAAGCCGTACGGCTTCCGGGAGCTGATCGCCCGGATCGACGCCGTCATGCGGCGCGCCCGAAGCCGCCCCGCGCCGCCCGAACCGGTCGTCGAACGCGGCCCGCTGCGTATCGACACGGCCACGCGCGAGGTGTGGCTGCACGGCCGGTGGATAGCGACCAGCCGCAAGGAGTTCGATCTGCTGCACTATCTCGCCAGCCATCCCGGGGTGGTCATTCCGCGCCGGCGGCTGATGGCGGAGATCTGGGGAGACCCCATGCGCCACCACGCGGACTGCTCCCAGGTGAGCCGGACCATCGACACCCATGTGAGCACGCTGCGGCGGAAACTCGGCTCCGGCGCCTGGATCCGTACCGTCCGCGGCGTCGGCTTCACCTTCGGCCAGGTCTAGAGGGGGCCCTGGCGGATGGCGCCGGGCCGGGGCTGCCCCTTGCTGTCTCGTCGCGGTCTGCGGCCCCGATGGACACGGGCCCCGCGTCCCTGACGGGGCACCGTGGCACCTACCGCAGGAGACGCCGGGCACGCCCTGGACCGCACGCCGGTGCCGCACCGCTCACGTCTGGCGCTGCTCGCGGCGCTGGAGGGCCGACGTCACATCCGTGCCGTGGTAGTACGTCCGGCCGCCCCGGCTGCGGCGGCGCCAGCGCCGCTCGCTGGCCAGTCGGTAGACGCTGCCCTGCGGAAGGTGCCACAGCCGGGAGATGTCGGCCGCCGTCAGCCAGGTGACCGGCCCCTCTCCCGCCGCCGGTGCGGGGGAGTGGCGCCGCATCCGGTGCCCGAGCCGGGTCCACTCCTCGCCGGTCCACCGGTGCTCCGGATCGGCGTCGCACCGGATCTCCGCCGTGCTGCCCGGCGCCTGGGGCCGTACGTACGCCGCCAGCGAGCCGGTGCAGCCGCTCTCGGCGCAGTTGCCCACCGGCACCCGGCGCTGCGGATCCGGGTCGGCCACCCGGTAGGCCCAGCGCGCCAGATGGGAGATCTCGCCGCTCACGTCGCCCGCCGCCGGGTGCCGCGCGAGCCACTCGCGGTGCCGGGAGAGAAACGCCGCCATATCGCGGACGGTGCGGCGCGGCCGGGCCGGCCCGCGCTCCTCGGCCACCAGTGACGACCAGGAGCTCAGCACCGCCACGATGGACGAACGCGCCTCGCAGGCCGCGGTGTTGAACGGCATCCCGCCCGGGGGCGCGCTCGGGGACTGCCCCGCGGCCGCCTCCTGCCGCCCGCCGCCCAGCACCTGCTCGCAGGCGCTGTACAGCCGGGGCAGCTCCGCGAGCTCCGCCGCGAGCTGATGCCGGCACACCCGGCACAGGCGGCCGCCTCCCGCCGCGCTGCGCCTGCCGTGGCCCGCGCGCTGCCTGCGGTCGCACCCGGCCCCGGCACAGGGCTGCACACGCTCCATTTCGCTCTCCCCTCGTTTCCGGTGTATTCCGCACTCGCCCGGTGGACGCTAGAAGGTGTCAATGGGTGGCTCAAGGCCCGTTTCACGGTTTTGTGGTGCCGGTCACGATGTTTGCCGTACGCGGCGCGGGTTGCGCTTTCCTCACCTGGACTTGTCGTTTACTTAAAGGGGGAACCTTGACGGCGGCCGAGATTCCGAAGAAGCTCATAGCTAGCTTCCTCCGGAGTGTGCCCGCAGGGGATATCCCATGGCAGGAGGCGCCCTCCGCCCGCTTGGACCGGGCGTGGAGCGCGCGTGGCGGCCTCCCCCGGAGAGAGATCCGGCGCCTTCGAGAAGCATTCACTGTGGAGGTGTCGATTCCGGCCCTGTAGCGGCCTGAAAGGAGCTCCAGAAATGCATAGCACGTTGATCGTGGCGCGGATGGCCGCGCATTCCGCTGATGAGGTGGCGGAACTTTTCACCGCATTCGACGAGACGGAGATGCCGCACCGTATGGGCACGCGGCGCCGACAGCTCTTCGCGTACCGGGGGCTGTACTTCCATCTGCAGGACTTCGACTCCGAGGACGGCGGCGAGCGGATCGAGGCGGCCAGGACCGACCCGCGCTTCGTCCGCATCAGCGAGGACCTCAAGCCGCATATCGCGGCGTACGACCCCGCCACCTGGCGTTCCCCGGCCGACGCGATGGCGGAGCGCTTCTACCGCTGGAGCGCGCGGTGAGCAGCCGCCGCGTCGTCATCACGGGCATCGGGGTCATCGCGCCGGGCGGGGTCGGCACCAAGGACTTCTGGAGCCTGCTGACCGAAGGGCGCACCGCCACCAGACGCATCAGCTTCTTCGACCCCTCCCCCTTTCGCTCCCAGGTCGCCGCCGAGGCGGACTTCGACGCCGAGCTGCACGGCCTGACGCCCCAGGAGGTGCGGCGCACCGACCGTGCGGCCCAGTTCGCCGTGGTCACGGCGCGGGAGGCGGCGGCCGACAGCGGGCTGGAGTTCACCGGCGTCGACCCGCACCGCGTCGGCGTCACCGTCGGCAGCGCGGTGGGCGCGACCACCGGCCTGGACTGGGAGTACCGCACGGTCAGCGACGGCGGACGGCTGGACCTGGTCGACCACACCTACGCGGTACCGCACCTGTACGACTACTTCGTGCCCAGCTCGTTCGCGGCCGAGACCGCCTGGGCGGTCGGCGCCGAGGGGCCCGCCACCGTCGTCTCCACCGGCTGCACCTCGGGGCTGGACGCCGTCGGCCACGGCGCCGAGCTGGTGCGCGAGGGCACCGTCGACGTGATGGTGGCCGGCGCCACCGACGCGCCCATCTCCCCCATCACGGTCGCCTGCTTCGACGCCATCAAGGCCACCACCCCCCGCAACGACGACCCCGAGCACGCCTCCCGCCCGTTCGACGGCACCCGCAACGGCTTCGTACTGGGGGAGGGCTGCGCCGTCTTCGTCCTGGAGGAGCTGGAGAGCGCGCGGCGGCGCGGTGCGCGGATCTACGCGGAGGTCGCGGGCTACGCCTCGCGCTGCAACGCCTACCACATGACCGGACTGCGCCCGGACGGCCGGGAGATGGCCGAGGCCGTCCGGGTCGCCCTGGACGAGGCCAGGCTGAACCCCGAGGCCATCGACTACGTCAACGCGCACGGCTCCGGCACCAAACAGAACGACCGCCACGAGACCGCCGCGTTCAAGCGGAGCCTGGGGGAGCACGCCTACCGGGTGCCGGTCTCCTCCATCAAGTCCATGGTCGGCCACTCCCTGGGCGCCATCGGCTCGATCGAGATCGCCGCCTCGGCGCTGGCCATGGAGCACGGCGTCGTCCCGCCCACGGCCAATCTGCACACCCCCGACCCCGAGTGCGACCTCGACTACGTACCGCTGACCGCGCGGGAGCACCGCACCGACGCGGTGGTCTCGGTCGGCAGCGGGTTCGGCGGATTCCAGAGCGCCATGGTGCTCGCACGTCCCGAGAGGAGTACGGCATGAGCGGCAGGGTCGTCGTCACCGGGCTCGGCGTCGCCGCGCCCAACGGCGTGGGCGCGGCGGACTACTGGGCCGCGGCCCGCAACGGCACCAGCGGGATCGGCCGGCTCTCCCGCTTCGACCCCTCCGGCTACCCGGCCCGGCTGGCGGGTGAGATCACCGGCTTCGACGCCGACGCGCACCTGCCCAGCCGGCTGGTCCCGCAGACCGACCGCATGACCCAGATCGCCCTGGTCAGCGCCGACTGCGCGCTGGCGGACGCCGGGGTGCGGCCGGGCGAGCTGCCCGACTACGACATGGGAGTGGTCACCGCGGGCGCCTCCGGCGGCTTCGAGTTCGGCCAGGGCGAGCTGCGCAACCTGTGGAGCAAGGGCGGCCAGCACGTCAGCGCGTACCAGTCCTTCGCCTGGTTCTACGCGGTCAACAGCGGCCAGATCTCGATCCGCAACGGCATGCGCGGCCCCAGCGGCGTCCTCGTCAGCGACCAGGCGGGCGGGCTCGACGCGGTGGCCCAGGCCCGCCGGCACATCCGCGGGGGCACCCGGCTGATCGTCTCCGGCGGCGTCGACGCGTCGCTCTGCCCCTGGGGCTGGGTCGCCCAGCTCGCCTCAGGACGGCTGAGCACCAGCGACGACCCCCGCCGCGGCTATCTGCCCTTCGACGCCGCCGCGTGCGGCCATGTGCCGGGCGAGGGCGGGGCGCTGCTGGTCATGGAGCCCCTGGAGAGCGCACGGCAGCGGCAGGCCCCGCAGGTGTACGGGGAGATCGCCGGGTACGGGGCCACCTTCGACCCGAAGCCCGGCTCCGGCCGCGCCCCCGCCCTGCAGCGGGCGATCGAGGTGGCCTTGGAGGACGCCGACACCGAACCGGGCGGGATCGGGGCCGTGTTCGCCGACGCGGCGGCCCTCCCCGCACTGGACCGGATCGAGTCCGAGGCGGTGACCAAGGTCTTCGGGCCGCGCGGCGTGCCCGTCACGGCCCCCAAGGTGCTCACCGGGCGGCTCAACTCCGGCGGCGCGCCGCTCGACCTGGCCACAGCCCTGCTCGCCGTGCGGGACGGGGTCATCCCGCCGACGCCGCACGTGACCCCGGCCGAGGAGTACGACATCGACCTCGTAGGGAGCGAGCCCCGGCGCAGCGCCCTGCGCGCCGCGCTGGTCGTCGCGCGCGGCCACGGCGGCTTCAACTCCGCGGTCGTCGTCCGCGCCTGCGCCGGCTGACCCCCGCCGCACGGGCCGCGGCAGCACGCCGCGGCCCCGGCCCCTGCCCACCACCCGAGAGACCCCACGTCACACACCACAGGAAGGACAGCCATGGCAGCCACCGAGTTCACCCTCGACGACCTCAAGCGGATCCTGCTGCAGGGAGCCGGCGCAGCGGAGGGCGTCGACCTGGACGGCGACATCCTCGACACGGACTTCGAGGAGCTCGGCTACGAGTCGCTGGCGCTGCTGGAGACCGGCGGGCGGATCGAGCGCGAGTACGGGATCCGGCTGGACGAGGACCAGCTCGTGGAGGCCGACACGCCCCAGGCCCTGATCGCTCTGGTCAACGCCACCCTCGCGCCCGCCGGACAGGCGGCCTGAGGCCCCGGCAGCAGACCGCCACCCGACCGCCACCCCACCGCCAACAGAACGGCACCAGACCCCGACAGGCCCAGCACGAGGAGTGGGACATGACACAGCGAAAGCAGCGGGTCGCCGTCGTCACCGGCGCGACCAGCGGCATCGGCCTCGCCGTCGCGAGGCTGCTGGCGCAACGGGAGCACCGGGTCTTCCTGTGCGCCCGTACCCAGGAGGATGTGACCGCCACCGTCAAGGCGCTCCGCGAGGAGGGCCTGGAGGTGGACGGCGCGACGTGCGACGTGCGCTCCGGCGCGGACATCGGCCGTTTCGTACGGGCCGCCGTGGAGCGCTACGGCACCGTCGACGTGCTCGTCAACAACGCGGGCCGCTCCGGTGGCGGGGCGACCGCCGACATCGCGGACGAGCTGTGGCTCGACGTGATCGACACCAACCTCAACAGCGTCTTCCGGATGACCCGCGAGGTGCTCAACACCGGGGGCATGCGGGACAAGTGCCGGGGCCGGATCGTCAACATCGCCTCCACGGCCGGCAAGCAGGGGGTGGTGCTCGGGGCCCCGTACTCCGCCTCCAAGCACGGCGTGGTCGGCTTCACCAAGGCCCTGGGCAACGAGCTGGCCCCCACCGGCATCACGGTGAACGCCGTCTGCCCCGGCTACGTCGAGACGCCGATGGCGCAGCGGGTGCGGCAGGGCTACGCGTCCGCCTACGCCACGAGCGAGGAGCGGATCCTGGAGAAGTTCCAGGCGAAGATCCCGCTCGGCCGCTACTCCACGCCCGAGGAGGTCGCCGGGCTGGTGGGCTACCTGGCCGGCGACACCGCCGCCTCCCTCACCTCCCAGGCCCTGAACGTCTGCGGCGGCCTGGGCAACTTCTGACCGGCCGCACCACCAACCCAGAGCACCCGGAGCACCCGGATCACCCGGAGAGGAGAAGAGCATGACCCTGCGCGAGGTCGAGCACGAGACCACCGTGGAGGCACCGGCGGAGGAGGTGTACCGGCTGCTGGCCGACGTGGAGAACTGGCCGCGGGTCTTCCCGCCGTCCGTCCTGGTCGACCACGTCGAGCGAGGCGAGCGGGAGGAGCGCATCCGCATCTGGGCGACCGCCAACGGCGAGGCGAAGAGCTGGACCTCGCGCCGCCGGCTGGAGCCGGAGCGGCGGCGCATCGCCTTCCGCCAGGAGGTCCCGGCGCCGCCCGTCGCGGCGATGGGCGGCACCTGGATCGTCGAGCCGCTGGACGGCGGCCGGTCCCGGGTGCGGCTGCTGCACGACTACCGGGCCGTCGGCGACGACCCGGAGGGCCTGGCGTGGATCGACCGGGCCGTCGACCGCAACAGCCGCTCCGAGCTGGCCGCGCTGAGGACGAACGCCGAACACCTCACCCACCGCGCGGAGCTGTCGCTCTCCTTCGAGGACACCGTGGAGATCCGCGGTGCGGCCAAGGACGTGTACGACTTCCTCAACGAGGCGCGGCTGTGGGAGGAGCGGCTGCCGCACGTCGCCGCCGTGGACCTGCGCGAGGAGACCCCCGGGCTGCAGACCCTGCGGATGGACACCCGCACCAAGGACGGCTCCTCGCACACCACCGAGTCCGTCCGGGTCTGCTTCCCGCACCACCGGATCGCCTACAAGCAGACCACGCTGCCCGCGCTGATGACCCTGCACACCGGGTACTGGCAGCTCGACGAGGTCGAGGCGGGCGTGACCAGGGCCACCTCGCAGCACACCGTGGCCGTCAACACCGAGAACATCACCGCCGTCCTGGGCGAGGGCGCCGGGGTGCCCGAGGCCCGCGCGTTCCTGCGGGACGCGCTGGGGAACAACAGCCGGGCCACCCTGGAGCACGCCAGGGAGTACGCGGAAGCGCGGAGCTGACCCATGGCCGCGCTGGACACCGATGTGGTCGTGGTCGGCGCGGGCCCGGTCGGGCTGCTGCTCGCCTGCGAACTGCGCACCGGCGGGGCGCGGGTGACCGTGCTGGAGCGGCTGGAGCGGCCCACCGCCGAGTCCCGCGCCTCCACGCTGCACGCCCGCACCATGGAGCTGTTCGCCGAGCGGGGGCTGCTGGCGGAGCTCGGCCCGCCGTCCCGGGGCGGCCCGGGGCACTTCGGCGGCCTCCCGCTGGAGCTGGCCGAGGCCGACCCCGGGCACCCGTTCGCCGGGCAGTGGAAGGCGCCGCAGACCCGGGTCGAGGCGGTGCTGGGGGAGCGGGCTGTCCGGCTCGGCGCCGAGGTGTGGCGCGGGGTGCTCGTCACCGGGCTGGAGCAGGGGCCCCAGGCGGTCACGGCGCGGGCGATCGGGCCCGAACGGGCGCCGTTCGCGGTCACCGCGCGGTACGCGGTCGGCTGCGACGGCGAGGACAGCACCGTACGCCGGCTGGCGGGGTTCGACTTCCCCGGCACCCCCGCCACCAGGGAACTGCTCCGCGCCGACGTCGCCGGAGTGGACATCCCGGGGCGGCGGTTCGAGCGCCACCCGAACGGGCTGGCCATCGCCTCCCGCTGGCCGGACGGCAGCACCCGGGTCATGCTGCACGAGTACGGCAGCGTCCCGCGGCGCCGCACCGGACCGCCCGAGTTCCCGGAGGTGGCCGCCGCCTGGCGGCGGATCACCGGCGAGGATATCGGCGGTGGCACCCCGCTGTGGCTGAACGCCTTCGGCAACGCCCTCCGCCAGGCGGCCCGCTACCGGCGCGGCCGGGTGCTGCTGGCCGGGGACGCGGCGCATGTGCAGCTGCCGGTCGGCGGGCAGTCCCTCAATCTGGGCCTGCAGGACGCCGCCGACCTGGGCCCGAAGCTCGCGGCGCAGTGCGCGGGGCCGACCGACGAGGCGCTGCTCGACTCCTACCACGAGGTCCGCCACTCCGCTGGACGCCGGGCCCTGGCGCATATCGACGCCCAGGCCCAGCTGCTCCTCGGCGGACCGGAGGTGGAGCCGCTGCGCGCCACGGTCGCGGAGCTGATGGAGCACGCGCCGGTACGACGGCACCTCGCCCGCACGATCAGCGGCCTGGCGCCCCCCATCGAGAAAGGGAGTCGAGACAGATGAGCGTGACAAGCGTGCCGCAGCAACGCGCGCCCTCCCCGGCCCGGTTGCTCGCGCTGGACACCGCGGAACGGACCCGGGCCATCGAGGAGTTCGTCGCCCAGGAGCTGGCCGGGCTGCTCCAGGTGCCCCCGGCGCACCGGATGAACACCGGGCGCCCGCTGCGCACCCAGGGCGTGGGCTCGATCCTCGGGCTGCACCTCAAGCGGCTGCTGGAGGTCTCCTTCGGCGTGGACGTCGGCGCCGTGTCCGCGCTGTGCGAGGAGAGCATGGCGGGGCTGGCGACGACGGTGGCGCTGCGGCTGGAGGATCCGTCCACGCTTCTCCCGGCGGCGGGCCGCGCGCAGGAGGGGCCGGTTCCGGGCAGCCCCGGGTGAGGACCCCCGGCTCCCGGCGCACCGGCGGCCCGGGAGGTGCGGGAGGCCCCGGAGGCGCGGGGCGGGCGGACGGCGGCTGGCTCGATCTGTGGCTGCTGCGCCAGTCGTGGACCGAGCCGTTCGGATACGAGCTGGTCACCACGGAGCTGGACGAGAACGAGCGGGCCCGCGCCGCGGCGTTCTGCCTGCCCTGGGACCGGCTGCTGTACCTCTCGGCGCACATCGGGCTGCGCCGGCTGCTCGCCGCGTACCTGGGGGCGGCTCCGGGCGAGCTGCGGTTCGCGCAGGAGCCGTGTCCGGGCTGCGGGGAGGCGCACGGGCGCCCGGCCGTGGCGTACCCGCCGACCGCGCTGCACTTCTCGCTCTCGCACAGCAACGGCCTGGCGCTGTTCGGCGTCGCCACCGCGCCGGTCGGCGTGGATGTGGAGCGGCTGCCGGGCGAGGAGACCGTGCAGCTGTGCTCCTCCGCGCTGCACCCGGCCGAGCAGGCCGAGCTGGAGGCGGTGGCGCCGGAGCGGCGGCGGCTGGCCTTCGGCCGGCTGTGGACGCGCAAGGAGGCGTACCTCAAGGGCATCGGCACCGGACTGAGCCGCTCGCTGGCCGCCGACTACCTCGGCGGGGACGGCCACCGGGACGGAGCGGACGGAGCGGACGGCGGCTTCGCACGGCCTTCCGGCTGGACCGTCGCCAACGTGCCGTGCGGCTCTCCCGTCGCCCCCACCCACGCGGCCGCCGCCGCGGTGCGTGCGGACGGCGGGGCGGCGGCCTGGCCGCAGCGGGTCCGGTGGCTGCCCGCCGACTGCCTGTACGAGGGGGGCGCCGCCGGCCTGATCACCGTGGACCGAAGGGTCCACCGCACCGGAGTGGGACCGACCGGACAGGAGGGACAGTGACCGACACCGATCATCTGGACGAGCTCGGCGCGATCAAGGACGCCGCGCGCCGGGGGCCGGACCCGGGGGCCACCGAGCGGCAGCACGCCAAGGGGAAGCTGACGGCCCGCGAGCGCATCGAGCTGCTGCTGGACAAGGGGTCCTTCCGCGAGACCGAGATGCTGCGGCGGCACCGCGCCACCGGCTTCGGGCTGGAGCAGAGGCGGCCGTACACGGACGGTGTGATCACCGGCTGGGGCACGGTGTTCGGCCGGACGGTCTTCGTCTACGCCCACGACTTCCGCATCTTCGGCGGTGCGCTGGGCGAGGCGCACGCGCGGAAGATCCACAAACTGATGGACCGCGCCCTGGCGGCGGGCGCCCCGCTGGTCTCCGTCAACGACGGCGCGGGGGCCCGTATCCAGGAGGGGGTGGCGGCGCTCGCCGGCTACGGCGGCATCTTCCGCCGCAACACCCGCGCCTCCGGGGTCATCCCGCAGATCAGCGTGATGCTGGGGCCGTGTGCGGGCGGCGCGGCCTACAGCCCCGCGCTGACGGACTACGTGTTCATGGTGCGCGGCACCTCGCAGATGTTCATCACCGGGCCCGACGTGGTGCGCACCGTGACCGGCGAGGAGATCACCCACGAGGGCCTGGGCGGCGCCGATGTGCACGCCGGCACCTCCGGCGTGGCGCACTTCGCCTACGACGACGAGGCCACCTGCCTGGAGGAGGTGCGCTTCCTCCTCTCCCTGCTGCCGCAGAACAACCGCGAGCTCCCGCCCGTGGAGCGGTCCGGGGACCCGCCGGACCGGCTCACCGAGGAGCTGCGGGAGCTGGTGCCGCTGGACGGCTGCGTCCCGTACGACGTGCGGGAGGTCGTCCGCGAGGTGGTCGATGACGGCGAGTGCTTCGAGATCAGCGAGGCGTGGGCGGCCAACGTGGTGTGTGCGCTGGCCCGGCTGGACGGGCACACGGTCGGCATCGTGGCCAACCAGCCGCAGTCGCTCGCGGGGGTGCTGGACATCGAGGCGTCCGAGAAGGCCGCGCGCTTCGTGCAGTTCTGCGACGCGTTCAACATCCCGATCGTCTCGCTGGTCGATGTGCCGGGCTTCCTGCCGGGGGTCGGCCAGGAGCACGAGGGGATCATCCGGCACGGCGCGAAGCTGCTGTACGCGTACTGCAACGCCACGGTGCCCCGTGTCTCGCTGGTGCTGCGCAAGGCGTACGGCGGCGCGTACATCGTCATGGACAGCCAGTCCATCGGCACGGATGTGGCGCTGGCCTGGCCCACCAACGAGATCGCGGTGATGGGCGCCGAAGGCGCCGCCAACGTGGTCTTCCGCAAGGAGATCGCGGAGGCGGACGACCCGGAGGAGACCCGGCGGCGCCGGGTGAAGGAGTACCGGGCCGAACTGATGCACCCCTACTACGCGGCCGAGCGCGGCCTGGTCGACGACGTGATCGACCCGGCGGAGACCCGCGCCGCGCTGGTCTCCGCGCTGGAGATGCTCCGCAGCAAGCACGCCGACCTGCCGCGCCGCAAGCACGGCAACCAGCCGCAGTGAGGGGCGCGGATGGCCACAGGACAGCCTCCGCGGGACGAGCAGGGCGAGCGGGGCGAGCAGGACGAGCGGGGCGGGACCGCGGAGCGCCCGCCGCTCTTCCGGGTGCTGCGCGGGCAGCCCGACGCGGCCGAGCTGGCCGCGCTCACCGCGGTGCTGCTGGTCAGGGCCGCGGCCGAGGGCGCGGACCCGGACGACCTCTCCCGCCGACACCGGGCCGCTGCCCGGTGGGCCAGGCCGGAGCGGGAGCGCGGCTTCGAGGGGCCGCGCACCTGGCGAGCTGAGTAAAGTACAGCAGGTACTTTACTTCTTGCCATGCACGTTGTACTTTAATTCTGAGCGTGACATCTCACGCAGTAACGAGAAGGAGCTGAGCAGACATGACCCGGATCGCCGTCATCATCGGCAGCACCCGTCCCAACCGCCGCAGCGGCATCGTCGCGGAGTGGGTCGCGGACGCCGCCGGCCGGCACGCGGCCGTCAAGGACGGCGCGGTGAGCGTGGAGGTGGTCGACCTGGCCACCGTCGGGCTGCCGCTGCTCGACGAGGGAGTCCCCGCCCTGATGGGCGAGTACGGAAACGACCACACCAAGCGCTGGGCGGCGACGGTGGCGGCGTACGACGCCTTCGTCTTCGTCTCGCCGGAGTACAACCACTCCGTCCCGGCCGTGCTGAAGAACGCGATCGACTACCTGTTCGCGGAGTGGAACCACAAGGCCGTCGGCTTCGTGACCTACGGCGTCCACGGCGGGGTCCGCGCCGCCGAGCATCTGCGCCTGTCGATGATCGAGGTGCAGGCCGCCCCCGTGCGCTCCCAGGTCGCGCTGAGCGTGTTCACCGACTTCGTGCTCAACGACCCGACCGAGGTCGGCGTGGTGCGTCCGGGCGAGCACCAGGAGCCCACCCTGCACGAGATGATCGACGAACTCGTCGCCTGGTCCGGGGCCCTCAAGCCGCTGCGCACCGCGGCCGGCGCCCAGTAGGGCCCCGCGAGCGGCCGGAGGAAAGCCATGTCAGACACGCACACGTCCGCGCGGGCCGAGGCCGGCCCGCGTCCGGGCACCCTGGTGATCCTCCTGTTCATCTCCACGCTGGGGATGATGGGCGGGGTGGCGATCCAGCCCGTCATCGAGGTGATCCGGCAGAGCCTGGGGGTCGGCGGGACGGCGGGCGGCCTGGTCCTCACCGCGCACGGGCTCGCCGTGGCCGTGGCGAGCCCGCTCATCGGGCGGCTCACCGACCGGGTGGGCCCCCGGCTCCCGCTGGCGGCAGGGCTGGCGGTGTTCGGACTGGCGGGCGGGGCCGGCCTGTTCGTGGACTCCTATCCGGCGCTCATCGCCTCCCGGCTGCTGCTGGGAGTCGGCATCGCCGCCGTCTTCACCTGCTCCACCGCGGCCCTGCTGGCGGCGTACAGCGGCGCCGAACGGGACCGGGTGATGGGGTGGCGGACCACGGCGTTCACCGTGGGCGGCGTGATCTATCCGCTGGCGGCGGGGGCGCTGGGCAACCTGTCCTGGCACGCCCCCTTCGCCGTCTACCTCATCGGCCTCCCGCTGGGCGCAGCGCTGCTGTACACCCTGCCCCCAGGCCGCCCGGCCGGGGCCGGGGCCGAAGG
>NZ_JAAKZZ010000870.1 GCF_011045075.1 Streptomyces boncukensis
CCCCCTGCTCCGGCCCCCGGCACCCCGTCCTTGCACGCAACGACCCGCGTGTGGCGGGCGGCGCGACATCGGAAGGATCGGAAGGAAGGGAAGGCGACGAACGGCGAGTGCGGGTGAGCCCGGGTGCGGGTGAGCCGGGGTACGGGTGAGCCGGGGTACGGGTGAGCCGGGGTACGGGGGCGCGTACGGGCCGCACAGGACGTACGAGGGGCTCGGCTGTGGCGCGGGCGGGTCCGCCACCGGAGCGACCGGACACGGGGATCGGGCGGGCGCCGCACAGACGAGGGTCTCTCGGCTGAGGGTCGCCGCCTCGGTCCGTACCGCCCGCCGGCCGACTCCGCGCCGGACAGCCCCGGACCGCCGTGGACAGTACCGGACCGCCGTGGTCAGCCCTGGACAGTTCCGGACGCCCCTGGGGGCACGACCGCGCCACCGGATGCCGGGACGCGGCCGTACCCGTGACAGCGGTGGACCGGCGCGGGCAGGTGTACGAGCGGCGGCGCGCTGATACGAACGGGAGAGTGGGCCGACACGGCCGGTGCGCGGGGCCCGGTATCCGAGTGCGGCGCTCGGCGTCCGTGTCAGTGCTCGCGGGGCGCCGGGACCACGTGGTCCGCGCCGCCCGGCGCTCCCGCCTGCGCCACCTGTCCGTGCTGCACCGGCTGACCCGGCTGGCCCGGCTGACCGGATGCCGCACCGGAGGCCGGGGCGCCCTGTCCGGCCTGGGAGGGCTGGCCGCTCTGCTGGGGGGCGTGGCTGGCCGGCGCGGTGTCCGTGTGGACGCTGAGCAGCTGCCGCATCGCGGCCTCGGCGACGGCGGCCTCCCCGGCGGAGATGGCCTCGACGACCCTCCTGTGGTGGCCGACCGCGGAGTCGGTGGGGTGTTCGCAGCCGCTCGCGGGGCCGCCGGAGACCTGGAGGGCGGCGGAGACGATGCCGGAGAGGTGCTCCAGCATCCGGTTCCCTGCCGACTGGAGGATCAGGCCGTGGAACTCCGCGTCGGCACGGGAGAAGGTGAGCGTGTCGCCCTGGGCGAGCGCGTGGCCCATGATCTCCACCATGTCGGCCAGACGCTGCTCCACGTCCTCGCGGCCCTGCCCGGCGGCGAGACGGGCGGCCAGCGGCTCGATCGTCCAGCGCAGCTCGCACAGCTCGCGGCGCTGGCCCTCCCGCTGTGGCCCGAAGGCCCGCCACTCGATGATGTCCGGGTCGAGCAGGTTCCAGTCGCTGACGGGGCGGACTCGGGTGCCCACGTTCGGGCGTGCGCTGACGAGCCCCTTGGCTTCCAGGACTCGTAGCGACTCGCGGACGACTGTACGGGATACCTCGAAGCGCTGGCCGATCTCCTCGGGGACGAGCGGGCGGTCCGCTCCCAGGTCCCCGGAGACGATCATCTGGCCGAGCTGCTGCACGAGTTGGCCGTGCAGCCCGCGCCCGCGGCTCCCCGCGGCGCGGCGGCCCACGCGGTTCATGTCGGCCTCGGAGCCCTCCCAGGCGGGGGCGTTGGTGGTGGTGCGTGCCGTGCCGGTGGACTCGGCGTACGCGTAGCGGTCCAGCTCACCCGGGCCGACGAGGCCGGTGTCGACGGGGCGAGCCGCGGTCATCATGGAGTGCGCAAGGGTAGTCACGCCCCTTGTGTCGGCGGGGCTCAGGACGGCCTTGAGGGCTTTGGTGAAAAGCACACGAAAGGGTGATCGAGGGCTTCCACATAATTGACGCCTTATCGGAAGGAAAGAGCCTTGTCAGCGTCATCTCTGTGCGGAGCGCGGGGCGTTGGCCAGGGCACGGAGTGAACACCTGGCGGATTTCCGCCGCCCACTCCCCGTCCCTGTCACCCACACCGACCTCACC
>NZ_JAAKZZ010000871.1 GCF_011045075.1 Streptomyces boncukensis
GAGCGGGGGCGGACGCGGCGGCGCTGCTCCGCGCCGACGCGGTACTGGACCCGCAGATCGCGCCCACCGGCGAGCCGGTGGACCCGGTGCGGGTGGCCGCGCCCGCGCATCTGCTGCTCACCGGGGCCACCGGCTTCCTCGGCGCCCATCTGCTGGCCCGGCTGCTGGCGGTGACCGGGGCCAGGCTGCACGTCCTGGTGGACGCCGAGGGGCCGGGCGAGGCCGAACGGGCCCTGGACCGCGCCCTGCGCCGGTTCCGTCTGACGGTGCCGAGGGAGCGGGTGACCGTGGTGCCGGGCAGCCTGCGCGAGCCGCTGCTCGGCCTCTCTCCGATGACGTTCGCGCGGCTGGCGGCCACCGTCGACGCGATCCACCACACGGGCGGCGACCCCGATCCCGCGCTGCCGTACGAGCGGCTGCGGCCGGCCGTCGCGGGCGGCACCGCCGAGGTGCTGCGGCTGGCGGCGCGCGGACGGACCAAGCCGGTGCACCACCTCTCCTCCCCCGGCGTGCTCGCCGCCCGCGACCCCGGCCCGGGCCCGGGACCGGGACCGGAAGCGGAACGCGCGCCGGACCACGCCCACGCGCCGTACGCCGCGGCGGCGGCGCTGCGCCCGGACGGCAGGGTGCCGGCCGAGGCGGTACCGGCCGCCGGGCCGGTCCGGGCCCGCTGGGTGGCCGAGGAACTGGTCGAGGAGGGCCGGCGGCGCGGTGTGCCGGTCTCCGTGTACCGGGCCGGGCGGCTCGGCGGGGAGACCGGCAGCGGCGCCGTGGATCCCGGTTCGCCGTTCTGGCGGTTCCTCGGCGCCTGCACCGAGGTGAGCGCTGTACCCGACCTCGGCGCCGGGACGGAGTTCGATCTCGTACCCGTGGACCACGCCGCAGCGGCGCTGGCCGCGCTCTCGCTGCGTACGGACGCGTCGGGCGGCACCTACCACCTGGCCAACCCGGTGCGCACCCGGCTCGGCGCGGTCGTGGACCGGCTGCGCGCCGCCGGGTACCCGCTGGTGGAGACCGACCCGGGGCGCTGGGCCGGGCTGGTCGCCGCCGAGGCGCTGGACCCGGGCGGCGACGAGAGCGCGGTCCCGGCGGCGCTCGCCGAGGCGGCGCCGGGCCTGCCCGTCCTGGGCGGCCTGCGGCTCGATGTCTCCGGCACCCTCGCGGCGCTCGACGGCACGGGCGTGCGCTGCCCGGCCGTCGAGGGGCCGCTGCTGGACCGCTATGTGGAGCACGCCGTCGGCGCGGGGCTGCTGGCCCCGCCGCCGGACCGCGCCGGACGTCACACCCGCGACTCGCGATCGGAGAACGCCGTATGAGCACCGACCTCGCACGGGACCTCGGCGGTGCGGTGTCGCACGGACCCCGCCTGCCACTGCTGTCACAGCCGGCGGGCGGGCCACGCGCCCGGCACACGGTGACGCTGGACGCCGGCCGCCGGCAGGCGCTCGCCGAGCGGGCGCGGGCCGCCGGGCTCGCGCCAACGGCCGTACTGCGCACGGCCTTTGCCGAGGTCCTGGCCCTGTGGTCGCGCGAGCCCCGGTTCGTCCTGCGCGAGCGTGCACCGGCCGGCTGCCGCCTCCTGGCGGCGGACGCGCACGCGGACGGCGGCTTCACCGGCCACGCCACCGCCCAGGCCGGACCGGCCGCCGCCCCGGCCGACACGGCGGCGGGCGCGGCGCGGGTGCCGGATCCCGACCCGCTGGTCGAGTTCGCGGACGCGGTGACCGGCGCGACCTGCGCGCCCCCGGAAGGCCCGGGGCCGGAACCGGAACCGGAACCGGTGCTGGCGCTGCGGGTGCGCGAGGCCGCGGGGGGCGGGATCGAGGCCGGGTGGGAGTACGC
>NZ_JAAKZZ010000872.1 GCF_011045075.1 Streptomyces boncukensis
CCCCCCCACTCCCCCGGCGGCGCGCCGGCTGCCGTGTTCAGGCGCTGGTGCCGATGCCGGCCACGTAGGCGTAGGCGATCCAGTCGGAGTCGAGGTCGGCGATCAGGTCGTCCCAGATCTCATCCAGCGTCCCGGTGTCGCCGGCCTCCCAGGCGTCCACGGCGTCGTCCCACACATAGCGGGCCTGGATCGAGCGGTCCTGGACGTTGGGGCGGCGGTACTTCTCGGGGACGTTCGTCTGGTCGACGGCGTAGATCTCCATGCGTACGCCCCGGCCGTCGTTGTCGAAGTACCGCTTGAGCTGCCCGGAGCGGATCAGGTTCGCCCGGCGGCGTTCCCAGTAGGCGGCGTCGATCTTCTCCCGGCTGGCGCGGGAAGGGGCGGTGCGGCCCGCGTACCAGTCCCGGATCGTGCGGGCGCCGGCCCCGGCCTCGCGCAGCGCGGTGCGGCCGGCAGGGCTGTTGAGATAGCGCAGACGGGCGTTCAGCCCGCGCCGGGAGGTGACCGGGGAGGCGATGCCGTGGGCGCGTACGACGCGGTCGATCTCGCCGGCGAGGGCCTGGCCGCCGGTCATGCCGCGGGCGCCGTGCTTCTGCCACTCGCCCCACTCCGCCTGGGACTGGCTGGTCACCCCTCACCTCCCAGGGTGTAGGTGTCCTTGACTTTCATCTCGGCCATGCCCC
Organism: Streptomyces boncukensis; assembly: GCF_011045075.1. Classification (GTDB taxonomy): domain Bacteria; phylum Actinomycetota; class Actinomycetes; order Streptomycetales; family Streptomycetaceae; genus Streptomyces; species Streptomyces boncukensis. The sequence continues at coordinate 684 of NZ_JAAKZZ010000872.1, forward strand.
GGCCCTCGGCGAACACCCCGCGCCAGTCACCCGCCAGGTGGAGTTCGTCGGTACCGGACATCTGCACCAGCTTCAGGCCCGCCTTCCGGGCGCGGTCGGCCTTGAACCACAAGTTCGCGAACGCCTGGGAGCGGATGATGTGCATCCAGTCCGGACGGCGGATCTCCCGGTTCATGGACGATTCGCCGACGGTGGAGACGAACTTGGAGTACATCGCCTTGAGATACTCCACCGTGAGCGTGTCGCCCTGGTCGATGGCCTGCTTGCGCAGCTCGACCAGGGTACGGCGCAGCTTCTCCAGCAGCGCCTCGGTGGAGCCGGACGTCCAGGACTCGCGGATGACGGGCGGGTCGCACAGGCCGTCCCTCGCACAGCGCATCAGCAGTCGCAGGGTCGGCTCGGTCACCCACAGCTCCCCCGGCTCCATACGGGCGCCGAGGGGGGAGGGGATGTCAGCGTGGTCCCACTCCGGCGGAGTGATCAGGTGCACGCCCGCTTGTCCGGGGTCGTGGATGCCGGTGGTGCTGTGCACGAGGCGGCCCAAGGGGAGACGGGTCTTCCAGGCCGCGAGGTAGGCGGCGTTGGCATCCAGCACAGCGACGTCGACCGGTCCGTGCCCGCCTGCCCTGACCGCTTGGGCCAGGGCGGTGTTCCGCCACTTGGGACGTCCCTCCCAGATGGAGTCGGCGCCTTTTTGCGAGCGCTTCTTGAGGACGTCCTCGGTGGGCGGGAAGTCCTTGTGCTCGTAGCGGCCGCCCACGCGGGACTGCTTGAACAGACGCATCACGTCCTGGACCGCGCGCTTGGACAGAACCTGCTGCGCGGCTTCGACATCGCCGCCGTGCGCACGCAGCACCTCGGCGACCGTACCGGTGACGGTGAGCGCGAGCTCGTTGTCCGTGAGCGGGGCCGGGACAGGGCGCGGCCGGCTCCCCCCGGGCGCCGGCGGAGCGGCGGCGGCCTCGGTGGTGGCCTCGGGGGCGGCCTCGGCGGTGCCCTGGGCGGTGGGGAGCGGCGCGCCGACGCACAGACCGTACATATGCTGCGGGAGCCCGCCCGCGCGTGCGGTGGTCGGCTTCCCGCACAGCACACACGGCCCCGGATCCGGAGGCGTGCCGTCGACGGGCGCCGGGTCGGGCGGGAGGACCTCCCCCGG
>NZ_JAAKZZ010000873.1 GCF_011045075.1 Streptomyces boncukensis
CGCCAACGCCCAACTGACCACTGCCGATGTCGACGCGGTCGAGGCGCACGGCACCGGCACCCGCCTCGGAGACCCGATCGAGGCCCAGGCCCTGTCGGCCACCTACGGCCAGAACCGCAGCGAGGACAGCGAACCGCTGTGGCTGGGCTCGATCAAATCCAACATCGGCCACGCCCAGGCAGCAGCCGGAGTCGCCGGTGTGATCAAGATGGTCATGGCGCTGCGCCACGGGATGCTCCCGGCGACGCTGCACGTGGATGAGCCAACCCCCCAGGTGGACTGGTCGGCGGGCGCGGTGGAACTGCTCACCGAGGCCCGGTCGTGGCCCCAGGTGGACCGCCCCCGCCGCGCGGCAGTGTCGTCGTTCGGGATCAGCGGCACCAACGCCCACGTCATCATCGAACAGCCACCCGAGCCCGAACCGCTGTCGAACGCTGCGACCCGACAGGCACCGGAGACAGTGCCGTGGGTGGTCTCCGCGAAGTCCGAGGCAGCGCTGCAGGCGCAGCTTTCGCGGCTGCGGTCGTTCGTGGCCCAGCGGCCGGAGCTGGACGCAGTGGATGTGGGCTGGTCGCTGGCCACCACACGCGCGAGGTTGGAGCACCGCGCGGTGCTGGCCGGGGACGGTGTGCTCGCGACCGGGGTGTCCGGCGAGGGCCGGTTGGCGTTCCTGTTCACCGGTCAGGGTGCGCAGCGTGCGGGGATGGGCCTGGGGCTGTATGAGCAGTTCCCGGTCTTCGCCGAGGCGTTCGATGCGGTGTGTGCGCGGTTGGATGTGCGGTTGGAGCGTCCGCTGCGTGAGGTGCTGGCCGAGGGTGTCGGTCTGGAGGGCACGCTGTGGGCGCAGGCGGGGTTGTTCGCGCTCGAAGTGGCCCTGTACCGGCTGGTGGAGTCGTGGGGCGTGGTCCCGGATGTGCTGCTGGGCCATTCGTTGGGTGAGATCGTCGCCGCGCATGTGTCCGGGATCCTGTCGCTGGATGACGCGTGCACGCTGGTCGCGGAGCGTGGCCGTTTGATGCAGGGGCTTCCGGCTGGCGGCGGGATGCTGGCGGTGCAGGCCACCGAGGCGGACGTCGCTGATTCCGGGCTGGATGTGGCGGCGGTGAACGGCCCCGAGTCCGTGGTGCTCTCCGGCGACCTGGAGGCGATCAACCGCTACACGGCCGAGTGTGCGGCCCGGGGCCGGCGGGTCAACGTCCTGACGGTCTCGCACGCCTTCCACTCAGCCCTGATGGAACCAATCCTTGACGAGTTCACGACCGTCCTGGGCAGCCTCACCTTCCACCCGGCGCGCATCCCGATCGTGTCGAACCTGACCGGAGCCGTGGCTGAACCCGGCACGATGCAGGAGCCGGAGTACTGGCTGCGCCAAGTCCGCCAGCCGGTCCGCTTCGCCGATGGCATCACGGCCACCTCGAAGCTCGGTGCGACCCGGTTCCTGGAGCTGGGCCCGGACGGTGTGCTGTCCGGCATGGCCCAGGACACGGCTCTCGATGCGGTGTTCGTGCCGATGCTGCGCAAGGACCGGGACGAGGGCGAGTCCGCGCTGGGTGCGATCAGCCGCCTGTGGACATCCGGTGTCGGGGTCGAGTGGGCGGATGTGTTCGCCGGTTGGGGCGGGCGCACGATTCCGCTGCCGACGTATGCCTTCGAGCGTCGGCGGTTCTGGCCGCAGCCGTTGCCGGAGGGGCTTGGTGCCTCCGGTGCGGGGCATGCGCTGCTGGGCACGGCTGTCTCGCTGGCCGAGGGTGATGGGGCGGTGCTGACGGGTTGGTTGTCGGTGGGTGGGCAGCCGTGGCTGGCTGATCATGTGGTGCTGGGGCGGGTGGT
>NZ_JAAKZZ010000874.1 GCF_011045075.1 Streptomyces boncukensis
GTCCTGGGGGAGTCGCGCGCCGTCGGCGATGCGGAGCTGCCAGGCGACCAGGTCCAGCCCGTACACCAGCTCCGTGACCGGGTGTTCGACCTGGAGGCGGGTGTTCATCTCCAGGAAGTACGCGGACCCCTCCGCGTCCAGCAGGAACTCGACGGTGCCCGCGCCCGTGTAGCCCACGGCCCGCGCCGCACGCTGGGCGTAACCGCACAGCTCGCGCTCCCGGTCCGCGTCCAGGCCGGGTGCGGGGGCCTCCTCGATCACCTTCTGGTGCCGCCGCTGCAGCGAGCAGTCGCGGGTGCCGAGGGTCCATACGGCGCCGTGCGCGTCGGCCAGCACCTGCACCTCGACATGCCGTCCCCGCTCGACGTACGGCTCGACGAAGACCTCGCCGTCCCCGAACGCGGCGGCGGCCTCGGCGCGGGCCGCCGCCAGCTCGGCCTCCAGCGCGGCCGGGTCCCGTACGACGCGCATGCCGCGGCCGCCGCCGCCCGCCGCCGCCTTGACCAGCAGCGGCGGCCGCGCCTCGGCGGGCCGGTCGAGCGGGGCGAGGAGCGGGACGCCCGCCTGGGCCATCAGCCGCTTGGCCCGGGTCTTGGACGCCATGGCCTCGATCGCGGCGGGCGGCGGTCCGATCCAGACCAGGCCCGCCTCCTGGACGGCGCGGGCGAACCCCGGGTCCTCGGAGAGGAAGCCGTAGCCGGGGTGGACGGCGTCGGCGCCCGCCGCCAGCGCCGCCTCGACCAGCAGGTCGGCGCGGAGGTAGGTGTCGGCGGGCGCGCCGCCCGGGAGCCGGACGGCGGCGTCGGCCTCGGGGGCGTGCGGGGTGCGGGCGCGCTCGTCGGCGTCGGAGCAGACGGCCACGGTGGACAGGCCCAGCCGGCGGCAGGTGCGGAAGACGCGCCGGGCGATCTCGCCCCGGTTGGCGACCAGTACAGAAGTGATCACAGTCTTCTCCTCTTGCTCCGCTGGCTCCTCTTTGCTCCGCTGGCTCCGCTTACCCCGCGCGCTCACATCCGGAAGACGCCGAAGCCGCCGCGCGCACCGGCCACCGGTGCCGTGTGGATCGCGGACAGGCACAGGCCGAGCACCGTGCGGGTGTCGCGCGGGTCGATGACGCCGTCGTCGTAGAGCCGCCCGGACAGGAACATCGGCAGCGACTCGCTCTCGATCTGCTGCTCGACCATCGCCCGCAGCCCGGCCTCGGCCTCCTCGTCGTACGGCTGCCCCTTCGCGGCCGCCGACTGCCGCATCACGGTCGCCATCACCCCCGCGAGCTGCTGCGGGCCCATGACGGCCGACTTGGCGCTGGGCCAGGCGAACAGGAAACGGGGGTCGTAGGCACGGCCGCACATGCCGTAGTGGCCCGCGCCGTAGCTGGCGCCCAGCAGCACGGACAGGTGCGGGACCCGGGAGTTGGAGACGGCGTTGATCATCATGGCGCCGTGCTTGACGATGCCGCCCTGCTCGTAGTCGCGGCCGACCATGTAGCCGGTGGTGTTGTGCAGGAAGAGGAGCGGGATGTCGCGCTGGTTGGCGAGCTGGATGAACTGCGCGGCCTTCTGCGACTCCTGGCTGAACAGCACGCCGCGCGCGTTCGCCAGCACGCCCAGCGGGTAGCCGTTCAGCTCCGCCCAGCCGGTCGCCAGGCTCGGCCCGTACAGCGGCTTGAACTCGTCGAAGTCGGAGCCGTCGACGATCCGCGCGATCACCTCGCGGGGGTCGAACGGCACCCGCAGATCGCCGGGGACCACGCCGAGCAGCTCCTCGGGGTCGTACAGCGGCGGCCGGATCCGGCCGGGATGCGGGTCGGGGTGCGGGCCGGGATGCGG
>NZ_JAAKZZ010000875.1 GCF_011045075.1 Streptomyces boncukensis
GGTGGGGAGGCCGGCGGTGGTGGCGATGATGTGCGCGGCCAGTAGCGGGGGTACGGCGTTGCCGATCTGCTCGAAGCGTTTGGTGCGAGCACCCTGCCAGGGGTAGTCGGCGGGAAAGGTCTGGAGGACGGCCGCCTCGGACTCGGTAATGGACCGTTTGTCCTGCCCGTCGGTCCACACCACTTCGTTGAGGTGGTGGCCGAAGAAGAGGGTCCCGGCCGGCGCGCTGAGCGGGCGGATGGTGGCGTTCTTCTGGCTGTTGTGGCGCAGCACCCACGATCGGGTCTTCTCCGTCAGGGCCCAGGAGGGGCGATCGGCGCAGAAGACGTTGCCGCCCGAGGTCTTGCGGTCCCCGCGGGTCACCACCTGGACGCCCGTGTCCCAGCCCAGCGCGCCGGCCATGGACACCCAGCCGGGCAGGGACTCGCCGAACAGGTCGGCGCCCCGCGGATGTTCGGTGTGCGTCGGAGCCGGCGCGGTGACCGGGCGGGTCCTGGAGGCGATCAGAATTGCGCGCTTGCGGGTCTGCGGGGTGCCGTAGTCGGCGGCGTTGAGCACGCCGGTCCAGGTGCTGTAGCCCCAGCCGCGCAGCACCTGGGCGTACTGCCGCCACAGGGGCAGTACCTGGGGCACCTGCTCCATCGCGACCCACCGGGGGCGGAGGTCGTACAGCCAGCGCATCGGTTCGGCAGCCAGGATCGAGGCGGGATCGGCACACGAGGCAGCGTGGTGGGTGCGGGTGTCGCGGCCCTGGGCGAGATCGTGCACGGCCTGGTGGACGTGTTCCAGGTCGTCGAGTCCGAGACCCTTGCCGGCGCCGGAGTATGGGGTGCACACCGGAGAGTGGACCTGCCCGACCGTCCGGCCGGCGAACGGGGCGGTGGGACAGGTCGTGACATCGGCGCGGATGGTGGCGTGACCGGCGGCGGCGCGGGTCGCGCACGCGGCAGCATCGATCTCGATACCCACATCCCGCAGACCCAGCCTGGTCAGGCCCTCGGACCAGCCGCCGGGGCCGGCGAACAGGTCGAGCACGGCGAAGGTCTCGGAGGAACTGTGATTCTCCATCACACCCTCACCTCCGAGCCCTCAGCGGGGATCGGCGCGGAGTGGGCGGGGGCGTGGCCGGTGCCCCGGCAGGCGGGACAGAGGGCGTGGAGAGTCTTGCGGGTGCCGTCGGGGTGGCGGTGGCCGGTGTCCACGGCGACAGCGGCGAAACCGCCGCAGTGCGGGCAGCGGCGGACGCCAGGAGGCAGGGGGTGAGGCATGATGGGGTTTCCTTTCGGGTCGGTTGGATCGGGAAGGTGCAAGGCCCGCCGGGGCGGCACGGTGCTTGGCGGCTTTGGGCCGCCCCGGGGGGTCGGTTACGGGTGGTGGGCGGCGGTGTAGATCTCCATCGCGTTCGCGTACTCGCGCACTGCTGCGAGCAGGGCGTGGGTCACGTCGGCGTGAACGGCCGCAGGCTCGTTGATGAAGACGGAGACGTTGACGGAGCCGTCCGGGCCGTCAATGGCCAGGATGGGCGGGGCGTCCGTGCCGTAGACGTAGCAGTGGATACGGGTGTCGGTGGTGAGGTGGATGTTGCTGTTCACGATCATCAGCGTCGCCTTTCCTGGCTGGTGAGGGAGCGGAGGACCAGCGCGCAGATCGCCACCGATATGGCGCTCAAGGCGATGGCCAGCAGCATGGAGACCAGCACGGCGCCGATGACGACGAGTGCCACGGTGCCGCCGCCCACGGCCGTGCACACGGATGCGGGCGATACCTGGACCACCGGGCGGGCCGGGTGCGGCGCGGGTGTCGCGGTCGGTGGTGGCACCGGGGTGCTG
>NZ_JAAKZZ010000876.1 GCF_011045075.1 Streptomyces boncukensis
GCCGCCCCACGTCCCCCGCGCCCGCGCAGAACTCCGCCCAGCGGTCCGCCAGCGTCCCCGGGTCGGCCCGCGAGGCGCACAGCGCGGTCGCGCAGCCGTGCGCGACGCCGCCGCGCAGCTGCCGCAGCCCGGCTCGCGTCCGCGCGTGCAGCGCCTCCGCCAGCGGCAGCAGATGCGTGTGCAGGACGGCGCCGTGCAGCGCCGTGCGCGCCGGCTCCAGCAGCCGCGCCCGACGCAGGCGCACTCCGCCGATGCCGTGCGCGGCGGGGAGCACCAGCACGTTGTGCGGGCGCACGTCCCACACCCGCCCGCTCAGCGCCCAGTCCAGTACGGCCGCTGCGGTGACCCGGCCCGCGTAGACCGCGATCAGGGTCAGCGCCGCCGCGTGCGCGGTGCGGTGGCCGCTGGCCGCCGTCTCCGCGTCCAGCAGCCGCGTCAGCTCCGGGCTGTCCGGCGTCAGCAGGCGGTCGGCGGCCAGCCAGCCGCCGCCCGGCGCCCCCGACGCTTCCGGCGCGCCCACCGCGACGTCGTAGCGCGGCCCGTGCGCTGCCGCGAGGTGCCCCGGTGCGAGGTGCTCCGGCGCGCTCACTCGACCGGCCCCAGGTACACCACCGTCGGCGCCCCCGTCGCCGTGTGCGTGCGCACCTGGGCCCGGACCCCGTACACCTCCTCCAGCATCGCCTCGGTCAGCACCTCCCGCGGGGTGCCGCCGGCCACCAGCCGGCCCTCCCGCAGCACATGGAGCCGGTCGCAGTACGCCGCCGCGAGGTTGAGGTCGTGCAGGGCCAGCAGGCTGGTGGTGCCCAGGCCGCGCACGAGGGCGAGGAGCTGCAGCTGGTGGCGTACGTCGAGGTGGTTGGTGGGCTCGTCCAGCACCAGCAGCGCCGGCTCCTGGACCAGCGCGCGGGCCGCGAGCACCCGCTGCCGCTCGCCGCCCGACAGCTCCTCGAAGCGGCGGCCGGCCAGCTCGCCGCCGCCGGTGCGCTCCAGCGCGTCCCGTACGTACGCCTCGTCGCGCACGGTGTCCGCCTCCCAGAACCGCTTGTGCGGGGAGCGGCCCATCGCCACCACCTGGTGCGCCGTCAGCCCGAAGCCGCCGGTGCCGTCCTGCGGGACGGCCGCCACCCGCCGGGCCCGCCGCTTGGCGCCCAGCAGCGCCGCGTCCTCGCCGTCCAGCAGCACCCGGCCCGAGGTGGGGCGCAGGGTGCCGTAGACGCAGCGCAGGAGGGTCGTCTTGCCGCTGCCGTTGGGGCCGATGAGGCCGACCGTCTCGCCGGGCTCCGCGTCCAGCGTGACGCCGTCCAGCAGCAGGCGGTCCCCGACGGCGTAGCCCACCGCTTCGGTGCGCAGCGACAGCGCGGGGCTCACGAGGGCACCCCCTCGGTGCGCTGGCTGCGGCGCAGCAGCCACAGGAAGAACGGGCCGCCGGTGAGCGCCGTCAGCACCCCCACCGGTATCTCCTCCGGCGCGGCGACCGTACGCGCTGCCAGGTCGGCCAGCACCAGGAACGCCGCGCCGCCCAGGGCCGCGACGGGCAGCAGCGTCCGGTGGGCGGCGCCCACCGCCATCCGCGCGGCGTGCGGCACCATCAGGCCGACGAAGCCGATCGCCCCGCTGACCGTCACCAGCACCGCCGTCACCAGTGAGGCGAGGACGAAGGCCGCCGCGCGGAACCGCCCGGTGTCCAGGCCCAGCACCGTGGCGTCCTCCTCCCCGGCCAGCAGCAGGTCCAGCGGCCGGGCCAGCGCGAGCAGCAGCGTCAGCCCGACGAGCAGGACGCATGCGGGCAGCAGCAGATTGTTCCAGCGCGCCCCGCCCAGCCC
>NZ_JAAKZZ010000877.1 GCF_011045075.1 Streptomyces boncukensis
TAAGAGACAGGGGGTGGCGAGGGCCGGTGCGGGTCCCGAAGGGGCGCGGGGCCCGTGTTCATGGCGGCTGCGCCGCGCGGCGCGACCGGGCACGGCGCACCCCCGGACGGCGACGCGCCGCAGGGAGCAGCCCCCGGCCCGGTACGGTCCGCCGGGCCCGCGCCGGGGGCCGGTCAGGTCAGCAGGTCTGCCGGACGTACGCTTCGTCGCCGGGGGTCGTGACGCCGAGGTCACGGCGTACGATGCTGAGCCGGTCGCCCCAGCCGTCGCACGCCTTCCGCAGCCCCGCCGACCGGTACTCGATGACGACGACCCGGTCGCCGAAGGCCCGGGTGTAGGCGTCGCACTCCTCGTACTCGCCGCACTCCTCGGCCACCGCGAAGTCCAGCCCGTTCGCCTCCCGCTCCCCGGCCAGCTGCGGGGTGTTCTTCTGGCCGATGGCCAGGCCCCTGCGGTGCGCCTGCTCGGACAGCAGCCGGATGTACTGCTGCGCCTGGGTGGCGGTGAGCAGCTTCCCGGAGCGGTCGTAGCTGTCGTAGTTGTCGGGCTCGACCGCGTCGTAGCCCTGGGAGGCGCAGGAGTCGATCCACCGGCCGACCTTGGCGGCGACCCGCCGGCGCTTGTCGGCGGTGCGCAGGTCCAGGAACGCCTCGTGCCAGTCCTCGTCGTAGACCACCTCGCCCGCTTCGTTCCGCAGCAGCAGGTCGGGGTCCCAGCTGTCCTCGGCGCCGGGCTGGGCCTGGAAGGCGTTCACATAGCAGATGTTGTAGAGCCCGTCGGCGGGCCGGTCCGTGTGGTCGCGGGTGACGATCCGGACGCCGTCGGGGGGTTCGTACGCTCCTCCGATCTGGTAGTCGAAGCCGGCGTGCGCCGGGGGCGGCGCGGCGGACGGCGCCTCGGCGCCGGCCGAGGCGCGGGAGCTGTTGATCTGCGCGGCCCCCACGAGCAGCGCGACGGCCGCCAGCGCGGCCCCGAGTGTCCGGTACGGACGTCGACGGAGGGAATGCATCGACGGCTCCAGAGGTGTGGAGGGCACGTCCCCGCCTCGGACCCGCGGCGGCGGTCCTGGCGACTCAGTCCGGGCTCGCGGCGTACGGCCGCATACCGGCTGGGCGTACCTCTGTCGCCGGGTACTCGACCACGGCGTGGCCGGAAGTAAACCCACCCGTCACTCCGCTGTCAAGAGGCGTCGGCTGCGCACTTCTGCGCGAACTCCCCGTGGATCAGTCAGTTTCACGCAGAAACAGGCGGGGCCCCCGAGCCCGAGGAGACCACCGTGCCCGCCGGTGCGGACGGTGCGTCCGGTGCGCCCTGGCGCCATCAAAGTGGCAGGACTGCCACTTCTCGGATTTCTGTGCCACACTGCGGCTGTGACCACGGCAGGGCGACGGGAGCAGCACAAGGAGCGGACGCGTCAGGCGCTCCAGGACGCCGCCCTGCGCCTGTTCGAGGAGCACGGCTTCGAGGCCACCACCGTGCGCGACATCGCCACGGCCGCCGGGGTGGCCGAGCGGACCTTCTTCCGGTACTTCCCGTCCAAGGAAGACCTGGTGCTCACCGAGGTCCTGGCGCTGCTGCCGCAGCTGCGCCGGCACATCCTGGAACGGCCCGCCGAGGAGCCGCCGTTCACCGCGGTCCGCAACGCGCTGCTGGCCCTCGCCGACGCGCGGGTGACGACGCTGGGCAACCTCTTCAGCGACGCGCCGGCCCGCTTCTTCACCAACCCCCGGCCCGCACGCCCGGTCCTCGTCGACTTCGAGAACGGGGTGGCGCGGGCCCTCCGCGAACGGCTCGGCCCGCGCACCCCGGACACCCCGCGCAC
>NZ_JAAKZZ010000878.1 GCF_011045075.1 Streptomyces boncukensis
GCCCGGCCCCGCCCGCGACGGCGGCGCGAGCCGCGCCGCCACCCGCAGCCGGGTGGACGGCAGCAGCCGGAGCCAGGCGGAGCGCCGGTCCCCGGTGTCCGTGACGAGCAGCAGCACCGGTGTCCGCACCTCCGCGCTCCCGCCGTCCGGTGTGTCCGTCCGGACCGCCTCTGCGGGGATGACCACCACACCGGCGGACCGGCGCGCACCGCGCACCTCGGGCCGGGTGAGCCGGGGGTCCCCGGTGACGGTGACCTCTGCCGTCGTACGCGCGTACCGCTCGGCCTGCTGGGGCAGCGGGCCCCGGCGCAGATCGGCCGCGTGCAGCGCGGCTCCGGTGGCACCCGCCGCGGCGCACAGGAGGGAGACGGCGGCCCCCAGCAGCAGCGCCCGCCGTGAGCGGCCCGGCCCCGGGGCACCGCCCGGTCCCCGGGCCCCGGGGGCCGGGCGCGGGCGCTGTCGGATACCGCCTCGGACAGCCGCGACGAGCAGCAGCACCGCCGTCAGGAGGCACAGCGCGATCCCGGCCGCCGCTCCGGCCCCGGAGGCGCCGAGCGCGAGCGCCGCCGCTGCCCACGCCGCGAGCGCGGGCGGGATCAGCCGCAGGTCCGGCGGGCCTTCGCCGCGGGGGTCGGCGGAGCCCAGCGGGTGCGGCGCAGCGGCGTGCACCGCCGGTCTGACCCCGCCGAGGCCCGCAGCGCGGGGCCCGGGTGTCACGGGCTCACCCGCGACTTGAGGTCCGCGAAGCGGCGTTCGCCGATGCCGTTGACCTCCTGGAGCTGGTCGACCGAGGTGAACCCGCCGTGCTCCGTGCGGTAGTCGATGATGTGCTGGGCCAGCACCGGGCCGATGCCGGGGAGCGTCTCCAACTGCTCGGGCGTCGCGGAGTTGAGGCTGACGGGGGCGCCGGACGCTCCGTCAGCGCCTGGCACGCTCCCGGGGGCGGGGCCGGGAGTGGTGCCGGGGCCCGTGCCGGGGGCGGGCGTCGGTGCCCCGCCGTCCTGCGCGCCGTTCCCCACCACGATCTGCTCGCCGTCGACAAGCGGCCGGGCGCGGTTCAGACCGCTGGTGTCGGCTCCGCTGCGCAGCCCTCCGGCGGCCTTCAGCGCGTCCGCGACCCGGGCGCCCGACGGCAGCCGCTGGATGCCCGGCTCCTGCACCTTCCCGACGACATCGATCACCAGGCGCTTGCCCGGGGCCCCGGCTGCGGGGGTACCGCCGGACCCCGGCGGGCCGCCGGACGGCTGCTCCCCCGCCGCCGGGGCCGCCGGAGTGCCCCGGGGCCGCTCGGGCGCCGCGACGGGCTGCGGGCGTCCCGTCCAGAAGTGGTGCACGGCGAAACCGGCCGCGACCAGCAGCACCACCGACAGGGCCAGCAAGGTCCTCAGCTCCATCCCACATCTCGACTGCAGCCATACGGGGAGCCGTTCGCGGATGGCGAGCCGGGCGCGCTCCCCAGCCGGGAGCCGGGGAGCGGCCGGGGCGTCCGCTCCCTGTCCGGGCTCCGGCGGGGTGCCGGGCCCGGCCGGCTTCCCGCCGGTGCGGCTCTCCGGCGGGTCCGTGCCGCCGGGAGGTCGGGAGGGTGGATCGGGCGGCCCACTCCCGTGCCCGTCCCGTTCGCCGCTCCCGCGCCCGTCCCGTTCCCGGCGCTCGCGGCTGCGCCGCACCGCCTCGCGTGCGGCGGCGACGGCCTCCGAGCGGGGCAGCACCTCCGCAGGCGGCGGACCCAGCGACGCCGTCTCCGGAAAGAGCGCCTCCGCGCGCTCCGCGGCCCGTGCCACGGGGGACGGCGGGTGTCCGCGGCGGCGGGGCCGGGGAC
>NZ_JAAKZZ010000879.1 GCF_011045075.1 Streptomyces boncukensis
GGGAGGGGGAGGCTGCTGAGGACACCCCTCGATCGTCGGCGCCGCGCCCCTGTCGTGCTTCCGATAAAGTGCCAAGGTATGCCGGATATCCGCCACACCTCCAGGGCGCCGACCCGGGCGCGGAGCCTGGCGGCCGGAGAACGGGTCGAAGCCCACCGCCACGACGACCACCAGATCATCTACGCGGGCTCCGGCGTCGTGGCCGTCACCACCGAAGCGGGCACCTGGTTCGCGCCCGGCACCCGCGCGCTGTGGGTGCCCGCCGGAACCGTCCACGCGCACCGCGCACACGGCCATCTCGAACTGCATCTGCTCGGCCTGCCCGTCGGCGACAACCCGCTGCGCCTGGACGCGCCCACGGTGCTGTCCGTCAGCCCGCTGCTGCGCGAGCTGATCCTCGTCTGCACGCGCGACCCCGACGACACCAGCCCGGAGCGGCACCGGCTGCACGCCGTGCTGCTCGATCAGCTGCGGGCCTCGCCGCAGCAGCCCGTGCAGCTCCCCGCGCCGCGGGACCCGCGGCTCGCGGCCGTCTGCGCGCTGCTGTCCGAGGACCCGGCGGACCCCCGGACGCTCGCCGAGCTGAGCGCCGGCGTCCATGCCGGGGAGCGCACCCTGAGCCGGCTCTTCCGCGCCGAGCTCGGGATGACGTTTCCGCAGTGGCGCACCCAGCTGCGGCTCTACCACGCGCTGCGGATGCTGGCGGACGGCGCCGCGGTGACGGCTGTCGCGCACGCGTGCGGCTGGTCGTCCGCCAGCGCCTTCATCGACGTCTTCCGCCGCGCCTTCGGCTACACGCCGGGTGCGCATCAGGGGAGTCCGGAGTGAGTGCCTGCCGGGCTCGGGCTGCCCCTGTCCGCACGTCGCGGGCCGCGGGCGCCCCGCCAGGGGCGCGCAGTTCCCCGCGCCCCTGGCGGGGCGCCCCTGGTGGACCGGCGGCGCTGTGCCAGCCCCGATGCAGGGTACGCCTTTGGTCAGGGCTTCAGGGCTCTCGGAAGCTGGGCCGCCGCCGCCTCGTCCAGGAGCCAGAGGGTGCGCTGCCGACCGTACGCGCCCGCCGCGGGCGCCTGCAGCTCGCCCGCGCCGGAGAGCGCCATGGCCACCGCGCCCGCCTTGTCCTCGCCGCCGGCCAGCAGCCACACCTCCTTCGCCGCCCGGATCGCGGGGAGGGTCAGCGACACCCGGGTAGGCGGCGGCTTCGGGGCGCCGTGCACGCCGACGACCGTGCGCTCCGCCTCCCGCACACCGGGGTGCTCGGGGAAGAGCGAGGCCACATGGGCGTCGGGCCCGACGCCGAGCAGCAGGACGTCGAAGGAGGGGACCGGACCGTGGTCCTCGGGCCGCGCCGCAGCCGCCAGCTCGGCGACGTACGCCTCGGCCGCCGCCTCCGCGTCGCCGCTGAACGCGCCGTCCGAGGAGGCCATCGGGTGGACGCGGGCCGGATCCAGCGGGACCGCGTCCAGCAGCGCCTCCCGCGCCTGGGTGTGGTTGCGCTCCGGGTCGCCCTCCGGCAGGAAGCGCTCGTCGCCCCACCACAGGTCGAGCCGCGACCAGTCCACCGCGTCCCGGGCGCGGGAGGCCCCCAGCGCGGCCAGCAGGCCGTTGCCGTTCCGCCCGCCCGTGAGCACCACGGAGGCCGCGCCGCGCGAGAGCTGCGCGTCCACCACCGTCGTGATGAGCCGGGCCGCGGCGGCCTCGGCCATCTCCTCCTTGTGGTGGTGGACCACGACCTGGGGTGCCGTCACTTCCCGGCCGCCTTGGCGGACTTCCGCGCCGCCGCCGTCTTCTTCTCCGGCTCGGCGGAGCCGGAGAAGAAG
>NZ_JAAKZZ010000087.1 GCF_011045075.1 Streptomyces boncukensis
GACTTCGGTAACAACGGGACCTCCGGGTTGCTCGCCCCTGGCTCGACACCAAGGGACCTACCCGAGGTCCCGCCCCGCTGTTCGCCCCCTTGACACCGACGCCGCCCACCAAAAGCAACGGTGTTGCACTCGGCGGGACACCATCTGCTGAAGCAGCTCGACCAACAGCCGACCGTACTCGCCAAGTGGGCCGAGACGTGTGGCGGAGCGGCGCTCGGGGTGACGAGGGTCGTCGTCACGGAGAGGCACGACGGCTGACAGAGAGGATGGGTATCCAGAACACGTCGGGTCCGAGGCCAGGCACATATTCTGTGCGTAAATCCGATTGCTGCGATAGCGCGAGCGGGTCGATCTGTAGGGGAACGATAATTTCGCAATCCATGCCGAGCCATCGACTGCCCGGACCGCGAGTGGACGATGGTTGGACGGACGCTTATGGACGGTGCGACCCGAGGGAGAGCAGTCTGGACGCGTAGGCGTGCTCTGATCAGGCGCGTTGTCACTCTGCAGCATCACCGGGCACGAGTCGGAACGAACGCCCGTGGCCTCGCCATGCGTAGGTTGGGGGTTCGACTCCCCAGGCGGCTCGGATTACCCACAGGACTCACTCGCCGTGACCTGGGGTTTTTCAGGTCTGGGGCATGCCGAGCCGCACGACGGGGACGCTGTGGAAGTGCTTGCGTGAGCGAAGGGGCTCCGGGGCGGGCTTCTTCTGCTTGGACTTGGCCTTATAGCGGTAACTGCCCCCGAGGCGCTGTTTCCGCGGCGAGCTGGGCGATTGACTGCTGTCCAGCGGTGAGCGCAACACGAGCGCGGGCTGCCGAGCCCCGAGGACCACATGCCTACTGTGCTACACAGCGTGACCTATCGTTGCTGTGAATAGACAACTCACGGCAAGAAAGGCTGAGACTGGTGTGTCGGGCTACTGGTAATGAGACAATTCGTGTATGCCCAGTTCCCGATGGCCCGGAGCCGCGCAGCGTGACAGCAGTGGCCTCACAGGCGGCAGCGACCCTGCCCTCAACCGGCTGAGGGCAGCACTGGGGGACTGGCGCAGCTCCCTGCTCGATCTCGGGGGCCGCAACCGGCTGCTGAACTTCCGGCATACGAGGACCGCAACCCTGGAGATCACGGCACCCGATGCCTCCACCATGCTGGCTGGCCTTGCCCGTGGCTGGCTCTTCGCTCCCGTTGCGGGTGGTGACCCTGACGAGGGAAGGGTGGGCGGCGAGGAGGGAGAGTGGGAGGCTCCGGGTAGCCGGACGTTCTACGAGTACGCCTCTACCTCCGCAGCCAGCAGCCCCAGTCGGGTCTCCGGCCTGGTGACACAGAAGAACACGCAGGCGAGGCTGGACGCGTCGCTCTACCAACTGCGCCAGAAGTCAGGCCAGATGTACAACGACTACGGCTTGTGGGTGCTCTGGCTCGGTGTCGGCATGGTGGACTGGAAGGAAGAGGGCGCTGAGGAGACGAGTTCCGCTCCGCTGCTGCTGGTACCTGTGGAGCTTCGTCGGGACGGCCGACGGCAGACGCGTCTGCACCTGGCGGAGGGCCAGGACCGGATCCACAACCCCGCGCTTGCGGTCAAGCTGGAACGGCTGGGTGTCGACTGGGCTTCGGTCGCCGACTGCGACGTCGCCGATCCTGCTGCGGTCCTCGCCGCCGCCCAGGAGGTTGTGCGGGCGCAGGACGGCTGGTCGGTGGACGAACGTTTGGTGCTTGGCCTCTTCGCATCGCACAAGGAGGCCATGTACCAGGACCTCCAGCAGAACGAGGAGCGCATCCTCGCACACCCGCTGGTCCGGGCCGTCGGCCTCGGTCCTGACGCGGGGCTGCCCGACGATCTGATTGGTTTCGAGCCGCCTGAGCTCGACCGCATCGACGAGATCCAGTTGCCGGAGCGGACGCCGCTCGTGCTTGACGCGGACTCCTCGCAGCGGCAGTGCATTGCGGCCGCACTGGACGGCCGTACCTTCGTGATGAGCGGGCCGCCCGGCACGGGTAAGAGTCAGACGATCACCAACATGATCGCCGCGCTCATGCACGCCGGCCGTTCTGTCCTCTTCGTCAGTGAGAAGGCCGCAGCGCTCGACGTGGTCCGCAACAGGTTGCGAGGTGTCGGCCTCGAGGACTTCGTGATGGCCCTGCACAGCGGTGACACCAGCAAGAAGGCTGTGGCGACGGAGCTCGAACGGGTGTTGACCACCGAGGTACGGATCACAGGCGCAGCCGAACACGAACTTGACCGGGCGCGTCGGCTGCGCGAGGAACTGTCGGCCTACGCGACGGCGATGAACCAGATCCGCGAACCCCTCGGCCGTTCTCTCCACGATGTCCTGGGCCGCCTGGTCCTCCTGGAGCGGGCGGACACCCCGCAGCTCACCCTCGGCGCCAGGAGCACCACGACGGTCCGGCAGCTTGGCGCCGGGCAGCTCCGGGCGCTCTGGGAAGCGGCCAGTGCCGTCAGCCGTTCCTGGCGCCCGGCAGCGGAAGGTGATGCGTTCGTCTGGCGCGGGCTGAAGGGGGCTTCCGCCCCCGCCACGGTTCTCGCCGAGGCTGCTGACGCGCTCGGGGATCTGTGCACGGCTGCCCAGCGTCGCCCGTTCGCGGCCACGACCCCCGAACCGCGTACCGTGCACGACGTGCGGCAGGCCGTACGGATGCTGGAAGCGGGCCTGCCCGACGGGAACCTGGACACGGTCAGCAGCGGACTGCCGGGTGACCTCGCCGGAAGCCTCACCCAGCTGGCCGAGCTGTTCGGACTGCCCAAGCCGGAAACAGCCCAGGCCGCGTTCGGCCTACTGGAACTTGCTGATCTGGCCTCCGAGGCGATGCGGCCGCCTGCGCGATGGTTCGACGAGGAAGGGCTTCGCGAGGCACATCGAGCGGCTGAGGAGTTGCGGGATGCGCTCGCCGCCTGTGCGGCGGCCCGTGCAGTAGCGGGGGACCTCTTCGGCGAACAGGTGCTGGAGGCCGAAGAGCTGCCCGCCCTGGTCAACAGGTTCACGGGACAGCACCGGGGCGTGTTCGCGCGTCTGTCCGGCCAGTACCGGGAGGATCGCGGGGCGGCGGCCGCGCTCACGCACAACGGTGCCTGGGACAAGACGCTGCCCCAGCGTCTGAACGACGCCCTGGCCTGGCAGATCACTGTGGCCGATGTCGTTCGGCTGGCCTCACACCACGAGGAGGCGCTGTGCGGCTACGTTCCCCACGACGAGGACGAACTGCCCACCTTGGACGCCGTGCTGGCTGTGGCGGATCGCATCGCGGAACTCACGCGCGGGCTCGCGCACCGGGACCGCCTCGCAGCCCGCCTGGCCGACGGCACCGAGCCTGACCCGCTGCCGGGGATGTTGGCCCGTGGCATTCGCGGTGCGCTGGTCAGCTGGTGTGAGGCGGCCACGCTCCGTGCCGAGCGCTGGTCCGAGTCCTCGACCGCACTGCACGACCTCTTCGAGGAGCCCCGCCAGGTTGAGCTGTCTTTCGCCCTGCTCGGCACCTTCGATCAGGCCCAGCAGGCCGTCGACGAACTCCGGGCAGATCCGCGCGGCCCGGAGGAATGGCTGGCGTACCGCTCCGGCCTGGACGTTCTGGCCCGTCACGGTGTAGACGAACTCGTCCCGCGTTCCGTCGAACGAGGCGTCCCGCCCGAGCGGTTGCCTGAGATTGTGGAGCAGGCGGTGCTGAAATGCTGGGCCGACGACCTTCTGGCCACGGACACCCGGCTCGCCACCACCCGCTCCGCGGACTTGGACGCCCGGGTGGCGGATTTCCAGGAGGCCGACCGCCGACTGGTCGAGGCTGCGAGCGGAGCCGTGATCGAGGTGTGCAACAAGCGCCGACCGCGCCGGTTCAGCGGCGGGGCGGCCGCGGTGATCAAGCGGCAGGCGGAGCTGAAGCGACGCCATATGCCGGTGCGGGAACTGCTCGACCGCACCCGCGAAGTCGTCCCGCTGATCAAGCCGTGCTTCATGATGAGCCCGTTGACGGTGAGCCAGTTCCTTCCCGCCGATTATCACTTCGATGTGGTTATCTTTGACGAGGCATCACAGGTCCGCCCGGCCGATGCCGTCAACTGCGTATATCGGGCAGACTCTCTGATCGTGGCCGGCGACGAGAAGCAGCTGCCGCCCACCTCATTCTTCGACGTCGCGGTTGAGGACGACTCCGACGAGTATGACGAACACGTACCCGACGCCTTCGAGTCGCTGCTGCACGCCTGTAAGGCGGGCGCTCTGCGAGAGCTGCCCCTGCGCTGGCACTACCGCAGCCGTCACGAAGACCTGATCACATTCAGCAACAGGTCCTTCTACAACAACTCCATGGTGACCTTCCCGGGAGCGCTGGACCACGGCAGCGACATCGGCATCGAGTTCTTCCACACACAGGGCGTGTACGATCGCGGCGGCCGACACGACAACCTCGCGGAGGCAGAGTTCGTCGCCCGGCGGGTCATCCATCACTTCGACACCCGCCCCAGCCGCACCCTGGGCGTCGTCGCCCTCTCCCAGGCCCAGGCGGCAGCCATCGACCAGGCCGTCCAGCAGGCCCGGCTGCTCCGCCCCGACCTGGACCACTGCTTCACCGAGGACCGGCTCGACGGGTTCTTCATCAAGAACCTCGAATCCGTCCAGGGCGACGAACGCGACGTCATGATCATGTCGATCGGGTACGGTCCCGACGAGCATGGCAAGTTCGGTACGCACTTCGGGCCGATCAATAAGGGCGGCGGCTGGCGGCGCCTCAACGTCGCCGCCACCCGGGCGCGCTTCCGTATGGAGGTCGTCGCGTCCTTCCGGGGCAGCGGCCTGGCCAACAGCGCGAACGAGAGCGTTCAGCACCTCAAGCGGTATCTTGAGTACGCCGAGAACGGCCACGCCGTCCTCACGCAGGACGTGACACAGGCCGACGCCGAGCCGGACAGTCCCTTCGAGGAGTCGGTCCTGCAGGTGCTGCGCGACTGGGGCTACCGGGTGCAGCCGCAGGTCGGCGTCGCCGGATACCGCATCGACATCGGCGTGCGCCATCCGGAGTTCCCTGGCACCTACGCACTCGGCATCGAGTGCGACGGCGCGATGTACCACTCGTCCAGGACGGCTCGGGACCGCGACCGGCTTCGGGAGGAGGTGCTCACCGGGCTGGGCTGGCGGCTGCACCGCATCTGGGGCACTGACTGGTATCGCGGTAGGGCTGCCGCCGAGCTGAGACTGCGTGAGGCGGTCGAGCTGGCGGTCGCGCGGGGACCTATGTCGGGCTCCGCCTCGACGGATCCTAGGACGGGCCCGACGGTGGCCGCCGACGACAAGTTAGGGGACGCCTCGGGCGTCGGGACGGCTTCGCCGCTCTCCGGCGTGTCTGCCGCGCCTGGCGCCCCGGGGCCGAGGGACCGTACGACTCCGACCGAAGCCGTTGACCATGAGCGTCTTCCGGTTGACACCGAGCCCGACCGGCCGTGGAGCTCTCTTTACGAGGCATGCGACATGGCCGTGACCTCACCGTACGAACTGCACACCCAGGAGGCCCGGGCCGTGCTGCGCAAACTCATGACCAGGGTCATCGAGGTCGAGGGCCCCGTCCACGAAGAGCTGTTGGTGCAACGCGCCAAAGAGGCGTGGGGCGTGGCCCGGGCGGGTAGCAGGATCCGCGACAACGTACGGGAAGTAGTGCGCGGTCTCGTCCGTTCGGGTCAGGTCACCGGCGATGGCTACTTCCTGAACGTGGCAGGTAGGGAAGAGCTGCATGCCCGCGTTCCAGGAGAGGGCGTCACACCTCGCAAGGCCGCGCACATCGCTCCGGTTGAACGGCAGCTGGCGCTGTACGAACTTGCCGCGGAGTGCCCGGGCATGTCGCGGGACGAACTGGTCAGGCACACCGGCGAGTTCTTCGGCTGGCGCCGCATGGGCCGGGACATCCGCAGCTTCCTGGACTCAGACATCGACGAACTGCACCGCCGGGGCAGGCTGAGGGAAGCGAACGGGCACATCACGGTGGCTGGGTGACGTTATGGCCGGGGCGGCTGTTGGAGACCGGTCGATGCGCTCGTAGGACGGTATGCATTGACGCTGCTCAGCACCATCCGGGATGATCTTGTAGGCGCCCCGCATGCGTAAGTTTCGGGCTCGGATCCCGAAGGCGGCTCCGAGAACTCCAGGTCAGATAGTCGCTGAACTGGGTTTCTGTCGCTCGGGGCATGGCGTGACCCGCGGCCGGAGTGCTGTGGGATGGCTTGCGTGAGCGATGTGTGGGTCACTGTTGTCGTTCCGATCTCGAGGGCTGGGTGTCGAACGGGAGTATCGATCGGGTGGTCGCGGCTGGCTCCAGGCGTCGAGGCAGGGTCTCTCGGTAGCTCGAAGGTTGCTTACGCCACGAGTTGCCCGGGAGACCCTGTTGCCGCAGTTGTACGTGCTCACGCCGGTGGGGTTCAACTCGGCTGCTCCGTCGTGTGATTGCGTTGCTCACCGGTTCGGGAATGCGGCCGATCACCTGGAACGTGTTCGGCGTCATTCGTCGGATATGACGGACGCGGAGTGGGCCCAGGTCCGGCCGATGCTGCCGGTGCCGGGCCAGCTGCGGGGGCGGGAAGGGCGGCCGGAAGCGTACGGTCACCGGGCGATACGGGACGCGGTGCGCCACCTGGTCGACAACGGCATCAAGTGCGGGTGATACCGGCCGATCTCCCGCCGTGGGGCCGGGTGTATGCGTTCTTCCGCCGCTGGCGGGAGAACGCCTTGGTCAGGGAGTTCCACGGCCGGCTGCACGGCCGGGTCCGCGAGCAGGCGGGGCGCGGGATGCGGAGCCGACGGCCGGCGGGATCGTCTCGCAGTTGATCACGGCGGACGCCGTCGTCGGCGCCGACAGCCGCGGCTTCGACGGCGGCAAGCTGATCATCGGGCGCAAGCGGCACGTCGTGGCCGACACGCTCGGCCTGCTGTGGGGTGTGATGGTCACGAGCGCGGATGTCGGCGATCGTGCTGCCGCGAAGGTGCTGCTCGCCCTGGTCCTGGCGATCGTCGAGCGCAGCGACGTGGGTTCGTGGTGCTGCCCAAGCCCCGCACCACCAGCGCCGAGGCGATGGTCTCCTGGTCGAGGACCATGGTCATGACCCGCCGTCCGACCCGCTCACGCCCCGCGCGAACGTGAACCGGCCCGCCGCGGGCTCGGCCAGCCGGCCCCGCGCGACCAGGCGTTTCGCCTTCGAGCGCAGTGCCACCCTGGCCAACACCACGTCCATGCCGAACGACGCAGCCATCTCCTGGCAGGTCAGCGGACCTTGACCAAGCCGGGCCCGGGCCGCGAGGACCTTGAGGATGCGCTGGTAGTCCGCCGACAGTGCCGTCCAGGCCAGCCCCTGGTGCCACACCGGAACCTGCGACTTCGGCTTCGCCGCCTCCCGGTGCGCCGAAAGCGTCTCCGCATCCCACGGACGGTCGGCGGCCTCCGTGCCGGCGGTGGTGCCGCTGTCCGGGGCCAGCACCGTCTCGACCCACCCGCGGGCGATCGCCCACTCCTGCTCGGCAGCGGCCAGCTCGGCCTGAATGCGATCGACTTCCTCCCGCAGTTCGTCGACCCGACGGCGAGCAGCGAGCTCGTGCTGTTCCAGCAGTCCGCCCACCGACGGCATTCACGGCCTCCGGGGAAACGACAACCCGACGGGCCACCACTCCCACGGAATCGCCGTTCCTATCCCCGACCAGCGGAAACCCAACGATCACGCCCGGAAAGACAACAGCTTCTCAATTTGACGAGCGCTGCGGTATGATGACGACTGCGTCCGGTCGCAGAGGACCGGGAGCCGTGATGACGCTCTGACAATGGAACCTCGGCCATTGAGCGTCGGCTCACGGGTGTGAAGCACGCTCATTCTGAGCACAGCTGTAAGCTTGATATTTGGCGTGCCACTCAATCGTCGACCCGGGGCGACGAGAGAGGTGTGAGCATGTCCAATTCGCGTCAGAAGCGAGCTGCGCGTACCCGGATGTCGTTCTCCGGGGAACGCTATGAGGCTGCACTTTCCGGTATTTCCCGTCAGTTTAGCCACGGACTCGACTCATGCACTCCCGAACAACGAGAGCTCCGTGCTCTCTTGGCTCTCGGTCTATTTAATCGAGGCGATGAGGGTGAGTCTCCGAAGTCGTGGACGATTAGCACCCTGACTTGGTACACCATTACGGTTTCGCCGCGCTGGAATCGATTGGTATTCATCGCAGATGCTCCGAGGAACGTTGCGCAGTATCTCGTCCCAAACGATGAAGATTACCTGCGGGTTCCTGGGGTTCGCCTTAAGGGCGGTGTCCTTGGTTCGCTGTATGTACTGGAGCACCGCCCTACAGGGGCGCAACTTGTAGTCACTGATCGGTCGAGTGGTCAAGTGGCTGGCAATCTGAGTACCGCGGATCACCGTATGCTGTCGCTCAATACTCCCCTGTTGCCCGCAGAGGAGCGACAGCTTGCGGCTCTGCCAGGTATGTCCGAAGCGGCGCAAACCTTACTTGCGGGCATCGCGATGAGGATGTCCATGGCTGACCCGGCTCGACGCTGGGCTACGGGCAACTGGTATTGGGATCCGCTGCAGCGCATGGATCACACCGAGGTCGAGGGCTACGACGACCCCAGCGTCGGCTCTGGGGAGAAGGCGACGAATGGGAGGTCCAATGGACTGGATACCCTCACGTGCAGGACGTAGCGTTCGCATTGACTGATTCTACTATCGGAGTGCGCGGTGCGAAACTCGCCGCGCGACGACGTGAATATGAGGTGACCCTGAAGGATTCGGTACTCAGGATTCGACGCTAGGTCTGAATCGGATCAACGAGCCGAAAATCCTTCTCGCTTGGAGACCTGCCGAATCATGATTGAGGTCCCTCAAAATGTGCTCGAAGGAATGCCATGGTGGGTGGTCCTACTTCTGGTTTTCCTCTTCTTTCTCCCGCTTGCCCTGGCACGGTTGCTCATACCAAAGGACTCGCGGTGTCTCTATATGTGGTGGGTGGCTTGGTGAGAGCACCGGCGGAAGCGCGCTGCTATACGGCAGCAGGATCGGGAACGACGCCCTCCGTCTTGATATGAGGATGTGATCGGCCTCGGCCAGTGAGTTCTTCGAGTACGGGCGTATCGCAGGGGCCGAGGCTGTGGTGGAAGACAACGGTGTTCGGCCTTCGGCCAGCCGGTGCCCTCCCGGCTCGGCCTGACCCGCTGGCTGCTGCGTCTGCGGTGCACGCCCGACGCGGCGGGTGCCATCGCCAGCGCCCTGGCCCGGCGCCCGGACGTCAGCTGGGTCACGCTCGCCTCCGGCGGTACGGAGATCTACTGCGCGCTGAACGCCCGTAACGCTGATGAGCGCGACGCCCATCTGCTGCAGCAGCTGTCCCGCACCCGGCACGTCCGCTCCGTCAGTGCGCACTGCATGATGCGGATCTTCGTCGGCGACACCTCCACGCGGCACGCCAGCCGCTTCCGGACCGGCAGGGCGCCCTGCGTGGCGGATTCCGGCAGCCGTCGCGCCCCGCTGCCCTTGGACGACACCGACCGCACCCTGTTCGCAGAGCTGGCCCGGGACGGCCGCGCGACCCTGCCCGAGCTCGCCGTGGCCACCGGCCGCTCGCCCTCCGGCATCCAGCGCCGCCTCCAGCGTCTGAGCAGCGAGGGAGCGTTGATGTTCGCCGTCGACTTCGACCCACGGCTGCTCGGTGACCACATGAGCACTCGGCTGTGGCTGCGAGTGGCCCCGGCCCACCTGCGCACCGTCGGCGAGGCCCTGGTCACCCACCCCGAGATCCCGTTCGCGGCCGCCGTCACCGGCACCTCCAACCTGGTGGCGAGCGGCATCTTCCGGGACCCCTACGACCTGTATGAGTACATCGACCAGCGAGTGGGTCCGCTGCCCGGCGTTCAGGACATCGAGACCGCCCCGACCCTGCGGGAGGTCAAGCGCGTCGCTCCAGCGACTTCTTTCGGGGCGTGGGGGGCGTGGGGGGCGTGAGGAGGATGAGAACCGCCTGGCGCCGTGTCCGGAGCGACGACGGTCTGCTCAGCGTGGCGACCGAGCGGGCGCATGTTGTATCTGTTCGGCGTTCCGGGGGTAGATTGGTAAACGAGTCCCCTTGAGGGAGGCCGGTACGATGCCGTGGTTCGTATGGCTGCTCGCCGCCGCGGCGCTCGGGGCTGCCGAGTTTTTCACTCTGACGCTGGTCTTCGGGCTGCTGGCGGGCGCTGCGCTGGTTGCCGCCGTCGTCGCCGGTGTGGGCATCGGCCTCCTCGGCCAGCTGGTGGCCCTCGGGGTGGCAGCGGCAGCGGGCCTCGTCGTCGTCCGTCCTGTCGCACTGCGGCATATGGTGCAGCCGCCCCTCACCCGAGAGGGCAGCGATGCGTTGATCGGCAAGCGGGCCGAGGTCATACGGGAGGTCACCGCGACCGGCGGCCTGATCAAACTCTCCGGCGAGGACTGGTCCGCCCGTGCCCTCGATGAAAGCCAGGTGATCCCGGTGGGCGCGCTGGTGGATGTCATGGAGATCGAAGGCGCTACAGCCATCGTCTATCCCCGGGAACTCCTTCCATGAATGGCTGAACACACGGCAAGGGAGGAACTGTGGACCCGCTTGTCATCCTGATCCTCGTGGCGGCGATTGTCGTCGTCTTCCTCGTGGCCTCCACTGTGCGGATCGTCCCCCAGGCGCGCCGCTACAACATCGAGCGGTTCGGCCGGTACCGCCGGACCCTGCAACCCGGGCTGAACCTCGTCCTGCCGGTGGCGGACCGCATCAACACCAAACTCGACGTGCGCGAGCAGGTGTACTCGTCCGATCCCAAGCCGGTGATCACCGAGGACAACCTCGTGGTGAATATCGACACCGTGCTCTACTACCAGATCACCGACCCGCGAGCGGCGGCCTACGAGGTCTCCAGTTTCCTGCAGGCCATCGATCAGCTCACCGTGACCACGCTGCGGAACGTCATCGGCAGCATGGATCTGGAGGGGACGCTCACCTCGCGAGAGGAGATCAACAACCGGCTCCGCGCCGTCCTCGACGATGCCACGGGGAAGTGGGGTATCCGGGTCAACCGCGTCGAGATCAAGGCCATCGATCCGCCGAACACCATCAAGGAGGCGATGGAGAAGCAGATGCGGGCCGAGCGCGACAAGCGCGCGGCCATCCTGCACGCCGAAGGGGAGCGGCAGGCCAAGGTCCTCACCGCGGAAGGCACGAAGCAGAAGGACATTCTGGAAGCACAGGGCACGCAGCAAGCCATGATCTTGCGCGCTGACGGCGAGGCCAAGGCCGTGGAGCGGGTCTTCCAGGCCGTCCACCGCAACAACGCCGACCCGAAGATCCTGGCCTACAAGTACTTGGAGACGCTTCCCCACTTGGCGCAGAGCGACAACAACACGTTCTGGGTGATCCCCGGGGAGCTGACCGAGGCGGTGCGCACCGTCACCAGCGCGTTCGGTGAACAGCCGACGACGGGTCCTCCCCAGCCCGCGCCATCCGCGGAAGCCGCCGTGACCGGGGCCGACGGCATGCCGGACAAGGGCGGGACGCCGCAGGAGCCCGAAGCGGACTCGCAGCTTTCGCTCGACGCCGACGAGGCCGCGAAGCAGGCAGCCGCCGCGGTGACCGAGGCCAAGGCCGAGGCCGAGGCCGCGCGGTCGCGCCCGACGCCGGGCAGGGGGCAGACGTCCGGCGACTGAGCCCGCCCCGGCCTTCGGCGGGAACGGCGGGCGGCCGGGCGAAGCGCCGGACGAAGCGCCGGGTGATTCGCTGAGCCGGGGGGCACGTTCCCCTCCGGTCCCGGTCCCGGTCCCGGCACCGGGACCGGGGAGGTGCTGCTGTGTTGTCTCTGCGTCTACGGTTGCCTGGAGGGTCCGGCTGGAGGCGCGGAGGTGGAATGGAAGGCGCGAGAAGTGAGTATCCGTCGAACGAGCTGTCGGGCTCGGTCACGGGGCCTGTCGTGCAGGCGGGGCCGGTTCACGGCGGCATTTCCTTCCAGGTGCAGCCGCAGCCGGTGACCGGTCCGGATGTCAAACCCGATCAGGTACCGGCCACGACGGTGCCGTTCGTCAACCGGGAGAGCGATCTCGCCTGGCTGGACGAGCGGTTCGGCGGTGGCGGCGCGGCCGGCTCGGGGGTGGAGGTCGGGGTCGTCTACGGGCTGCGCGGTCTGGGGAAGTCCTCAGTGGTGAGCCGTTGGGCAGAGCGCTGTCGCGAACGCTTCCCGGACGGGCAGATCTATGTGGACTTCGCCCCGAGCGCGGGCCGTTCGGGGGGCGGGGACGTCTCCGACGCGGTGTGGAGGTGCCTGCGCGCGCTGGGGGTGGGCGAGAGGGCCATTCCTGCCGCGCTGGAGGACCGGCGCGCCCTGTTCCGGTCGCGCTCGGCGGGCCGCCGACTGCTGATCGTATGCGAGAACGTCAGTGACTCGGGGCAGGTCAGAGCGCTGGTGCCGAAGGGGAGGGGAAGTGCCCTGCTGGCCACCAGCCACGGCCGGATCGGCGAACTCGCCTACGACGGCTATGGGTTGCTCGCGCTGGGGCCCTTCGACCGCCGCAGCGGCCTGGCGCTGCTGGCCGACAGGTGCGGGGCCGCGGCGGTGGCGGAGGACCCGCAGGCGGCGGCCAGGCTCGTCGAACTGTGCGGCGGCCACCCCCAGGCGCTGAGCGTCCTGGCTGCCAGACTGGTGAACAGCCCCAGGCTCACCATGTCGCGGCTGGCTGACGAGCTCGCGCAGGAGACCGGCAGGATGGCGGCGTTGAGCGTGGGTGCGGGAGAGGAGTACTCCGTGTCCGCCGCCTTCGACCTCGCCTACGACGAGCTCGCCCCGGATGCCGCCAGGATGTACCGCATGGCCGGACTGATCCCGGGCCGGGCGTTCGACGCCGCGACGGCGGCCGTGGCGGCCGGTACCGACCGGCGGTCGGCCGAGTCGCTGCTGGACGCGCTTGAGGCGGCCCGGCTCGTGGAGGCCCTGGAGGACGACCGGTACCGCTTTCACGAACTGGCGCGCCTCCACGCCCGCGAGCGCGCGGCTGCCGAGGAGCCGCAGGAGGCGCGGCGAGCCGTGCTCGAACGGGTGGCCACGCACTACCTCGTGCTCACCGCGCAGGCCGATCGGGCCCTGGGCGAGGACCGGCTGCGCATCGCGGACCTGACCGGCTTCCTGCCGGACGCGTGCGGCCCCTTCGGGGCCGGGGACGCGCCGCTGTCCGCGCTGGACTGGCTGGAGGCCGAACACCTCGCCATCCTCGCGGTGCTCCGTGACGGCTCGGACGCGGGCTTGCACACCCTCGTCTGGCAGCTGGCCGAAGCGTTCACCGTGCTGTTCTTCCGGCACCGCCATCTGGCCGTGTGGGAGGAAGCACTCAGGCTCGGCGCCGGCGCCGCGGCCGCGTGTGCGGTGCCCGCGGCGGAGGCGCGGCTGCGGAGCCTGCTGTCCAGGCCGCTGATGGACCTGGAGAGGTTCCCGGCGGCGCGTACGGAACTGGATGCGGCCATGGCCTGTGCCCAGGTCTCGGGCGATGCGGTACTGAGCGCGTCGGTGCTGGAGTTCGACGGGCGCTACTGGGACCGGTTCGACGTCGAGCGCGCCATCGCCGCGTACCGGAGATCGGCCGAGCTCAACAGGCAGGCGGACGAGCGTCGGGGCGAGGCCATCGCCACCTACTTCCTGGGGTGCGCGCTGGACGCTCGCGGGGAACACGCCGCCGCGCTGGAGACGCTGCACCGGGCACACCGGGCTCTGCTGGCGTGCCAGGACCACAGGATGGCGGCCCGCGCGCTGCTGGCGCGCGGCCGGGCACTGGCGCACCGGGGCGACACGGCGGCGGCGAAGGCCGCGCTCGGCGAGGCGGCCGGCGTCCTCCGCGAGCAGCGCGCGGAACACTACGAAGCGCAGGCGCGCGAAGAGTTGGCCAGGGTCCTCCACAGCGAGCGGGAGCACCCGGCCGCCGTGCGTGCCGAGGTGGCCCGTGCCGCTGAGATCTACGAAGCGGAAGGGCACCCGGCCGCAGCCGGGATGCGGGACTGGCTCGACCGCCTGGCCGGAGAGGGATGACGGAGCCGCAGGCGGGGGAGCAGCGGGCCGCGCTCAGTCAGCACCGGTCGCTCCCCCGGTGGAGGACGGCGGCCGGACCCGCAGGGCGACGTCCACCTCTCGGTCCGCGCCGGTCCGCAGCGCGACGACCGCGGGGCCCAGGGGGAGGCCGGCGCGCAGACAGGTATAGACCAGTGCTGTCAGCGGGCCCGCTCCCGGGTCCGGGCCCGTGGGCGCCGCTTCCACCACGCGCCCGTCCCGGAGGCCGACCAGGCAGCCGCCTCCGCGTATCCGTGCCGCCGCGAGCAGGCTGCCGGGGAAGCGGGACAGCGTCCCGGCGATCCAGCGCAGCGCTGCGGCGGCCGGAATCCCCCCGGGTTCGCGGCAGAGCAGCACGGAAGCGCTCTCGGTCAGCCGGGTGTCGCGCTCGTCTTCCGCGCAGCACAGATGATGGAAGCCGGCCGGCCCCTCGCCCTCGGTCCGGGCCACAGCGGCCGGATGGCGGCGCACCTCGACGGTCGGCGGGTCCGCGTCCCGGGCGACCGAGGTGGTGACGACCCAGGAGGTGACGGGGAGCGGCTCCGACTCCGGGGCCGCGGGTGCCAGGACCGGAGCGGCGGGGGCGGCGGGCTCTCCCAGGCCCAGCAGGTCGTACACGAGGGCGCGCAGCCTGGTCAGCGCCTGTCCCGACTCCGCGAAGGCCAGGGCCGCGACGTCGTCGTACCGGTGCGGATCATGGCGGGTGAGGGCCGGCTCGATGACCCGTTCCGGGCTGTCCTGTGTACGCAGCCGGGGCGCCCGCCGGCCCAGTGCCGCCACCGCCGTGCCGGGTACCGCGTCGCCGCCGAAGGCGCCCAGTACGACGGGCTTGCCCAGCGCCGCCCCGTACAGAGTGACCGATCCGTGATCGCCGACCACGACCGAGGCCGCGACGAGGGCCGACCGCCACTCCCGAAACGGCGGGATCAGTATCAGCCCCGCCTCCAGCGCCGCGGCCTGGAGTGTACGGATCTGCCACTCGCCGTGCGCCGACCACACATGGGGGTGGAGGATGGCGGCCACGCGGTACTCGTCGTACGGCAGGGCTTCCAGCAGCCGCGCAGGCAGCTGCGGTTGCCGACCGAGCAGCGAGGTGGAGCCCCAGGTGGAGCTCAGGACGACGAGGCGCCGCCCGTCCGGCACGCCGAGCGCACGCCGGAACCGCGCGGCCTGTCCGAGCCCCGCGCGCAGTTCGTCGAAGCACGGGTCTCCGACCAGCACGGTGCGCTCGGCGGCCTCCGGATGGGACTCCTGGAGCTGCCTGTGCTGGTGCGGGTGGGAGATGGTCAGCCAGGCGCGGCCCGACTTCAGGAGCCGATCGCCCACGACCCCCGACAGCCGGGTTCCGGGCGAGCGGGAGTCCGGGACGAACTTCTGGAAGCCCACACCGTGCGGCAGCACCAGGACCGGGTAGTCGCCCTGCGGAGGGTCGATGTTCTCGCTCGCGGAGAGGAGCAAGTCGGGGGCGAGGGCGGTGAGGCGGTCCCAGGGGAGGACCCGGCAGCCGGCGTCGTGGAGTACGTCGAGGACGCCCTCGCTGAAGGCGGAGGTGGGGTCGTAGGCGAAGACAACGGCCACCCGGCTGTCGCCGCGCAGCAGCGAGGGCAGGCACTCCAGCACGCGGATGGTCGACACGAGGGTCCGCGCCGCTACGGCCAGGGTCTTCTCGCTGCGGAGGGTGTTCCAGCGCGCGGCGTCGTCCCGTATGGCGAGGGGCGGCGGCCGGTCAGCCGGCATGGCTGCCCCCGAGCACCGCGCATGCGGCATCCGCTACGCGGCTCGCGGCTCGCGGCTCGCGGCTCGCGGCTCGCGGCTCGCGGCTCGCGGCTCGCGGCTCGCGGCTCGCGGCTCGCGGCTCGCGGCTCGCGGCTCGCGGCTCGCGGCTCGCGGCTCGCGGCTCGCGGCGATGATGGGACTATCAGGCCCCAAGATGGCTTGCAACCTTTCGGCGGGTCGTTCAGCTGGGCGGATCGGTAAACGGTAGCGAACGGAGCCGGGGACCGTTGACGTCGGGGCGACGGAGTCCTACGGTTCTGTCCACTTACATGAACGTTCTTCATGCGAAGGAACGGCACCCCATGATCGATACGAAGATCGCCGACGTCCGGGTGACCCCGATCCTCATCGCCGACCCGGCCCTGCTCAATGTGCAGGGCGTGCACCAGCCCTACACCCCGCGCCTGATCGTCGAGGTCGTCACCGAAGGCGGGCTCGTCGGCGTCGGTGAGACCCTCGGCGATTCCACGTATGTGAACATCGCTCGCCAGCTGTCCCCGATCGTCCGGGGCCGCAGCACCACCGAGTCCAACCTGCTGCCCGCGCTCGCCGCGGCCGGTGCCGACGTGGACGTGGACGCGCTGAGCTCCGCCACCGACACCGCCGGCTTCCGCGGGGCGCAGACCGAGGACAAGCTGCGCCTCAGCGTCATCTCCGCCTTCGAGGTGGCGATGTTCGACGCACTCGGCAAGGCGACCGGCCTCCCGGTGCACGCGCTGCTCGGCGGCAAGGTGCGGGACAGCGTCGAGTACAGCGGCTACCTCTTCTACAAGTGGGCCGAGCACCCGCAGGCCGGGGCGCCGGGCGACGACTGGGGCGCGGCGCTGGACCCGGCCGGCATCGTCGAGCAGGCCAGGCGCTTCCGCCGGGACTGCGGCTTCACCTCGTTCAAGCTCAAGGGCGGCGTCTTCCCGCCGGACGAGGAGGCCGCCGCCGTCAGGGCGCTCGCCGAGGAGTTCCCCGGCAGCCCGCTGCGGCTCGACCCCAACGGCGGCTGGACGGTGCACACGAGCGTGGCGGTCGCCAGGGAGCTGGACGGCGTCCTGGAGTACCTGGAGGACCCGACCAACGGCACGCCCGGCATGGCCGAGGTCGCCGCGGCCACGGGGATGCCGCTGGCCACCAACATGTGCGTCACGCGCGTCGACGAGATCCAGGAGGCGTTCACGCGGGGCGCCGTCCAGGTCGTGCTCTCGGACCACCACTTCTGGGGCGGCCTGCAGCGCACCCGCGAACTCGCCGCGATCTGCGGCGCCTTCGGCGTCGGGGTGTCCATGCACTCCAACACCCACCTCGGTATATCGCTGGCGGCCATGACGCAGGTGGCGGCGACCATCCCGCATATCGGGTACGCCTGCGACAGCCACCGCCCCTGGCAGACGGACGACGTCATCACGGCGCCGCACCGCTTCACGGACGGAAGGATCGAGGTCACCGACGTCCCCGGCCTCGGCGTCGAGCTCGACCGCGACCAGCTCGCCCGGCTCCACGAGCGCTGGGAGCGCATGCCGGACATGCGTGACCGGGACGACGAGAAGGGCATGCGCCTCGTCGACCCGGACTGGCGGCCGCACGGCTCGCCGCGCTGGTGACCGCCGCACGGCGCCCGGGACCGTCGCCGGGCCGTTGCCGTGCCGTCGCCGGCCGCGGCGGGTCTTCGGGTCGCGGTCACAAGCTGTCCGCAGGCGCTGCGAGGGTGGGCTCCGTGTGGACCGGCGCCGCTGTCGGCGTGCGGTGCCTGGACGAGCCGGAGGAGAGGGCGCAGCAGTGCGGATGCGGATGTGGGTGCGGATGTGGGTGCGGGCGCGGCTACGGACGGCGGGGGTGGCGCGGTGACCGTTCTCGGACTCCGGGCGCTGGGCCGTGCGACGCTGGCCCGGCAGTGGCTGCTCGACCCCGCCGACGTGCCCGTGCCCGGCGCCGTCGCGCATCTGGGCGGGATCCAGGCGCAGGAGCCGCAGGAGCCGTTCGTCGGACTCTGGTCGCGGCTGCGGGCGTTCGATCCGGCGGTGCTCTCGGAGCTGCTGGTGCGGCGGACGGTGGTGCGGACGCATCTGATGCGCCGCACCGTCCATCTCGTCACCGCCGACGACGTGCTGGCGTGGCGGGCCCGGCACACCGCCATGCTGCGGCAGCGGACGCTGGGGCCCTACCGCCGCGCGCTCGACGGCGTGGACCTCGACGAGCTCGCCGAGGCGGCGCGTGCGGCGATGGCCGACGGCGAGCCGCGCACGGTGCGCGAGCTCGGGCGGGAGGTCGCCGGGCGGTGGCCGGGTTCGGGGCTGGAGGAGCGCGCGGTGGGGGAGATGGCGCTCGCCCTCGTCCCGGCGGTGCAGCAGCCGCCGCGCGGGCTGTGGCGGACGGGGGGCGGGGCGCGACACGTCCTGCTCTCGGCCTGGCTGGGGCGCGAGGCGGACCCTCCGGCGCCGGACGGCTCCGACCCCGTGGGGCAGGCCCTGGTACGGCGCTACCTCGCCGCGTTCGGGCCCGCGGCGGCGGCCGATCTGCGGGCCTGGTGCGGCCTCGCCGGACTGCCGGGCGCGGTCGCCGCGCTCCGCGAGGAGCTGGTCACCTTCCGGGACGAGCGCGGCCGGACCCTGCTGGACCTCCCGGACGCGCCGCGCCCGGACCCCGACACGCCGGCCCCGGTGCGGTTCCTGCCGGCGTTCGACAACGCGATCCTCGGATACGACGACCGCCGCCGGATCATCGACGACGCGCACCGCGGGCTCTCCGTCGCGGGCGAGCGGGTGGTCCTGGTCGACGGGCGGGTCGCCGCGACGTGGCGCGTCGAGGACGGCACCGTGCGGGTCACCCCGCTGGGGCGGCTGCCCCGGGCCGACCGCACCGCCGTCGGCGAGCAGGGGCGGGCGCTGGCGGCGTTCCTCTCCGACGGCGCGAGCGAGCGGGTCCGGGTGGATTCGTGAGCGGGCCGCGCCGCCGCTGTGGTCGTGCGCGCAGCTCCCCGCGCCCCTGCGGGGAACCGCGCGCCCTCTCCGGCGGGAGGCCGACCGTCAGTCCGCCGGGGCCAGCTTGATACTGAAGTGGCGGAGGATCGGCGACTGGTCGACCACGCGGTAGCCGTGCACGGAGTCGGCGTTCTTGGCGATGTGCTCCAGCGTGCGGGCCACATGGTCGTAGTGGCTGCGGGTGTAGACCCGGCGCGGCAGGGCCAGCCGGACGAGCTCGTAGGGGGCGCTCTTGACCGGGTTGCCGTCCTCGTCCTCCTCGCCGAGGTAGAGCGAGCCCAGCTCCGCCGAGCGGATGCCTCCGTCGAGGTAGAGCCGGCAGGCGAGGGCGTGGCCGGGATAGCGGTGCGGCGGTACGTGGGGCAGGAGCCGTCCGGCGTTGAGGTAGAGGGCGTGCAGCCCGGCGGGCTCGACGATGTCGACGCCGACGGCGCGGATCCGCTGCGCCAGGTGGGCCGCGATGTCCGCGCGCTCCGCCAGATAGCCGGGTTCGGTGACCTCCGTGAGGCCCTGGGCCAGCATGTCGAGGTCGCGTCCGGCGAGGCCGCCGTAGGTGGAGAAGCCCTCCGTGGCGATGAGCAGGCGCTCGCACTTCTGGGCGAGCTCGGTGTCGTTGAGGCCGATGAAGCCGCCGATGTGGACGATGCCGTCCTTCTTGGCGCTCATCACGCAGCCGTCGGCCAGCCGGAACGCCTCCTCGGCGACCTGGCGCGGCGTACGGTCCTGGTAGCCGGGCTCGCGGCGGGTGACCAGCCAGGCGTTCTCGGCGAACCGGGCGGCGTCCAGGATCAGCGGGACGCGGTGCAGGCGGCACAGCTCGGCCGTGCGCCGGAGGTTCTCCATGGAGACTGGCTGACCGCCGCCGCCGTTGTTGGTGACGGTCATCACCACGGCGGCCACCGGTGAGCCGGGCGTCGCGGTCTCCAGCGCGTCGCGGAGCGCGTCCAGGTCGATGTCGCCCTTGAAGGGCTGATCGCTGTCGAGGTCGGCCGCCTGCGGGCACGGCAGGTCGCGGGCCGTGCAGCCGGCCAGCTCCACGTTGGCGCGCGTGGTGTCGAAGTGGGTGTTGGACAGCACCGTGCTGCCGGGGGAGAGCAGCGACGAGAACAGGACGCGTTCGGCCGCGCGCCCCTGGTGGACCGGGAGGATGTGCGCGTAGCCGGTCAGATCGCTGACGGTCTCGTGGAAGCGGTAGAAGGAGCGCGAGCCGGCGTAGGACTCGTCCCCGGCCATGCCCGCGGCGAGCTGGGCGGCGGAGAGCGCGCCGGTGCCGGAGTCGCTCAGCAGATCGATGGTGACCTCGTCGGCGCGCAGGTCGAAGAGGTTGTAGGAGACCCGCCGCAGGGCCTCCTGACGCTGCTGCGGGGTGGTCAGGGCGAGGGGCTCGACGACTTTGATGCGGTACGGCTCCACTGGAGTGACGCTCCTGGCTGTTGAGGGGTTACCGCGTGGCCGCGGTCTGACGTGGGGGACGGGCCTCGTATGCCTCCGAGGAGAGGTAGACGGTCACGCGGTGCCGTCGGCCGCGCTCCAGGGCGAGCGCCAGATACGCGATCAGCCCGGTGCCGTCCCGGGGGCTGCGGGGGGTGAGGG
>NZ_JAAKZZ010000880.1 GCF_011045075.1 Streptomyces boncukensis
TCGCTGGGGCCACCCCCAGCCCCTCCAGCAGCTCGGACTGTGCCGCCGCTGCCGCCTGGAGGTCGCCGCCGAGCATCCAGGTGTAGTGCTCGGCGAGCAGGTTGTCGTAGTGGTCGGTTGCGGTGGTCATGGGCGTTCCTCCGCTGTCGGGTGTGCCGTTGACTCGCCCGTGCGTACCCAGGCGGCGAGGTCGGCGAGGTACACGTTCGCCGTGGCGGCCTCCAGCGCGCTGCCGAGCGCTGCCCGGTAGGCGGGGGTCGCCTCCGCGTAGCGCTCCCGGCCCGCCGGGGTGACGCGGGCGGCGACCGCGCGCCCGTCGCCGTCGGCCGCTGTCCGCTCAGCCAGCCCCCGGGCCTCCAGGCGGCCGACCAGCCGCGTCACGGTGCTGTCCTTGAGCCCGATCCGGTCGGCCAGCTCCCCCATCCGCACGGCGGGCCCGCTGTCCGGACGGCTCAGCGCGCACAGGGCCCGGTACTCCGACAGCGGCAGCCCGTGTCCGTGCTGGAGCGTCTCGTCCAACTGCTTCTCCACATGGCCCAGCAGCCGCACGGCCATACACCAGCGGTCGTCCTGGTCGTCGTCGGCGGGTGTGGGGGAGCTGTCATAGGCGGGGGTCACACGGGCACAGTATCTGCTTGCACAAGCAAGTTCCAGGGCTCCCCACGGTTCAGCGCGCGGGGCAGGCGGTACGCGCCCTTCCGCAGGGTCACGGCGCCGCGCCCCGCACGCCCGCGCGACCTGCTCGACGGGGCCGAAGGAGGCCGGGACGGTCGCACCCCGGCAGTAGCGGTGCAGCGTGGGAGCGGATCCGCTCCCGGGCCGGGGCCGACCGCTCCTGGCGGGCCGGGCGGGGCCCGCGGATCTGGCCCGGCTGCTCGGTGACACGCGGGCCGCCGTGCTGCGGTCGCTCGGCGGCAGCTGCACCACCAGCGAACTGGCGGCGCGCGCGGGGGTGTCGGTCTCCTCGGCCAGTGAGCACGCGGCGGTGCTGCGGAAGGCGGGCCTGATGTCGAGCTGCCGGAAGCGCCGGAGCGGCGCGGTGCTGGTGCTGTCGTCAGCGGCTGTCGCCCTCCCGGAGAGCGCCTGCCAGCACCGTCGTGACGGCCCTGTGCACGGCCTCGGGCTCCGGCGGGGCGCTCGCCCGGTCCGCGAACAGCAGGTGCGCGGCGCCGATCAGCGTCGGAGCGAGGGTGTCGAGGTCGGCGTCCGCCGCCACCCGGCCCGCCTCCCGCTCGGCCGCGAGGTAGCCGGCGACCAGGGCCGCGGCCTCCGTGAGGAGGGGGATGCCGGCCGGGGTGGTCTCGCGCAGCCGGGTGCGCAGCTCGTCCCGCGAGGTGACGAGGCCGACGATCGCCACGGCCACCGACTCGAACAGGCCGGTGAGCGCGTCCGCGAGGTTGCCCTCGACGGTGCCGGTCCCGGCCGCCTCGCGCAGCGCGGCGGCGTGCGTGTCGAGCCGGGCCACCCGGTCCCGTACCAGCTCGGCGAGGAACGCGTCGAAGTCCGCGAAGTGCCGGTGCAGCACCCCCTTGGCGCAGCCCGCCTCGGTGGTGACGGCGCGGCTGGTCAGCGCGCTCGGCCCGGCCCGCAGCAGGACGCGCTCCGCGGCGTCGAACAGTTGCTCGCGTACATCGCGGAGGGCTGTTCCCGTTGGCATTCCGCACCCTTCGTTCGCGCCGGCCCGGTTGTCGAGTGGGCATGTGCCCATTACGGTGGGCACATGCCCACTCTAGCTTCGCCCGGCTCGTCGGCGAACGAGCCGCACCGCCTCCGCGAGGTGGCCGAGTCCTTCGGCCACGACCCCGAGCGCTACGAC
>NZ_JAAKZZ010000881.1 GCF_011045075.1 Streptomyces boncukensis
GCCCCCGTCTGCGCCCCCGTCTGGGGCGGGGCGGCCGGCTCGTGCGTGCCGCCGGTGTGCTCGGCCGCGCGTTCCCGGTCCAGCACGGCGGCCAGTTCGGTGACGGTGGGCGCCTCGAAGAACGCCTGGACGGGCAGGTCGACGCCGAGCCGCTCGCGCAGCCGCAGCAGCACCCGCACGGCCCGCAGTGAGTGGCCGCCCGCCTCGAAGAAGTCCTCGTCGGGGTCCACCTCCCGGATGCCGAGCACCTCGCGCCAGACCGCGGCGACCTCCTGTTCGGTGGCGCTGAGCCCGGCGGCCTCCGCCGGGCCGCCGGCCGCCGGTTCCCCGGGTACGGCCGCCGCGGTGGCCGGCCGCGCCGGGGGCTCCGGCGCCGGGGCGGCGAGCGGGCCGAGCTCGGCCACGGGCGCGTCCGGTGCCTCCAGCACGGCGGAGAACAGCCGCTCCAGGTCCGCCGTGAACCGGTCGACGGAGCCCGGCTCGAACAGGTCGACGCTGCCGCGCACCCCGCCGTCGACCCGGCCCCCGGTCTCCCAGTAGTGCAGCACCAGGTCGAACTCGGAGGTGTCCAGGCCGAAGTCGAAGGCGCCCACCTCCAGGTCGCCCATGCGGGCGGCGCCCGCCGGGTTCTCGCCCACCACGGCCGCCTGGAACAGCGGGTTGTCGCCGCCGTTGCGCCCGGGGCGCAGCTCGGCCGCGACCACCTCGATCGGGGTGTCCCGGTGGGAGTACGCGTCCAGGCAGGAGTCCCGCACCCGCTCCAGCACCTGGCGGAAGGTCAGCCCGCCGGACAGG
Organism: Streptomyces boncukensis; assembly: GCF_011045075.1. Lineage (GTDB taxonomy): Bacteria > Actinomycetota > Actinomycetes > Streptomycetales > Streptomycetaceae > Streptomyces > Streptomyces boncukensis. Next base: position 796 of record NZ_JAAKZZ010000881.1, read on the forward strand.
TCGAAGCGCAGCGCCAGGGTGTTGGCGAAGAAGCCGATGAGGTGCTCCACCTCGGGCTGGTCGCGGCCGTGCACCACCGATCCGGTGACGATGTCCTCGTCGCCCGAGCGCAGGTGCACCAGGGTGTTGAAGCCCGCCAGCAGCGCCATGAAGAGGGTCGCCTGGTGGTCCCTGGCCAGTGCGCGCAGCCGCGTCGCCACCGGCTCGGCGAGCCGGAAGGGCCGGCTGACCGCGCGCAGGCTGGTACGGCCCCGGCGGGGCCGGTCGGTCACCCCGTCCAGGGTGGGCAGCGGTTCGCGCAGGATGCGGCGCCAGTGCGCGAGCCGCCGCTCCAGCTCCTGGCCGCGCAGCAGGTCGCGCTGCCACTGCGCGAAGTCGGCGTAGCCCACCGGGAGCGCGGGCAGTCCGGCGGGCTCGCGGCCCTCGGTGCGGGCCGCGTAGCAGGCGAACAGCTCCCGGAAGAGGATGCCCATGGACATGCCGTCGCCGACGAGGTGGTGCAGGGTCACCATCAGGACGTGCTCGTCGGGCCCCAGCGGCGCCAGCAGGAACCGGATGAGCGGTCCCGCCGCCAGGTCGAACGGCCGGTCGGAGTCCGCGCGCAGCCAGGCGACCGTCTCCTCCTCGGTCCGCACCTCGGCCTCGATGTCGAACGCGACGGTCTGGTGCGCCAGTACGACCTGCCGCGGTTCGCCGTCCTGGACGCGGAAGACGGTGCGCAGCGCGTCGTGCCGCCCCACGACCCGCTCCAGCGCGTACCGCAGGGCCTGGACGTCGAGCGGGCCGCTGATCCGGATCGCCTCGACCATGTGGTGGTAGGCGCTGTCCGGGTGCAGTTGGGCGAGGAACCACAGGCGTTCCTGCGCGAAGGACAGCTCGGCGGTGTCGAGGCCGCGGCAGGGGATGACGGGCGCTTGCGGCCCGGCGCCGCCGGTCAGCCACTTCTCCATCAGCCGCCGCTTCGTCACCGACAGCGGCTCGCCGTCCGTGAGGGGACCGGGGGGAACCATGGACGTCC
>NZ_JAAKZZ010000882.1 GCF_011045075.1 Streptomyces boncukensis
ACCATCTCCGCCATCTCCGCCATCTCCACCACCTCCAGCGGGTCCTGACGGGCCCGGAAGGACAGCGAGCGCATGAGTCTTCAGCCAGGTGACGCCCTCACATCACACAATTTCGGCCTGCAGATCGACGGCATCATGGTCGAGTACCTCGCCGAGGTCAGCGGCCTGACGATCGAGCAGGACGTCATCACGTACACGCAGAACACCGCCGACGGCAACAACACGGTCAAGACCCTGCCGGGGACGAAGAAGAGCGGGACCTGCACGGTCGTGCGCGGTATGACGCAGTCCGCGTCGTTCACCGAGTGGATCAACGACTCGATCGCCGGCCATATGGCCACGGCCCGGAAGAACGCCAGCATCCTCATGATGGACTTCGAGGACAACCCGGTGAAGCGGTACAACCTGCGCAACGCCTGGTGCAGCAAGATCGACACAAGCACCGTGAAGGCGGGCGAAGCCTCCGCCCTCACCGAGACCGTGACCATCACGTTCGAAGAACTGGTCGTCGAGTAATGCGGCGCACGGCTGCCGGTGCGCGAGGCGCGGACACGGCCGCCGCGGCGTCACCGACACCTCAGACCGCGGCGGCTGGAGCGGATTCCCCCGATCCTGCTTCCGCCGCCGCACCTCCCGCCGGCACGGCACAGCGGGAGCTGCGCACCGAGTTCCCCTTCCAACTGCCGCGCGGATACGTGGACGAGTCGGGCACGGTGCACCGGGACGGTGTGATGCGGCTGTCGACGGCACGGGACGAACTGGTCCCGCTGCGCGACGTCCGGGTCCAGGAGAATCCGGCGTATCTGTCGGTGGTACTGCTCGGCCAGGTCATCACCCGCCTCGGCACGCTGCCGATGGTGCACGACGGCGTCGTGGAGCGGATGTTCGCCTCCGACCTCGCCTTCCTCCAGGACTTCTACCGCCAGATCAACACCGAGGGGCACTCCCGCGCCGCCGTGGAGTGTCCGCACTGCTCCGAGCCGTTCGAGGTGGAACTCGGCGGGAGCCGCCTGGGGGAATCGTGACGTACGCGACCGACCGGCTGCACGAGGAGATCGCGTACGTCGCCTATCACTTCCACTGGAGCCTGGAGTCGATCCTGGACCTGGAACACCGCGACCGGCGGCAGTACACGGCCCAGATCGCGTCCCTGGTGACACGTGCGGGTACGGAGGGCTGAGCTGTGGGCTTCCTCGACCGGCTGCGGAGGCGCCGTCCCGGCCCCGCCGCCGACACCGCGGCGGAACCGGCGGAGACCACCGGGGCTCCGGCGGACGGAGCGGGCGGCGCGGGCGGCGCGGACGGCGCGCCGCCCGCGGCCACCCGGACGACCGGCCGGACGACCGCCTGGACGGGGCTGCCGCCGATCCAGCGCTCCACGTCCGGGAGCCGGGCCCCGGTCGCGGACGCCGGGTTCGGCGGGCGGCTGCCGACCTGGCAGGACCCGTCGTTCGTGGGAGCGCCCTCCCTCGTCGGGGTCCGGAACACCGCACCCGGCGGCCTGCTCCAGGAGGCGCCGAGCGCCCCGGCCCGGCCGGTGACCGGGCTCGAACACCCGATGGACGCCCTGCCCTCGCCCTCGGCGGCGGAACCGGCGCCGGCGGAACGGCGCGTGCCGGCGGTGCCGCTGCGGTGGGCACCGAGGACAGGGACGGCGGCGCGGACGGAAGCGGCGACGCCCGCACCCCCGTCCGCGCCGTCCACGGAGACCGCCGGGACGGGGGTCCTCGGCGGCGTGGATGGACCCGGCGGATCCGCGGGGTCGAGAGGGCCCGCGGAATCCGCCGGGTCTGCGGGGCCGGGT
>NZ_JAAKZZ010000883.1 GCF_011045075.1 Streptomyces boncukensis
GTGCAGGGGCAGTTCGGCGAGCGGGCGTTCGGGGGTGCGGACGGCCTCGGCCAGCAGCCGGTGCAGCTGGTCGGCCAGGCCGCGCACGGTGCGCTCGTCGAACAGGTCGGTGCTGTAGACGAGCGTGCCGCCGATCCGCTCGCCGTCCTGCCACAGGTGGAACTCCAGGTCGAAGCGGGTCGAGGCACGTGGCAGCGACTCGGCCCGCAGCGCGGCGCCGGGCACGGCGCTGTCGGTGTCCGGGCTGGTCTGGAGCGCGAACAGGGTCTGGAACAGCGGGGTGCGGCTCGCGTCGCGGTCCGGCTGGAGGTCCTCCACCAGCTTGTCCAGCGGCACGTCCTGGTGCGCGAAGGCTTCGGAGCACAGCTGCCGGACCCGGGCCAGCAGGGTGGCGAACGAGGGGTTGCCGGACAGGTCGCCGCGCAGCACCAGGGTGTTGACGAACAGGCCCAGCAGCGCCTCGGTCTCGACCTGTTCGCGGCCGGCCACCGGGGAGCCGATCAGCAGGTCGTCCTGTCCGGTGCGCCGGTGCAGCAGCGCGCTGACCCCGGCGAACAGGGTCATGAACAAGGTGGCGTGGTGGGTGCGGCCGAGCCGGGTGAGCGCCTCGGCCAGCTCGGCGGGCAGGGTGAGGTCGACGCGGGCGCCGCGGAAGCTCTGCGCCGCGGGCCGCCGCCGGTCGGCCGGCAGGTCGAGCACCGGCAGATCGCCGGCCAGCCGGCGGTGCCAGTAGGCCAGTTGGCCGTCCAGCTCCTGGCCGGCGAGCCGGTCGCGCTGCCATTCGGCGAAGTCCGCGTACTGGATCTCCAGCGGGGCGGGCGGCGCGGGCCCGCCGGTGAGCCGCCTGCGGTAGCCGGCGGTCAGCTCCTGGGTGAGGAGGTTGAGCGACCAGCCGTCGGTGATGATGTGGTGCTGGCACAGCAGCAGCAGGTGCTGATCGGGGGCCGTGGTCAGCAGCGCGGCCCGCAGCAGCGGTCCGCGCGTCAGGTCGAAGGGCCGGTCCACCCAGTCCAGCGCCCACTGCCGCTCCTCGTCGGGCGCCGGCCGCACGGTCTCCAGCTCCACCGTGCCGGTGGGCGCCACCACCTGGTGCGGCTCGCCGTGCTCGGCCGTGAAGGTGGTGCGCAGGATCTCGTGGCGCGCCACCACCTCGTTGAGCGCTTCGCCCAGCGCCGCCGGGTCGACGCGGCCCGACCAGCGCAGCGCGAGGGGGATGTTGTAGTACGGGTCGTCCCGCCGCAGGTGGTGCAGGAACCACATGCGCTGCTGCGCGTACGAGGCGGGGAACAGCAGCGGCCCGGCGTCGGCCGCTGAGGTGGGCTCGGGGTGCTCGGCCAGGGACACGGCTACTCCGTCTCGTCGGTCGCGTCGGTCGCGTCGGTCTCGTCGGTCGCTTCGGTTGCGTGGTGCGGCCCGGTCCCGGCGGCGGGCCGGCCGCGCCGGGCGCTGGGGCGGATCCGGCCCGTGGTGGCGGGCGCGGCCTGCTCCAGCAGCGGGACGAGCTCGGCGACGGTCGGCGCGTCGAAGACGCGGCGCAGCGAGAGCGCCGTGCCGCACCGGTCGCGCAGCCGGGCCACGAGCTGCATGGCCAGGAGCGATTCGCCGCCCAGGTCGAAGAAGTTGTCGTGGACGCCGATGCTGTCGATGCCCAGCACCTCTTCCCACACGGCGACGACCTCCTTCTCCCGGGGTGTGGCCGGTGCCGCGTACGGCACGGACAGCTCGGGGCGCCGGTTGAAGGAGCGGCCGACGGGCGCCGCCTCCCCGGGGACGGGGCCCGTCGGCCTGTCTCTTATACA
>NZ_JAAKZZ010000884.1 GCF_011045075.1 Streptomyces boncukensis
CCACCCCGCCGCCCGCCGCGCCCGGGGAGCAGCAGGGCGCGGCGGAGCGGCGTACGGGCGGCACCCCCGCCGGTGCCGGTGCCGGGGACGCCGCGAGCACCACCGGGAGCGTCGGGAGCCGCGGCGGAGCGCTGCCGCCGGAGAGCGGGGGCAGTGACGCGATCACCTCGCTGCGCGATCTGCGGGAGCTGCCCGAGCTGCGGCGCCGGTTCGACCGCCGGACCCTCGCGCTCATCGCCACCGCGGTGGTCATCGCGGTGGTCGTCGTGGTCGCGGTGGTCGCCACCGTGGCGAGCGGGGAGGGGAGCGACGGGAACGAGGCGAAGAACGGCTCGTCGTCGAGCGACGGCGCCAAGGGCGGCCAGGACGACAAGGGCGACAGCGGAGACTCCGACAAGGGCGGCAAGGACGGCAAGGGCGACAGCGGCGACAAGGACGCGGCCGACCGGTCCGGCAAGCAGAAGAACGGCGGCTCCGCACTCCCCGACGGGTACCGCAAGGTGACCGACAAGCGCTTCCGCTTCGCCATGGCCATGCCCAAGGGCTGGCAGCGCACCGGCATCGCGGGTGCGAACTCCGGCGGGAAGTACGGCCCGGCCGGCGGCGGCTCCCCGAAGATCCAGGTGGACTTCAACGACAGCCCGCTCGCCAGCGCCGCCAGTGCCTGGCGCGGCCTGGAGCCCGCCGTCAAGGGCGCCAGCTCCGGATACCGCCCGCTCGGCATCGCCAAGACCGACTGGCGCGACTATCCGACCGTCGCGGACTGGCAGTTCCTCCGCAAGGAGAACGGCGAGAAGGTCCGCGTGCTCAACCGCGGCTTCAAGGTGGACGGCGACCACGGCTACGCCATCATGATCACCTGCAAGGCGAGCGAGTGGCAGAGCAAGCAGTGCACCACGCTCCGTGAGACGGCGTTCAAGACGTTCAAGCCGGTCGGCTGAGCGCGGTTCCGGGGCGCCGCTGAGGGGGAAGCGCTGAAGAGACCGGCTGTTGATACGGCGGAGTGGTCCGTACGTCCGCACGGGACCGTTCCGGCACGTATCGTGAGAGACCGCGGACCGTCACCATCCGCGAAGAGTGCGGAGTGCGTGCGGAACTGACGGCTTGGCGCGCTGTGGGGAGGCGTCGTGGAGGACCACGCGGGATACGCGGGGCGGTTGCTCGCCGACCGCTACCGCCTGCCTCCGCCGCCCGCCGAGGAGTACGCGTACGCGGAGTCGCTGGCCTGGGACACGGCGAGCGGCCAGGAGGTCCTCGTCCGGCAGGTGCCGCTGCCCGAGGTGGTCGACGCCGAGGTGGTGGACGAGGGCCGGTACGCGGCCGTGCCCGGCGCCCCGGACGGCGCGGGGCAGCCGCACGGCTCCTCCCCCCGGCTCTTCGAGCAGGGAGTGCCCCCGGGCCGGGCCACGCGCAGGCCCGCCGACCCGGTGGTGCGGCGCGCGGTCGAGGCGGCGGTGGCCGCCTCCCGGATCCCCGACCACCCACGGCTCGACCAGGTCTTCGACGTCTTCGTGGAGGGCGACGGCCTGTGGATCGTGAGCGAGCTGGTCCCCGCTCACTCGCTCGCCGCCTTACTGGCCGAGCGTCCCCTGGGGGCGCACCGCGCCGCGGAGATCGCGGCGGATGTGCTCGCCGCGCTGCGCGTCGTGCACGCGCACGGCTGGGCCCACCGCAACGTCACCGCACGCACCGTGCTGATCTGCGAGGACGGCCGCGCCCTGCTCACGGGGCTGGCGGTGGGCGCCGCGGAGGAGGCGCTGTGCGGCTACGACCCGCTGCCGGAGCCGGGCCC
>NZ_JAAKZZ010000885.1 GCF_011045075.1 Streptomyces boncukensis
GTGGTCGCGTCGGGCCCGCCTGCCGAGGTCGCGCGCGCCGGCGCGAGCGTGACCGCGCCGTACCTCCAGGCCGTCGTCGAGCAGGGGTGATCCAGCGGACACGTCCTGGCCGCCCTGATGGATACGGTGGAGCCATGACCATCCGTGTGCTCCTTGTCGATGACGACCCGCTGGTCCGTGCCGGACTGCGGCTGATGCTGGACGGGCTGTCCGACATCAGCGTGGTCGGGGAGGCGGCCGACGGGGACCTGGTGCTGCCCCTTGTCGACGAGCACCGTCCGGACATCGTGCTGATGGACGTCCGGATGCCCGCCATGGACGGGCTCGCCGCGACCGAACTGCTGCGGGCCCGCGAGGATCCCCCGGAGGTCGTCGTCCTGACCACCTTCCACGCGGACGCGCAGGTGCTGCGCGCGCTGCGCGCGGGTGCCGCGGGCTTCCTGCTGAAGGACACGCCGCCGGCCGACATCCTCGGCGCCGTGCGGAAGGTGGCCGCGGGTGAACCGGTACTCTCGCCCGCCGTGACCCGCCAGCTCATCCAGCATGTACGTCCGGGGGGCGAGGACAGCCGGCGCCATCGCGCCCGCACCGCGCTCGACGCGCTGGGCGAGCGGGAACGCGAGGTGGCTGTCGCGGTCGGCCGGGGACTGTCCAACGCGGAGATCGCGAAGACGCTGTACATGAGCGTGCCCACGGTCAAGACGCACGTGTCCCGCATCCTCACCAAGCTGAACCTGAACAACCGCGTGCAGATCGCGCTCCTGGCTCACGACGCCGGGCTGCTGGAGGGTGCGGACGGCCGGGAATCCTGAGCGCCCGGCGGTGTTGACACTGGTGTGACTGCTGCATCGACCAACCCGGCGGACCTGATGGCCCCGATGGACCAGGCGGCCCAGGCGGCCCAGGCGGCCCAGGCGGCCCAGGCGGACCGGGCGCTGCCCGCGCGCCTCTCCATCCTCGACCGCTCCCTCGTCCGGGCGGGCGAGCACCCCCGGGCCGCGCTGCGCGAGACCGTGCGGTTCGCGCGTCAGGCGGAGGAGCTGGGGTACCACCGCTTCTGGGTGTCCGAGCACCACGGCGTCCCCGGCATCGCGGGCTCGGCGCCGACCGTGCTGGCCGCCGCCGTCGCCTCCGCCACCTCACGCATCCGGGTGGGCACCGGCGGGGTGATGCTGCCGAACCACCAGCCGCTGGTGGTCGCCGAGCAGTTCGGGGTGCTGGAGTCGCTCTTCCCCGGCCGGATCGACATGGGGCTGGGGCGCTCGGTCGGATTCACGGACGGCATACGCAAGGCGCTGCGAGTGGGCAAGGACGCCGCCGGGGAGTTCGCTGAGCAGCTCACCGAACTCCTCGGCTACTTCGACGGCTCGCGTGCCGTGCACGCCCGGCCCGCGGAGGGACTGCGGGTGCCCGCCTTCGTGCTCGCGGTGGGGTCGGGGGCGCGGATCGCGGCGGAGCACGGGCTGCCCCTGGTGATCGGTGCGGCGCGGGACGAAGGGCGGATGCTGGAGGCCGTCGAGGGCTACCGCACCGCGTTCAGCCCCGGTCCGTACGCCGCCGCGCCGTATGTGGTGGTCGCCGTGAACGCCGCCGTGGCGGACACCGAGCAGGAGGCCGCCCGGCTGCAGATACCGGAGGCGTGGTCGACCGCCGTCGCGCGCACCAAGGGCGATTTCGCCCCGCTGCTGCCCGCGGCGGAGATACTGGCGCGCTCCATGACGGAGCGGGAGCGCACCGCCTACGAGGCCGCACGGGAGTCCCAGCTGCACGGCACGGAGGAGGGGGTGGCGG
>NZ_JAAKZZ010000886.1 GCF_011045075.1 Streptomyces boncukensis
GGGCGGGGTGCGCCGCGGGCGGAATTCGCCAGGGCCGAGAGCGGCGCGGCATGATGGGGCCGTGTCCGCTGCCTCCGCTTCCTCTTCCTCTTCTTCTTCCTCTTCGTCCCGTGGCCGCACCGGCCGGCCGCCGCGCACCTCGCGTGCGCAGATCCTTCAGGCGGCCTGGCGGCTGATCGAGCGGGAGGGCTGGCAGAAGCTGACGATGCGGCGGCTCGCGGCGGAGGCGGGCGCGGCGCCCACGACCCTCTACCACCATGTGCGGGACAAGGACGACCTGCTGACGCAGCTTCTGAACGACTACGCCGACCGCCTCCCGCGCCCCGAGCTGCCCGACGGCCCGCGGGAGCGGATCCTGGTCGCGGCCACGGCCATGCACGACTCGCTGTCCGCCGTGCCGTGGGCGGTGGAGGTGCTCGCGGGCGGCGACTTCTTCGGGGACTCGGCGCTGTGGATGGTGGAGACGATCGTCCGGGGCGCGATCGACTGCGGCTGCACGCCGGAGCAGGCCGTCGACCTCTACCGCGGCCTCTGGTACTACACGGCGGGCGAGATCCTGGTGCGCTCGGCCACTGAGCGGCGGCACGCGGAGCGGGGCTACGACGCGTACGCGGAGGCCGTGCGCGCGCGGATGTCCCGCTCGCGGCTCCCCCATATGTCGGCCCTCGCGGACCGCTGGGCGGCCCTCGTCGCCCGCCCCACGTATCCCCGGGGGCTCAGCGCCTTCGTGGACGGGCTGCTGCGGCAGGGGCGTGGGGAGGGCGCGTGAGCCCCCGGGGGCGCGCGGGGTGCGCGGCCGTCAGGTGAGCTTGCGGGCCTTCTCGATGGCCTCGGCCAGGGCCTCCAGGCGCGGGGCGTACCCCGCGTAGCTGTAGCGCTCCTCCATGGCCCAGGGGATCGTCTGGCCGGCCTTGACGGCGGGCAGACGCTCCCACGTCGGCTTCTTCCGCAGCTCGGACGGGGGCAGGGCCTGCTCGCGGTTGTCGATCATGATGATGTCCGCGTGGTGGCTGTCCGCCTTCTCCCAGCTGAGGAACTCCCAGAAGCCCCACTTGTCGGACTTCTTGCCCTCGACGATCTCGACGCCGAGGTCCTTGAAGTAGTGGAGGTCGCAGTAGGAGTCGGGGACGGCCACGTACATGTTCTCGGCGTCGCCCGTCATGGCCAGGACCTTGACGCCGCCCTTCTTCCGGGCCGCCTTCGCGGCCTCGCGCAGCCGCTTCTCCGCCGCCTTGAAGCGCTTCTTGGCCTCCTGGGCCCGCTGTGAGCCGGTGTCGCCGCCCAGGGCCTTCGCGAGCTCCTCGTAGCGCCGCAGGGGGTCCAGGAGGGTGGTGTTGGAGCCCTTGATGCCGATGCTGGGGGCGAGCTTGTAGATCTTCTTGCTGCTCTCGTCGGGAACGAACCACAGCTTCGGCGGCGGGAACATATTGCTGATCAGCAGGTCGGGGCGTAGCTTGGCGTACTTTTCGATGTCGAACTCGCCGAAGCCGGTGCCCAGGCTCTCGACCTTGTCCAGGTCGAGGTCGCCCGCCTGCGGGTTGGGCTTGCCGCGCACCGGCTTGCTCGGGCCGAAGACGGCGCTGCACTCGACGCCGTAGTCGTGCAGCGCGGCGGCGGAGCCGATGAACGCCGCGATCTTCTTCGGGGTGTGCGGCGTCCTGGCGGTTCTGCCGCGGTCGTCCTTGAAGCTCCACGCGCCGTCGCCCCCGGCGTCGCCGGAGTCCCCGGAGGAGTCGCTGCCGCAGGCGGCCAGTACGGCGCCGAGCCCGAGCGCGCCGCCCGCCGTCAGC
>NZ_JAAKZZ010000887.1 GCF_011045075.1 Streptomyces boncukensis
ACACCCAAGCCCTCCTCCGCCTCGCCCGCCACCGCATCAGCGTCATCTTCGCGATGCTCCGCGACGGCACCTTCTACGAACCCAGAACCCCCCGCCTCGCTTGACGAAGGACATAGAGGCACCCCCCCGGCATCGCGGCCTCCTCCGGGTGTTGTGGGCGGCGGTCTCCGCCGTTCCGGACATCCCCGCCGGATCCGTGGAGGTCACCGCCCAGCTGCCCACCGGATCGCCGAGGCCATGCGCGGCACGGTCGCACTCACCACCCAGTCCGGCGATATCCCAGTCACCGCCGCCGCCGGCGTCTCGGCCACGCTGGACGCTGGACGCCGGCACCGACCGCGGCCGCGTCGGCAACGCCCTCAAGAACAACGGCAGCACCGAACCCGCCATCCGCGCCACCACCTCCCTCGGCGACATCACCGCCCGCGTCCCCGGTCGCCGAGGCACCGGCGACCGGCCAGCCTCTTCGGCCGACCACGAAGGCAGAGGCCACGGCGGGGCAGAATGCTCCGGACAACTGGTCCGGGGTTTCCCCTGGGAGCGGGCGACGGGAGGCCCGTGACCTGCGCAAACGCGGGAGTTGTCGGTGACCTCGGCTACGGCTCGGTGAGCTGGTGCTTCTTACGGCGTGGTGCGACGGGCTCCGTGTCGAAGACGTCGGCGTGCACGTGCTCCGAGCCCGCTTAGGAGCGGACAGGAGGGCAGGAGGGCAGGAGGGAGCTGCCAGTGTCGACGTCGCAGGAAGTGTGCTGCCCCCACGCGGCGGTAACGGTCCAGGTATCGGCGGCCGTGCCGTACAGGTCGATGACGCCTCCGCGCGGCAGTACGACAGGCGGACTCTGCTGCTGCGCGCTCTCGTCAGGGACCTTCGCCTTGGCGGAGACGGTGGGAGCGGCGGGCCGATTCACGGGGTCCGCGGCTGGGGTAGCGACAGGACCCGGTCCCGGCCCGGCCGCGTGCCGGACGGCGGCTCTCCCTCTCTCGCGGTGCGGTGGTCATAAACGGCCCGCCCGCGGCGGACACTCAGAGCATTCTCACACGCACCGTCGGTGCCAACTCCCCCTCCAGGCCCCGGCCCGGGCACTGGGCCGGGCCAGCGAAGCCGCCCCTGTACATGCCCCGCGGTCCGTAGGCGCCGGGGGCCGGTGAACCAGGCGGCGGCGGTGCCGGGGCGCCGTACCCCGCCTCCCGGATGGGTGTCAGGCGGCGTGGGGGCCGGGGGCGGCGCTCCCTTCGTACTGGCTGAGGTTGGAGACGAGTTCGGTGAGGCCGGGGTCGGCGTCGTAGCGGCGTTGGTGCAGGGCGGCGATCTTGTCGCCGGTTCCGGGGTCGGGGTCGTCGGTGATGTCGAAGGAGACGAACTTGTCGACCAGCGGCAGCCCGATCTCGTCGGTGCGGCGGTGGGCGGGGTGGATGAGGTACTCCCAGTAGCCCTCCAGGTCGGCTATCTGGAAGGTGGCGGCCCACTCGTACCCGCCGCCGTGGTCGCGGCCGACGAGGAAGGAGCGTACGGAGGGGATGACCTCACCCTGGTTGCGCAGGCTGGCGAGGGCGTCTTCGAGCTGTGCCGGCGTCGTGCCGGGCTTGATGGTGAAGCGGACGCAGTGGTGGATCATCGGAGTGCTCCCTTTCCGGAGTTCATCTCTGTGATGGATGTGGTCGGTTGCCCAGCCGCTGTCGCAGGTACGGGAAGGCCAGCGCGCCGAGCGTCCCGGACAGCGTGCTTCCGGCGACCACCGCGCCGACGACGCCGGGGCCGGCCCCGCAGCGGGGTCTCCCCGCC
>NZ_JAAKZZ010000888.1 GCF_011045075.1 Streptomyces boncukensis
CCGCACACCCTCCCCCACCGGCCACTCCCGCGCCTCCGCCAACAACTCCACCGCACCCGCCGACCAATCCACCTCCGGCGTCGGCTCATCCACATGCAACGACTTCGGCAGTCTGCCGTGCCGCATCGCCTCCACCATCTTGATGACCCCGGCGACTCCGGCGGCGGCCTGCGTATGTCCGATGTTCGACTTGATCGAACCCAGCCACAACGGCCGGCCCTCCGGACGGTCCTGCCCGTAGGTGGCGATCAGCGCCTGCGCCTCGATCGGATCACCCAGCGCCGTCCCCGTCCCATGCGCCTCCACCGTGTCGACCTCGTGCGGTTCGAGCCCGGCGCCCGCCAGGGCCTGGCGGATCACCCGCTGCTGGGATGGGCCGTTCGGCGCCGTCAGACCATTCGACGCACCGTCCTGATTCACCGCAGAACCCCGCACCACCGCCAACACCCGATGCCCCCACCGCTCCGCATCCGACAACCGCTCCACCAGCAACATCCCCACACCCTCACCCAGGGCTGTGCCGTCGGCGCCGTCGGCGAAGGACTTGCAGCGGCTGTCCCGGGCCAGACCCCGCTGTTCGCTGAAGTAGCCGAACGTCTCGGGGGTGGACATCACCGTCACGCCGCCCGCCAGGGCCAGCGAGCACTCCCCCGAGCGCAGCGCCTGGATCGCCCAGTGCAGCGCCACCAGCGACGACGAACACGCCGTGTCCACCGTCACCGCCGGACCCTCCAGGCCCAGGGCGTAGGAGACGCGGCCGGAAGCAATGGCTCCCGAGTTGCTGCTGTACGCGTAGTCGTGGTGCATCACACCGGTGAAGACGCCGGTCGCGCTGCCGCGCAGCGTCGCCGGGTCGATGCCCGCCCGCTCCAGCGCCTCCCACGCGCTCTCCAGCAGCAGCCGCTGCTGCGGGTCCATCGACAGCGCCTCGCGCGGACTGATCCCGAAGAACTCGGCGTCGAAGTCACCCGCGTCGTGGAGGAAGCCCCCTTCGCGTACGTAGATGCTGTCGGGACGCTCGCCGCTGGGGTCGAAGAGCCGGTCGATGTCCCAGCCGCGGTCGGCGGGGAAGTCGGAGATGGCGTCCCGCCCCTCGGCCACCAGCCGCCACAGCTCCTCCGGCGAGGACACCCCGCCCGGATAGCGACAGGCCATACCGACAATCGCGATCGGCTCACCCTCACCGCCGGCAGCCGGGACCAGGGCCCGCTCCCCCTCGCCGTCCGCCGAACCCGACAGCTCACCCAGCAGATAGTCGGCCAGCACGACCGGTGTCGGGTAGTCGAAAACCAGCGTCGCGGGCAGCCGCAGCCCCGTGACCTCGTTGAACCGGTTACGGAACTCCACCGCGGCCAGCGAGTCGAAGCCCAGGTCGCGGAAGGCGCGCTCCGGCTCGACCGCCTCCGGGCCCGCGTGCCCGAGGACGGAGGCAGCCTGCGTACGCACCAAGTCGAGCACCAGGGCGTGCTGGTCCGTGCGGGCCAGTCGGACGAGCCGATCCCGCAGTCCGTCGGGGGCGACGGCGGAGCCGCCCGCCGTACGCCGGGTCACTCCACGGACCAGGCCCCGCAGCAGCTCCGGTACGGGCCCGCTCGCGGCCAGGGCGCGCAGGTCGAGACGGATCGGCACGAGGTCCGGGCGGTCGGCGGCACGCGCGAGATCGAAGAGGGCGAGCCCGTCCTCGACGGACAGTGGGCGGACGCCGCCGCGTGCGAGGCGGGAGCGGTCCTCGTCGCCCATGGTGCCCGTCATGTCGCTGGCCTGGTCCCACAGGCCCCAG
>NZ_JAAKZZ010000889.1 GCF_011045075.1 Streptomyces boncukensis
GTCCTGATCCCGGGAGGAAGTCCCCATGAGCGCAACGCCCCCCACCCTCATTCTGACCGGCGGCCAGGTCCTCACCGTCGACCAGGACTTCACCGTCGCCGAAGGCGTGGCCGTGCGCGGGCGGGACATCATCGCCGTCGGCACCGACGCGCAGATGCGTGCCCTGGCCGGCCCTCGCACCCGGACCGTCGAACTGGACGGCAGGACCGTCCTGCCCGGCATCAACGACTCACACCTGCACGGTGCCGCGTACGGGATGACGAAACCGCCCTTCGCCCTCGACGTCGCCCACCCCGCGGTGGGCTCCATCGCCGACATCGCCGTGGCCGTGCAGCGGACCGCACGGGCGGCCCGCCCCGGCGAGTGGATCGTCGGCCTCGGCTGGGACTCCGGCTACCTCGCCGAGTGCCTGGCCGACCCGCGCCGCTTCCCGCACCGTCGCGACCTGGACGCTGTCGCGCCGCACCACCCCGTCTGCCTGACCGACTTCTCCGCACACATGGTGTGGGCCAACACCGAGGCCCTGCGCCGCTGCGGCATCGACGCGGGCACCGTGCCGCCACCGGGCGGCGTGATCGACACCGACCCCGGCGGGGAGCCCACCGGCATCCTGCGGGAGGCCGCCCAGCGGCTCGTCCAGGACGCCCTGCCCACCCCCACGATCGCCCGGCGCCGCCAGGCCATCCTGGGCGTGGTCCGAGAACTCCACGCGCGCGGCATCACCAGCTACACCGAGCCCGGCCTCGGCCCCGGCGGCACCGGAACCCTCTTCAGCGGGCTGAGCACCGACAACTGGACCGCGTACGCCGGACTCGTGGCGGCCGGTGAACTCCACGCACGCGTCAGTGTCCTCCTACTGCCGGCACCCATGGGCGGCTCCGCCGACGACCTGCGCAAAGGGCTGGAAGAGCTGCGCCGCCCGGAGTCGGCGGACCCGCGGCTGCTGAACGCCATCGGCGTGAAGATCTTCGGCGACGGGGTGCCGCCGAACCGTACGGCCTGGATGAGCGAGCCCTACCCCGAGGGCGGCCACGGCGCGCTGTGCGTGCACGGCGACACCCCCGCCCTCCAGGTCGGCGAACTCCGCGAGATGATCCGCATCGCCCACGAGGCCGGCTTCCAACTGGGTGTGCACGTCACCGGTGACCGGGCGATCGACACGGTCGTGGACGCCTTCACCGCCGCGCACACGGCCGCACCCCGCCCCGACGCCCGCCACTACGTCATCCACGGCGACTTCATCACCCCCGGCAGCCTGGCCAAGCTGGCCGAGCACGGCTACGGCGTCAACATGAACCCGGCCGTCAAGTGGACCATCTCGGATCTGATGGACGAGGTCGTGGGACCCGAGCGCTCGGCCTACCAGTGGCCGACGCGGTCCGCCGTCGAGGCCGGCGTCCGGGTGTGCGCCAGCTCGGACGCGCCGATAACCGAGCCCGACTGGCGGCAGGGCGTCGCCTCGATGATGCTCCGCGAGTCCAAGGCCAGCGGCAGGCCGAGCGGCCCCGAACAGTGCGTGCCCCTCGCCGACGCGCTGCGCGCCTACACCGCCACCGCGGCCTGGCAGGACTTCGCCGACGACTGGAAGGGCACGGTCGAGCCGGGCAAGGCGGCGGATCTGTGCGTACTGGACCGGCCGCTGCTGGACCGCGACCCGCACGACATCACCGACGCGCAGGTGGACCTCACCGTGTTCGACGGCCGCGTCGTCCACGAACGCTGACCCCGCGACCCCCACAACCCCCGCGACCAAGGAGCCGGAGATGACATC
>NZ_JAAKZZ010000088.1 GCF_011045075.1 Streptomyces boncukensis
GGACGGGACTGGGGACGGCACGGCGCCGCGGCTGCTGCCGGACGACGACGAGGGCGGGCCCGTGCTCGGCGTGCTGCCCACCGCGCGCTGGCCGCGCCACCAGGTGCCGCTGGGCCGTTCCTGGAGCCTGATGCTGTACACCGACGGGCTGGTCGAGGGCCGCGTCGGCCCCGAAGGCAGCGGGCGGGAGCGGCTCGGGCAGTCCGGGATGCTGGGCATCGTCGCGCGCCGGATGGCCGAGGGGGTGCGGGGCGAGGCGCTGCTGGACGCTCTGGTGGACGATGTGCGCACGCTCAACGGCGGTGAGCTCACCGACGATGTCGCCGTGCTGCTCCTCGATCGCGACGAGCGGCGGTCAGCGGGGCGGCTCCGCCGCCGGGCCCGCAAGGGCGCGGGCACGGGGACGGGTGCGGGGACGGTTCGCCGGGCCCGTGCGCGCGGGCGGTAGCGGCTTGCGCGCGGCTGTTCGTTCCTTGCTGACTTGCTGACGCGTCGCAGCCCGCGGGCCCTCAGCGGCCGTTGAAGGGGCCGTACGGGCCGTCGCTGCTGCTTCCGCCGCGGCGGCCGCCGCCGCCCATCACCTGCTTGAGCGCGGGGCGGACGTCGACGATGTAGACGATGCTGGCGATCAGGCCGACGATGGTGAGCAGCATGCCGAGTCCGGGAATCGGCAGCAGATTGACGACGACCGCCAGCCCGAGGACGATCAGCCAGAACTGCTTGGTCTGCTTGTCAGTGGCGCGGTACGCGTCCTCGCGCCGGATCGCGGCATCGACGAAGGCGAACACCGCGAGGCCGAGCACCGCGAGCGTGATCAGCCAAAGCAGTGTGCCGAAGCCCTCCATCAGCATGGTGCTCTCACTCCCGGTCCTGTGGTGTCGGGCGCTCCCGTCGCCGCCACCGTACCCCAGTACGGGTCGGATAAGCGGCGGATAAGCCGGGCATGGGGACGCTGCCCGGCCGAATCCTGGTTCACGCCTGAGACTTCGGGGCGGACTTCCGGGTCGTCGTGGCCTTGCGGGCTGTGCCGGTCTTCTTCGCGGCCCCGGACTTGGCCTTCGCCCCGCCCGTGCCCTTGCCCTCGGCCTTGCTCTCGGCGTTCTCGGCGTTCTCCCCGGACTTGTCCTCGACCGGGTTCTCCGTGACGGTGTCCTTCGGGCCGTCCGCGCTCTCGTGCGGCGGCTCGTGCGGCGGTTCGGCGACCTTCACCGGCTGGCGCTCGACCGTCACCTGGAGCGACTCGTCCGGTTCCGGGCCGTGGTCCTCGCCGCGCCAGTTCCGGACGGCCTCGCGGCCCCGCACGCTGAGCTCGTCATAGGTCTCGCGGGCCCGGACCGCGTACTCGGCGGCGAGGCCGACGCTCTGCAGCGCCAGATGCTGGGCCTGCTCCCGCAGCTTCTTGATGTCCGTGTCGATCTCGCCCAGGGCCTCGGTGACCTTGGCCTGGGTCTCCTTGGCCTGCTGGGCGACCCTGTCCTGCACCGCGCGCGGGTCGGTGTCCCGTGCCGCGGCGATCCGCTGCGGCGCCTCCTCGCGGATCTTGTCGATGACGCCGGCCGCGAAGTAGAGCGGCGTCGGGTCGGTGAGGGTCTTGCGCAGGTCGTTCGCGCTGGGCATGACGGTGTGCCTCCGTACGTACGGGCGGTTATCGGTGCTGCCTCTGCTCCGGCCCCGGTGCGGGGCCGTTCTCCTTGCGGAAGGACTCGTAGATCTGGAGCAGCGCCTGCTTCTGCTGCTCGGTGATCGACGGGTCGGCCATGATCGCGGCGGGGACCTGCAGCAGGTCGTCGCGGTCCCGCTCGTCGAGGATTCCGGCCTGGACGTAGAGCGTCTCCGCCGAGATCCGCAGCGCCTTGGCGAGCTGCTGCAGGATCTCCGCGCTCGGCTTCCGCAGACCCCGCTCGATCTGGCTCAGATACGGGTTGGACACCCCGGCGGCGTCCGCGAGCTGGCGCAGGGACAGCTTGGCGTTCCGCCGCTGCTCGCGCAGGAACGCCCCGAGATCGCCCACATGGAGAGAGGCCATGCCCCCAGCGTGCACCCGACTGCTAGCTTTTGCAAGCAGCCTGCTTGCAACTGTTCTCGGGTGCGGGCGTCACGGCGCATAGCCCCGCAGCAGGATCGCGATCGTGTCGTCCAGCTCCTGTTGGACCTGCTCGGCGTCGATCGCACGGCTCGCCGCGAAGGCGGCGAAGCCCTGCAGCATGGCGATGATCGGCACCTTCATCCGCTCCACCGGGCCCTCGCGCACCTCCCCGCTGCGCTGCCCGTGCCGGACCAGGTCCGTGAGCACGTCCGACAGCCGCTGGGTGGCCGCGACCAGCTCCTCCGTCGCGGCGGGGTCGTGCTTGCTTGAGTACGCCAGCTCCAGCAGGGCCGTGTGGTCCCGGGCGAAGCGCACATAGGCGTACGCCGTCGCGGTCAGCCGGTCGGCGAAGGTGTCCCCGGCCCCGGCCAGCGCTCCGTTCAGCGTGGCCACGATGCGGTTGAAGCCGTCCAGCGCCAGCGCGTCGAGCAGCGCCTGCTTGGTCTTGAAGTGGTGCCGGGGCGCGCCGGGGCTGACCCCGGCCTCGCGGGCCAGCTCCCGCAGCGACAGCGCGTCGGGCCCCTTCCGCCGCAGCGTCTCCTCGGCTCGTTCGAGCAGGGCGGCGCGGAGCTCTCCGTGGTGGTAAGGGCCGGTCTTCATGGTCCTACCCTACCCGGATGTAATCAGTGCATAGATTCTGTTCATTGACTAGATTCTGGGCAGTGCATAGATTGCAGTCGCGCCATTCCGCGTCCCTCCGAAGGAGGCTCACCGTGGCCCCGCCTGTCCACAGCGAGATCACCCTGACCGTCAACGGCGAGGAGCACACGCTCCTCGTCGACCACCGCACCACCCTGCTCGACGCGCTGCGCGAGCGGCTCGACCTCACCGGCACCAAGAAGGGCTGCGACCAGGGCCAGTGCGGCGCCTGCACGGTGCTGCTCGACGGCCGCAGGGCCGTGTCCTGCCTGCAGCTCGCGGTGGCCGCCGAGGGCCGCACCGTCACCACCGTCGAAGGACTGGCCGACGGCGATCGGCTGCATCCGGTGCAGCAGGCGTTCCTCGACCTGGACGGCTTCCAGTGCGGCTACTGCACGCCGGGGCAGATCTGCTCGGCCGTCGCCGTGATCGAGGAGCATGCGGCGGGCTGGCCGAGCGCCGTCACCGCCGACGTCCGCCCGGAGGCCGGTCCGCCGGAGCTGACCGCCGAGGAGATCCGGGAGCGGATGAGCGGCAATCTGTGCCGCTGCGGCGCCCATGTCCAGATCGTCCGGTCCGTCGCGCGGGCCGCCGGAGCCGAGGAGGCCGCCGTATGAGGGAGTTCGGCTACGAGCGCGCCGCGGACGTCGAGGGCGCGCTGGCGCTGCTCGGCACCGACCCCGAGGCGCGCTACCTCGCCGGCGGCACCAACCTCGTGGATCTGATGAAGACCGGGGTGGCCCGGCCCGTGCGGCTGGTCGACATCCGGGAGCTGCCTCTCGACCGGATCGAGGTGACGGAAGCGGGGGGCCTGCGCATCGGAGCCACCGTCACCAACAGCGATCTCGCGGCGCACCCCGAGGTGCGCAGCCGCTACCCGGCGCTGGCCCAGGCCGTGCTGGCCGGCGCGTCGGGCCAGCTGCGCACCATGGCCACCGTCGGCGGCAATCTGCTCCAGCGCACCCGCTGCGCCTACTTCACCGACGGGGCGGGGCCGTGCAACAAGCGGCTGCCCGGCAGCGGCTGCCCCGCGATCGAGGGCGAGCACCGCAACCACGCCGTCCTCGGCGCCTCCGGGCACTGCGTGGCCACCCACCCCTCGGACATGGCCGTCGCGCTCGCCGCCTTCGACGCCGTGGTGTCGTACGCGACCGCCGACGGGCCCGGCGAGCTGCCGCTCGCGGAGCTCTACCCGCCGGTGGGCGACACCCCGCAGGTGGAGACCGCGCTGCCGCCGGGCGCCCTGATCACCGGCGTCACCCTGCCGCCCGCGCCCGTCGCCGCCCGCTCCCGCTACCGCAAGGTACGCGAACGCGCGTCCTACGCCTTCGCGATCGGCTCCGCCGCCGCGGCGCTCGACGTCCAGGGCGGGGTCGTACGGGAAGTGCGGCTCGCCCTCGGCGCCGTCGCCTCCCGGCCCTGGCGCGCGCGGGCGGCCGAGCGGGCGCTGACCGGCGGCCCGGCGACCGAGGAGGCGTGCACCGCCGCCGCGGACGCCGAGCTGGCCGCCGCGCGGCCGCTGCCCGGCAACGCGTACAAGGTGCCGCTGATGCGCAACCTCGTCGTCGCCCTGCTGACCGAACTCGCCGAGGAGGCCCCCCGATGACACCAGCGACCACGACAGAGCACACCGCCGCCGGTACGGCGCACCGCCGCGTCGAGGGCCGCGACAAGGTGACCGGCGCTGCCCGCTACGCGGCGGAGATCCCCCTCGCCGGGCTCGCGCACGGCTGGCTGGTGGGGTCCACCGTCGCGCGCGGGCGCGTCCGCTCGGTGGAGACGGCCCCGGTGCTCGCCATGCCGGGCGTGCTCACCGTCCTGCACCACGGGAACACCGCGCGCGTCACCACCGACTACGTCACCGTTCTGGGCACCTCGCCGGACCCCACCGCGGCCGTCTTCCAGCACGACCAGGTGCAGCACATGGGCTGGCCGGTGGCGCTCGTCGTCGCCGAGACCCCCGAACAGGCCAGGGAGGGCGCCGAGGCGCTGGTGGTGCACTACGACGAGGAGCCGCACGACACCGCGTTCTCCGGCGACCGCGCGGACGCGTACCCGCTGGACTCCATGGGGCAGCCGGCGGTGACGGACAAGGGGGAGACGGAGGCGGAACTCGCCGCGTCCGCCGTCGTCGTGGACGCCTGCTACACCACGCCGGAGAACCACCACAACGCGATGGAGCCGCACGCCGCCACGGTCCGCTGGGACGGCGGCCGGCTCGACGTCATCGACTCCAACCAGAGCGCCGCCTGGATCCAGAGCGAGCTCGCGAACATGTTCTCGCTCGACCCGCAGTCGGTGCGGGTGCGGTCCGAGCACGTCGGCGGGGCCTTCGGCGGCAAGGGGGTGCGGGCGCACCAGGTGGCCGCCGCGCTCGCCGCCAGGGCGCTCGGCCGGCCGGTCCGGGTGGCCATGACCCGGCGCCAGATGTTCGCGCTCATCGGCTACCGGAGCCCCACGGCACAGCGGATCAGGCTCGGAGCCGACGCCGACGGCCGGCTGCGCGCGCTGCAGCACGACTCCCTGAACCAGACGTCGACCGTGCACGAGCACGTCGAGGCCAGCGCCGGCGTCTCCCGGGTGGGGTACGACGCCGCCGCGCACCGCACGGCCCAGCGGGTCGTACGGCTCGACGTGCCGACGCCCACCTGGATGCGCGCGCCCGGCGAGGCACCGGGGTCGTTCGCGCTGGAGTCGGCGATGGACGAGCTCGCCGCGGAGTGCGGCATCGACCCGATCGAGCTGCGGATGCGCAACGAGCCCGAGCGCGGCCCGGTCTCCGGGCTGCCGTTCGGCAGCCGCAGGCTGCCCGACTGCTTCCGCGAGGGCGCCCGCAGGTTCGGCTGGGCGGACCGCGACCCGCGGCCCGGCGTGCGCCGCGACGGCCGCCGGCTGCTCGGCACCGGCACGGCCGCTGCCTCCTTCCTGGCGATGGCCATGCCGGCCACCGCCGCCGTGACCGCGGAGGCGGACGGCACCTTCACCGTGCGGATCGGCGCGGCCGACGTCGGGACCGGGGCGCGGACCGCGCTCACCCTGATCGCCGCCGAGGCCCTGCGGACCGCACCGGACCGGGTCCGGATGCGGATCGGTGACAGCGACTTCGGGCCCGCGTGGGGCGCCGCCGGCTCGATGGGCACCCGCTCCTGGGCCTGGGCGATCACGGACGCGGTCGCCGCGCTGCGCGAGCGGCTCGCCGGGGGCGCCGGGATCCCGCCGGAGGGCGTCACCGCGCGCTCCGACACCTCCGGGTCCGTCTTCGGCCTGGCGCCCAGGGAACGCCGCGCCTACGGGGCGCAGTTCGCCGAGGTCGCCGTGGACCCCGGCACCGGGGAGGTACGGGTGCGGCGGCTGCTCGGCATCTTCGCGGCGGGCCGGATCGTCAACCCGCTCACCGCGCGCAGCCAGCTCACCGGCGGCATGATCTGGGGCATCTCCATGGCCCTGCACGAGGAGGCGGTCCGCGACCCGGTCTCCGGCGGCCACGTCGGCGCCGACCTCGCGGGCTACCACGTCGCGGCCCACGCCGACATCCCCGCCGTCGAGGCGGACTGGGTGGACGACCCCGACCCCGAGGACCCGGTCGGCATCAAGGGCGTCGGCGAGATCGGCGTCGTGGGCGTCGCGGCGGCCGTCGCCAACGCGGTCTGGCACGCGACGGGCGTGCGCCACCGCCACCTGCCCCTTCGGCCCGACCGCGTCCTGACGGCTCCCCCTGCGGCCTGAGCGACTCCTCCGGCCCGCAGTCCCTGACGGGCGAGCTCCGCAGGACACGCACGGGCGTGGCAAAATCGCCGGGTGCAGATCGGGATGCTCGGCCCCTTCGAGGTGCGCACGGACGACGGCGACCTGGTCGACGTGGCGGGCGCGCGGCTGCGCGGACTGCTGGCGGCGCTCGCGCTCGCACCGGGCCGCACGGTCCCCAAGGCGTCGCTCGTCGACTGGATCTGGGGGGAGCACCCGCCGGCCGACGCGTCGAACGCCCTGCAGCGCCTGGTCTCCCGGCTGCGCAAGGCGCTGCCGGAGGGGGCGGTCGAGGGCCGTACGGACGGCTACCGGCTGGCGGTGCAGCCCGGCGCCGTCGACGCGGTGCGCTTCGAACACCTCCTCGGCGCGGGAGGGCCCCGCGCCGAGGACGCGTCCCGGCCCGCGCGGCTGCGGCTGCTGCGCGAGGCCCTCGGACTGTGGCGCGGTGCGGCCCTGCAGGACGTCGGGCTGCCCGGCAGCGCCGCATGCGGCGCCGCGGCCGCCCGGCTGGAGGGGCTGCGCCTGACGGCCACCGAGGAGCGGTTCGACGCGGAGATCGCCCTCGGGCTCGGCGCGGAGGCGGTCGCCGAGCTGACCGATCTGGTGGCCGCGCACCCGCTGCGGGAGCGGCTCGTCGGCGCGCTGATGCGCGCCCTCGTCGCGGCCGGCCGCGACAGCGAGGCGCTGCAGGCGTACCAGCGCGCACGGGAGGCGCTGGCCGAGGCGCTGGGCGTCGACCCCTCGCCGGAGCTGGCCGCGCTCCATGTCGCGCTGCTGCGGGGCGAGCTGGGGCGCGCGGAGCCGGAACCGCGGGGCGGGGGCGACGCGGGCCGCGGAACCAATCTGCGCGCGGAGCTGACCTCCTTCGTCGGCAGGGACGCGGATGTCGCGGCGGTCCACGGGCTCGTCGCCGGGCACCGGCTCACCACCGTGATCGGGCCGGGCGGCGCGGGGAAGACCCGGCTGGCCACGGAGACCGCGCGCACGCTGCTGGGCGAGCTGCCGGACGGGGCCTGGCTGGTGGAGCTCGCCTCCGTGGGCCCGGACGGCGGCGTGGCCGATGTGGCGCAGGCGGCGTTCGCCGGGCTGGGCCTGCGGGACGCGCTGCTCGGCGAGGCCCCGCACGCGGAGCCGGTGGACCGGCTGGTCGCGGCGGTCCGCGAGCGGGAGGCGCTGCTGGTCCTGGACAACTGCGAGCACGTCGTCGAGTCCGCCGCGGTGTTCGCCCACCGGGTGCTCGGGGAGTGCCGGCGGCTGCGGATCCTGGCCACGAGCCGGGAGCCGCTCGGCATCACCGGCGAGGCGCTGTGGCCCCTCGAACCGCTGGCCCTGCCGGAGGGGGACGCGAGCTCCGCCGAGATCGAGTCCGCGCCCGCCGTCCGGCTGCTGCGGGACCGGGCCGGGGCCGTGCGCCGGGACCTCGCGGCCGACGCCGGCACGCTGGCGACGATGGGTCGGGTGTGCCGGGCCCTGGACGGGATGCCGCTGGCGATCGAACTGGCCGCTGCCCGGCTGCGCACCATGTCCGTCGACCAGCTCGCGGTCCGGCTCGACGACCGGTTCCGCCTGCTGACCGGCGGTAGCCGGACCGCGCTGCCGCGGCACAAGACGCTGCGCGCGGTGGTCGACTGGAGCTGGGAGCTGCTGTCCGACGCCGAACGCGCGGTGCTGCGCCGGCTCTCGGTGTTCTCCGGCGGCGCCGGGCTGGAGGCGGCCGAACGGGTCTGCGGCGCCGGTGCTGTCGACGGCGCCGGCGCCGGTGCCGGTGCCGTCGGGCAGGAGCAGGTGTTGGAGCTGCTCACCGCGCTGACCGAGAAGTCGCTGCTGCGTGCCGAGGGCGGCGGCGCCCCGCGCTACCGGATGACCGGCACGGTCCGGGAGTACGCCCGGCACCGGCTCGCGGAGGCGGCGGAAGAGGAGGACGTACGCCGCGCGCACCTGGCGTACTTCACCGAGCTGGCCGAGACCGCGGAGCCGCGGCTGCGCCGCGCCGGGCAACTGGAGTGGCTGGCCCGGCTCGGGGCCGAGCACGACAACATCGGCGCGGCGCTGCGCGGCGCGCTCGCCGCGGGCGAGGCGCCCGCGGCGCTGCGGCTCGCGGCGGGCGCGGGCTGGTACTGGTGGCTTAGCGGGCACCGGGCCGAGGGCCTGGAACTGCTCACAGCGGTGGCCGGGATGCCCGACGAGGCGGCCGGCGGGGTGACCGGCGGGGCGACCGACGAGGTCCGGGCCATGGTGTACGCGCTGATCTCGATGTTCGTGACCTCCGGGCGGGCCGACGAGCAGCACGCAGCGGAGTGGATCCACCAGGCGTACCGGCTCGGCCGGAGCGGGCGGAGCGGCCGCCGCCGCTACCCGATGCTGGGGCTGATCGACCCGCTGGAGCGGATGCTGCGGGAGCCCGACGCATCGCTGTCCGCTTTCGAACCGCTGCTCGACCACGAGGACCCGTGGGTGCGGGCGCTGGCCCGGTTGCACCTGGGCAAGGCGCGGAACTGGCAGGGCCGGGGCGGCCGGGAGGCGGAGGCGTATCTGGAGCGCGCTGTGGCCGAGTTCCAGGAGCTCGGCGAGCGGTACGGAATCGCGTTCGCGCTGACCGAGCTGGCGGAGCTGATCGCCGTGCGCGGCGAGTTCGCCGCCGCGTGCGAGCACTACGAGCGGGCGGCCGCCGCCGTCACCGAGGTCGGTGCCACCGAGGACGTCATCCGGATGCGGTCGCGGCAGGCGCAGCTCTGCCGGCTGCTGGGCGACCAGGACGCCGCCGCTGCCGCGCTGGCCGAGGCGGAGCGGCGCGCCGAGCGGGTCACCTGGCCGGACGCGCTGGCCGAACTGGCCCTCGTGAAGGCGGGCTTCGCCCGGGGGGACGGCGACGCCGAGGAGGCGCACCGCCAGCTCGGCATCGCGACGTCGGTGCTCGGCACCGGGGCGCAGCAGGCGCACATCCGCGCGGTGGTGCACGACCTGCTCGGCTATCTCGCCGACGACCTCGGTGAGGCGCGGGCGCACCGCTCGGTGGCCTGCGAGACGGCGCGGGAGGCGGGGCACCCGCCGCTGATCGCCCATGTGCTCGTCGGGGTGGCGGACCTGGCGCTGCGCCGCGGCGAGCACGAGCAGGCCGCGCGGCTGCTCGCGGCGAGCGCCGAGGTGCGCGGGCGGCGGGACCGGGCCAACCCGGACGCGGTCCGGATCGAGCAGGCCGTGCGGCGCAGCCTCGGCGACGCGCGGTTCGCCGAGGCCACGGGGGAGGGGGCGCGGGCCGGGTGGTCCGAGCTGGCCGAGGTCACGCTCGCTTCCGGAACGTGGCCACCGCCCACAGATATCCGGCGAGCGTGAGTCCGACGCACCAGGCGAGGGCCGCGAGCGCGTCGCCGCCCGAGGGGCTGCCCTCCAGCAGCCCGCGCAGCGTCTCGATGATCGGGGTGAAGGGCTGGTACTCCGCGAACTGCCGCACGCCCGCCCCCATCGTGTCCGAGGGCACGAACGCGCTGCTCAGAAACGGCAGCATGATCAGCGGCACGGTGGCCAGCCCCGCCGACTCCGGGGTCTTCGCGGCCAGGCCGACGGCGATCGTCAGCCAGCTGGCGCCGAAGGTGAGCAGGACGAGGAGACCGAGCACGCCGAGCCAGTGCAGGGCGCCGGCGTCCGGGTCGAAGCCCATCGCGAAGGCCACCCCGAGGACGGCCGCACAGGACACCAGGCAGCGCACCGTGGTGACGACGACCTGCCCGGCCAGCACGGCACCGCGGGAGATGTCCATGACCTTGAACCGGTTGATGACGCCCTTCGCCATATCGCTGTTCACGGCCGCCGAGGTGGCCCCCAGCCCGTAGCTGACGGCCATCACGAGCAGCCCCGGCGTCGCGTAGTCGATGTAGTCGTCGCCGACGCTGAACGCGCCGCCGAACACCTTGACGAACATCAGCATGATCACGATGGGGAACAGGACCGAGTTGAACACCGTGACCGGGTCCCGCAGGCTGTGCTTCAGATTGCGGCGCAACATGATCGCCGAGTCGGTCAGTGCCGTCGAGACGCTGCTCACGGTTCGATCGCCTCCTTCGCCCTGCCCGTCCGTTCGGTCTGTTCGGTGAGGATGAGGAAGACGTCGTCCAGGTCGGGGGTGTGCACGGTCACCCCGTCCGCCTCGACGCCGACCGAGTCCAGCCAGTCGAGGAGGGAGCGCAGCTCGCGCTGGCTGCCGTCGCTGGGGATCCGCAGCGCGAGCTCCGCGTCGTCCGCGGTGGCCTCGCGCAGCGCGGCGGCGGCGGAGCGGTAGGCGGCCGGGTCGGTGAACCGCAGCCGCACATGGCCGCCCGGGATGAGCCGCTTGAGCTCGTCGGCGCTTCCCTGCGCCGCGACCGTGCCGCCGTTCAGCACGGCGATCCGGTCGGACAGTTCGTCGGCCTCCTCCAGATACTGGGTGGTGAGGAAGACGGTGGTGCCCTCGGCCACCAGTTCGCGCACGATGTCGTGCACCGTGCGCCTGCTGCGCGGGTCCAGGCCCGTCGTCGGCTCGTCCAGGAAGATGATCCGCGGGGCGCCGACCAGCGTCATCGCCAGGTCCAGCTTCCG
Organism: Streptomyces boncukensis; assembly: GCF_011045075.1. Classification (GTDB taxonomy): domain Bacteria; phylum Actinomycetota; class Actinomycetes; order Streptomycetales; family Streptomycetaceae; genus Streptomyces; species Streptomyces boncukensis. The sequence continues at coordinate 11,045 of NZ_JAAKZZ010000088.1, forward strand.
GCGCATCCCGCCGGAGTACGTCGAGACCAGCGCGTCCGCCGGCTCGACCAGGTCGAACCGCTCCAGCAGCCGGGCGACCAGCTTCCCGCTGCCGCGCACGCGCCCTAGGTCCGCCATCATCCGCAGGTTCTCGCGGCCCGTGAGCAGCTCGTCCACCGCGGCGAACTGGCCGGTCACGCCGATGGCCGCGCGTACCTGCCGGGTCCCGGTCACCACGTCGTGCCCGGCGACGCGCACCGTGCCCGCGTCGGCCCGCAGCAGCGTCGTGAGGATGTTCACCGTCGTGGTCTTGCCCGCTCCGTTCGGGCCGAGCAGGGAGAAGACCGTTCCGGGGGGAACCGTGAGGTCGATGCCGCCGAGTACGGCCCTGCCGCCGTACGCCTTGCGCAGTCCTGAGACTTCAATCGCCGAACTTTCCATGCCCCCACGGTCCGGGCCGGTTCTGACATCCGGCTGCCACGCCCCTGACACGGGCTCCGCGGCAGCGGCGGAGCAGATGCAACAGCGCAGATATATCGGCGCAGATATAACAGCGCAGATATAACAGCGCTGATGTATTAGCGCTGTTATATTAGCGCTGTGACATCTTCCGACCCCACGACCGTGCCCGACCCCTGGGCGTCGCTGCACCAGCTGCTGACCGATCTGGACGCCGAGATCGAGGAGGTCTACGCCGCGCGCGGCATCCAGGGGGTGCGGCCGCGGTTCGCCTATCCGCTGATCCGGCTCGCCCACACCGGCCCGCTGACCATCCGCGAGCTCGCCCGGTCGCTGCGGCGCTCGCACTCCGCGATCAGCCAGACGGTCGCGGCGCTGCGCACCGAGGGCCTGGTCACCTCCGAGCCCGGTCCCGACGCGCGGACCCGGCGGATCGACCTGACCGAGCGCGGCCGGGCGCTGGTGCCGTTCCTGGAAGCCGAGTGGCGCGCCACCCACGCGGCCGTCGCCGAGCTGGACGCCGAGGTCCCCCACGCGCTGACCGCCGCGGTCGGCGAGGTGCGGCGGGCGCTGGAGCGCCGGTCCATGCGGCAGCGGATCGGCGACCATCTCGTCGAACCGCCGGGATGAGGGCGCACATCCGGTTCCTCGACACCCGCCCGCTGCGTGGCAGCCGTCCGTTCCGCCATCTGTGGATCGGCTCCGCCGCCGCCCAGTTCGGCGGCCAGATAGCCAAGGTCGCGGTGCTGGCCCAGGTCTGGGACCTGACCGGCAGCCCGGTGGGCACCGGCGCCATCGGGCTCGCCACGGGGCTGCCGATGCTGCTGTTCGGGCTGGTCGGCGGCGCGCTGGCGGACGCCGTCGACCGCCGCACGGTGGTGCGGGCCTCGGTGGCCGGCCAGCTGCTGGCCGCCGCGGGGCTGTACGCGCAGGCGCTGGCGGACAACCGGAGCGTCGCTGTGCTGCTCGCCCTGGTCGCAGCGGAGGCCGGCTGCGCCGCGCTCGGCTCGCCGGCGCGCCGCACCCTCCCGGTCCGGCTGCTGCCGGCCGACCAGGTCGCGGCCGGGCTCGCGCTGACCAACCTCTCCTTCCAGGTGGCGATGCTGGCGGGGCCCGCGCTGGCCGGCCTGGTCATCGCCCGCTGGGGGCTGCCCGTCGGCTACGCCGCGCAGGCCGCGGCCGTCGCGGTCGCGGGGCTCGCGGTGCTGCGCCTCCCGGCCGTACGCCCCGAGGGCACCGGCGCGGCGCGTGTACGCCGGCCGGAGCGCGGCGGCTGGCGGATCGTCCTGCGCCGCCCGACGCTGTGGGGTTCGCTGGCCACCGATCTGTCCGCGACGCTCCTCGCCATGCCGATCGCCCTGTTCCCGCTGGTCAACGAGGCCCGCTTCGACGGCAACCCGCGGACCCTCGGCCTGTTCCTCTCGGCCGTCGCGGTCGGGGGGATCGTGGCCGGGCTGTTCTCCGGCACGGTGACGCGGTGGCGCCGCGGCGGTCCGGTGCAAGTGGCCGCGGCCGCCGTGTGGGGCCTGGCGCTCGCCGGTTTCGGGCTGGCGGGAACGGTAGGGGCGGCGCTCGGCTGCCTGGCCGTGGCCGGTGCCGCCGACACCGTCTCGGTGGTCACCCGCAGCGCCCTGGTCCAGTGGGAGACCCCGGACGCGTACCGGGGGCGGGTCTCCTCCGTCGAACACGTCATCGGCGTCGCGGGCCCCGAGCTCGGCAACTTCCGGGGCGGCCTGCTGGCATCGGCGACGTCCGCGTCCGTCTCCCTGGTCACCGGGGGCCTGTCCGCGGCGCTGCTCGTCGCCTGCATAGCCGTGGTCAACCCTCCCCTCCGCGCGTACCGCACACCGGGTTCCGGATAGGGCTGGTCCGGCGGCGGGGTGGTCGGCACCCGTCCGGGCGGCTCGCGGGGGTCCGGACACCGCGAGCCGTGCGGACGGGTTGCCGCCTGGGCCCTGTCGAGATCTTCGCGGCTCGCAACACCCCAGTCAATCCTGGGGATTGCTACGCAAGGCCAAGCTGTGCCTTGGAGTTTCCTGCTACCGTGGAGCGTATGACTCTGGACGACCTGCGGGTGCTGGTGGCCGTATGCCGGGCCGGAAGCCTCAGCGCCGTGGCCCGCGAGCTGGACTGCACGCAGTCCGCGGTGAGCCAGCACGTCAAGCGGCTGGAGCGGGAGACCGGGGTGAGCCTGCTGGAGCGCCAGCCGCGCGGCGTGGCGCCCACCGCGGCGGGGCGGATCCTCGGCGACGCCGCCGCCGACGGGATCGCCGGGCTCGACCTCGCGCTGCGCCGCCTGGGGGACCTGGTCAACGGCGAGAGCGGCGCCGTACGGATCACGACGGGCGGCACGACCGTACGGCACTTCATGGCCGAGGCCGTCGTCGCGTTCCGCCGCCGCTACCCCAAGGTGAGCCTGGAGTTCCGGACCACGCACTCCAGCCAGGGCTGCTTCGACGCCCTCACCGCCAGCAACCTGGACCTGGCCTGGATCACCATCGGCGGCCCCGTACGCGGCATCGAACAGCGGCCCGTCGTCGAGCTGCCCTGGGTGCTCGCCGTCCACGCCGACGACCCGCTGGCGTCCCGTACCCGTATCGAGGCGGCCGACCTCGCGGACATCCGGCTGCTGCGGCTCCCCCGGAACTCCACCTCGGGCGCCCGGCTCGACGCCGCCTTCGCCGCACTCGGCGTCCGGGTGAGCTCCGACACCGGCGTCGCCGACTGGGACACCGCGCTGCTGCTCGCCGAACTCGGCCTCGGCCACGCCGTCGTCCCCGAGCTCCCCGGCGGGCCGCCGTCCGGCGCGCACGGCCCGCTGCGCCTGGTCCCCGTCCCCGCGCTGCCGCCGCTCCCGGTCGGCTGGGCCGTACGCCGCTGGGACGCGCTGCCGCCGCTCGCCCGCGCCTTCGCCGACACGGTCGCGCGCAGCTGCGCCGGAGGGGGCCCCGATGCGGATCGGTGAACTGGCCGCGCGGACGGGCGCGAGCAGACGGTCCCTGCGCTACTACGAGCAGCAGGGGCTGCTGGAGGCCGAGCGCACGGGCGAGGGCTGGCGGTCCTACGGCGAGAGCGCCGTCAACCGCGTGCTGAACGTCCGCCAGCTGATCGGTGCCGGGCTGACGGTCGAGGACATCCGGCAGGTGGCGCCCTGCCTCGATATGAAGACGCGGGACTTCCTGAGCTGCCGCAACAGCCCCGCGAGCGTCCTGGAGATGTACGAGGGACGGCTGGCCGCCGTGGAGGCCAGGGCGGCGGAGCTGGAGCGGTACCGCGCCGCGCTCGCGGAGCGCATCGCCCTGCTGCGTTCCGGGCAGCCCGAGGGGGAGCTCGGCGAGGTGCTGCGGCGCGCGCAGAAGTGACCCCCGCGCCCTCCCCGCTCCCCTCTCGTCGATCCCCGCGGCTTGAAGGTGACACCGGTGTCAGTACCTAGCGTCCCGGCACATGACTACCGGAACGACTACGGGATCCGCGGGCCCCACCGCGCGGAAGCCGGCCGCCCGAGGGCTGCCCGGCTGGGTGTTCGTGCTGTTCGTGACGCTGCTGGCGACCGCCACGGACGAGTTCGTCATCGCGGGCGTCCTGCCGTCCGTCGCCGACGACCTGGGCGTGAGCGTCTCGGCGGCCGGGCAGCTGGTGACGGTCTTCGCCGTCGTGTACGCGCTCGGGGCGCCGACCCTGGCCGCGGTGTGCGAGCGGTTCCCCAAGCGGGAGCTGATGGCGGCGGCGCTGCTGGTCTTCGTCGCCGCGAACGTCGCCGCGGCCCTCGCGCCCGGCTACGGGTTCCTGCTGGCCGCCCGGATCCTCGCGGCGCTGGCGGCGGCCGTGGTGACGTCGGCGGCGTTCGCCACCGTGGCGGCCGCGGCGCCGGAGGGGCAGAGCGGCCGGTATCTGGGCGTGGTGACAGCGGGCATGACCACCGCGCTGTTCACCGGGGTCCCGGTCGGCTCCTGGCTCGGCGGGGCGCTGGACTGGCGGGCCACGTTCTGGCTGATCGCCGGGGTGGGCGCGGTGGCGGCGCTGGGGCTGCTGGCCACCGCACCCGCGCTCGCGGGCAGCGCCCCCGCGCCCCTGCGGGAGCGGCTGGCGCCGCTGCGGAACGGGCGCGTACTCCGGCTGGTGGCGGTCACCTTCCTGGCGGCCGGCGGCGGACTGATGTTCTACACCTATCTGGGCGTGTACGCCGCCGAGGTGGCCCCGGACACCCCGGGGCTGCTCTCCGCGCTGCTGTTCGTCGTCGGCGTGACGGGGCTCGCGGGGGCGCTGCTGGCGGGCCGGCTGACGGACGCCCGGGGGCCGCGGCGCGGGCTGCGGCTGGTGATCGGCGGCCACGCCGTGCTGCTGGCGCTGGCGGCGGCGCTCGCCTTCGGCCCGCTGGACGGCGCGGCGGCGCTGGTGGCCCTGGTGGCGGTCACCGGCTGCTGGTCCGTGTTCGCGTGGGGCCTCAACCCGCCGGTGCAGGGCAGCGTGCTGGCCGCCGCCGGGCCCGCCGCGGGGATGACCGCGCTCGCCCTGAACATCTCCGCGCTGTACCTCGGGACGGGTGTGGCCGCGGCCCTGGGCGGCGCGGTGCTCGGCGCCGCCGACGCGCGCGCGGTGCCGGTGGTGGGCGCCGCGCTGCTGACGCTCTCGTTCCTGCTGACCCCCGGGAGAGAGCGGCGATAGAGCGCGCCGGGCGTCGCGACGTCGCGGAGGTCCATCAGATGCGTCCCCTAGCGGGACATATCCGCCGGGGCCGCGTCCAGGACGGTGTCGAGGAGGGACCGCGAGGTGCGGAGGGCCTCGATCTCCCGCGACATCCGCTCCCGCTCGCCACGCAGCCGGCCCACCAGCTCCGGACAGGTGGGGGCCAGCCGCCCCTCGTCCTCGCGGACGCACGGCAGCACCTGCGCGATGACGGAGGTCGACAGCCCGGCCGTCAGCAGGCTGCGGATCCGGCGCACCGTCTCCACATCCGCCTCGGCGTACTCACGGTATCCGCTGGGCAGCCGCTCGGGGGTGAGCAGGCCCTGCTCCTCGTAGTAGCGCAGCATCCGCTCGTGTACGCCGGTGCGGCGCACCATCTCCTTCATCCGCAACGGGACCACCCTCTCCTCCCGCGGCTTGACTCTGACACCGGTGTCGGAGTCTAACGTCCAGGGCATGGCTTATGACCAGGCAGTTCTCACGGATGACCAGGCAGTTCTCACGGGCGACCAGTACGCCCTCGACGTACGGACCTACGGCGACAGCGGCCCCGCGCTGCTGCTCGCGCACGGCGCGGGCGGCGGCATCGACGGCAACTTCGGCCTCGTCACCCACGCGCTGGCCCGGGACCACGCCGTGGTCGGTCCGCACTACCCGGGAGCCGGTGCGACCCCCCGCGCCACCGCGCCGCTCGTGCTCGACACCCTGGTGGACAGCCTCGTGGCCGCCGCCGTCGAGCGCGGGCACGAGCGGTTCGCGGTGCTCGGCGAGTCGCTGGGCAGCGCGGTCGCCGTACGGGCGGCCACCCGGCATCCGGAGCGGGTGACGGCGCTCGTGCTGACCGCCGGATTCGCCGTCGCGGACCCTGTGCTCGACGGTGCGGCGCGGCTGCTGGCCACGCTCGGGGCGGCGGGCGAGCGGGACGCGATGGCCCGCCTCGCCACCCTGGGCTGCCTGTCCGAGGAGCAGTTCCGCACGCTGTCCCCGGGGGATCTGGAGGCCGCCGTGGCGGGGGCGCGGGAGTCGATGCCGCCCGGGTTCCTGGACCACTTCGACCTCGTGCGCCGGGTGGACGTCCGCGGCGACCTGGCCCGGGTGCGGGTCCCCTCGCTGGTGGCTGTGCCGACGGGCGACCGGCTGGTGCTGCCGGACAGCGGGCGGCGGCTCGCCGCGGGCATCGACGGGGCCGCGGTCCTGGAGATTCCCGGGGGCGCGCACATCCTGTCCGCGCCGGACCGCGCGGTCTGGCTGGAGCGGGTACGGGAGTTCCTGGCGCACGCCGGATCGTGACCCCGGCCTCAGGCCGAGGCGTCCAGCTCGCTCAGGGTCGCCCGGAGCCAGCGCAGCTCCGCGCGGCTCGTCGCACGGGCGATGGCGAGCACTCCGCGCCGGAACGGGTCGTCCATCTCCTCGGCGCTCAGCGGGCGCTCGCCGCTCGCGTCGTAGTCGTAGAAGAAGCTGCTGGGCCGCTCCAGGAACGCCAGCCGGCGCCGCAGCACGGCCGCCTGCGCGTCCGGGTCGGCGAGGTGGCGCAGAAAGGCGAGCACCGTGAACCAGCGGTTCTCGTCGCTGACGTCCGCCAGGTTCTCCTCGCCCGCCTCGCGCAGCCTGCGGCGCAGCTCCGCGCGGCCGGCCCCGGTGAGCGTCAGGGTGTGCCGGGGCGCCGCCCTGCTGCCCGGCTCGGCCCGGCGCTCCAGCAGGGCTGCGCGCTCCAGGCGCTTGATCGCCGGATACAGCGTGCCGTCGGCGATGGGCCGCACATGGCCGGTCAGCTGCGCGACGCGGCGCCGCAGCTCGTAGCCGTGCAGCGGCTGCTCGTAGAGGAATCCCAGAATGGCCAGCTCCAACACGCTATACATCGTAGCCGATGTATAGTCTCGCCGAGGTATTCGGAGCGGCGGAGGGAGTCGGCATGCGAGAGGCCCGGGTGACGGGGGACGGCGCGCGGATCCGCTGAGTGGAACTGCCGGGCACCGGCACCGGAGCGGACGGGGCCCCGAGCGGGGACGCGGCGCCGCCGCGCGTCTATCTGCACGGGCTCGGCGCCTCCAGCGCCCCGTACTTCGCCAGCTGCGCGGCGCACTCCCGCCTGGCGGCGGGCGGCCGGGCGCTGCTGCTGGACCTGCTCGGCTTCGGCTACACCCTGGAGGAGCACGCGGACGCGGTCGCCGCCGCGCTGGAGGCGGCCGGCGTACGGGGCGCCGACGTCATCGCGCACAGCATGGGCGGCTCGGTGGCCCTGGTGCTCGCGGTGCGCCATCCCCGGCTGGTCGGGCGGCTCGTGCTGGTGGACGCCAACCTCGACCCCGTCGAGCCGGTGCGCGGCGCTTGGGGCAGCAGCGGTATCGCCGCCTGGACGGAGGAGGAGTTCCTGGCGGGCGGCTGGCGCGAGGCGCTGTACCGCAGCGCCGTCCTCCCCCAGCTACCGCTGGGAGGTGCCCCCATGGCGCGCGGCACCGTGCCCGCGCTGCCCTCCGCGCCCACCCTGCGCGCCCTGCTGCTGGACCTGCCGCTGCCCCGTACGTTCCTGCGGCCCGAGGCCGACGGGCCGGTGCGCGGCGAGGACGAGCTCACCGCGCGGGGCGTCGCCGTCGTGCCCGTACCCGGCTGCGGGCACAACAACATGCTGGACAACCCGGAGGGGTTCGTACGGGCCGTCGCCGAGGGGCTCAGGGACGTATCGGCGCCTGGAGATAGGGCAGCAGCATCTCCTCCTCGTCGTCCAGATGGGCCTCCAGCTCGGTGACGAGGCGGTCGACCTCCCCGACGAGCCGCCCGGCGCTCGGCCTGCCGCTGCTCAGGAGCTGCTGCAGCTCGTCCAGCAGGGCGGCCAGTTTCTCGTGCTGGCCGGTCAGCCGGTCGACGACCGGGGCGAGTTCGGGGTTCGCCTCGGCGAGCCCCGGGAACATCCGGCTGTCCTCGCCGGTGTGGTGGACGCGCAGCCCTTGGCAGAGGGTGAGGCAGTTGACGCGGAGCTGGGCGCCGAGGACGGGGCGGCCCGCTGCGGCACAGGCGGCGGCCTCGCCGCGGATGAGGGCGAGTTCGCGGCGGAACGCGCCGTGGATCCGCTGGAGGGCCTCGCCCCAGGTGGCGGCGTTCGGGTTCGGCGGTCCTGGGACCTCCTCCAGGGCGACGACGGGAATGACGCGGTCCGTCCTGGCCTGGTACTCGCCCCAGCCGGGGTCGGCCTCGGCGGCGCGCGCGAACAGCTCGTCGCGCTCCGCGCCGCGCACCACGGTGGCCTGCGCCTCGTAGGTGAAGACGCCGTCCTCGACGGTCGCCCGGGGGTGGGCCCGGAGGTTGTGGAACCAGTCCGGGTGGCGCGGCGACCCCGCGGCGGAGGCGATGACGAGGACACGTCCGGCGCCGTCCGGCAGATAGCCGACGGGGGTGGTGTGCCGGGCGCCCGTGCGGGCGCCGGTGGTGGTCAGGAGGAGGAGCCGGGCGTCGTCGAAGGGGCCGCCGACACGGCCCGCGTTGGCGCGGAACTCCTCGATGATCTGCTGGTTGAAGTCCTGGGGCATACGCTGCTTTCTCTGTCCGGAGGGGAGGTTGTTCCTGTCCGTGGTGGAGAAAGCAGGACGGCGGGCCTCTCGCCCGCCCGGCGGTCACGCCGTGCCCGGGTACCTCACTCGTGCGTGGCCCATGGCCGACCCGGTAGTCACGCCCGGCAGCGTATCCAGCGGCGAGCGGGCGCGGCAATGGCTCCCGCACGCACTCAGCCGGACCTCTCCTTCCCGCTGGACCACACGAGTCATGCACTGCGTGCTGGTGCACGCCATGGAGGGGGACCGCACCCAGGCGCAGCTCGCCGAGCTCGGTGACATGGACAAGACGACGTGCGGCGCCCTTCGCCGACGGACCGCAGAGCGCGGGTCGTCGCGGTGACCGGCGAGGGGCAGTGGGTCGCGCGGGAGAGCCAGCAGGTTGTGGACGGTGTGCACCGGGATGTGCTGGGGGCCCTTCCCGAGCGTGAACGGAAGGCGCTGCTGCGGGCGCTGCAGCGCGCGGAGTAGCCGGCGCGGGAGGGCGAGGACCGGGTGGCCGTCCGGATCCGCGCCGGCCGGTCTACGGCACGGCCCTCGACCTCCCCGCCGGGGACTAGGCCGGTTCCGGGGACGGGGACGGGGAC
>NZ_JAAKZZ010000890.1 GCF_011045075.1 Streptomyces boncukensis
GGTCTCGGGGGTGTCTCCGCGCGCGTATGCGGTCGCCAAGAGCGCCACGGTGGCGGTACCGATGATCCAGGGCAGCACTCCCTCGGCAGCGGCCCACTGGTAGCCCCACCACGCTGCGAACGCGCCGAGTCCGTACCGGGTAGCGCGAGCCCGGGGCGGACCCACGCGCTGGCCGCTCCTGCTGCTCCGCCAGGCCGTCAGGAGTTTGCGGAGCCCGTCGGTGAGGCGTCGTGGGGCGGCTCGGGCTCGTCGCATGCCGGCTTGTACCCGGTGACGGGGCCAGGTGGGCGCGGGCGCGCGGCGGATCGGGGTGCCCACGGCCCGCGCGGTGCGCGCCCAGGTGCGGCCGATGACCTCGCCGGTGCGCTCGGCCCGGCACGGCTCCGCGCTGGTGCACACGACTCAGCCCGCCAGGATCTTCACGAACGAGCCGACGATGCCGGAGATCTCGCGCCACAGACCGCTGGACGCTGCAGCTGCGGTCATCATCAGGAACCCGAGCACAACGGAGCCGACCAGCCGGGGGCGGGTGTAGTGCCACCAGCCGAGCAGGGCGAGCGCGACCGCCGCCGGGACGACGGAGAACTGCGTCCCCGCGTTGTCCACGACGTCTTTCCCCTTCTCGGCGAGGATCGCCCAGGGGCGCCCGGTGCGCGCGTAGCAGTAAGCCAGGGCGGCGCCCGCGGCGAGTCCCCCGGTGCTGGGGATGGTCTGGCCGCCCTTCCGTGCGGCAGCGACGACCACGACGGTGAGCACGAGGGACAGGCCCTGTAGGCCGATCTCCAGCACGGTTCCTGCTCCTTCAGGGGTGGAGGAAGAGATTGATCACGGTTGAGGTCCACACGGCGTGTCCGGTCCAGGCGGCGGGCAGCACGGTCTGCGCGGTGCGGCGGTGGATCGCCCAGCCGATGAGGCAGAGGGCGACGGAGATGCCCAGGGGCGCGTCGTCGGTGTGCTCCAGCAGCCAGGGCGTCAGCCCGATGTGCCAGGCGGCTGCGATGCCGGTGACGCCGTAGAGGAGCTGGCCGGTCCGAGGCTTGGCCTGCACGGTGGCGACGAGACGCCGCGCGCGTTCGCCGACGGGCGGCCGTGCACGTTGGGCCTGGACGATGCGGTCGGCGATCCGCAGCGGGTCCCAGCGCGGAAGCTCCGGCTCGGCGGTCGGTTTGGGGGCCTCGGCGTCGTCGGACTCCGTGGGCTCGTCCGCGTCGGCGGTCCGCACGTCGGGTTCGGTCGGGGTCGGCTCAGGCTTGCTGAGATCGATTACTTCGCCGCGGCGCCAGTCGGGGAGTCGTCCGCCGCCGATCGTCCGCGTGCGAGTGTCCGGCCGCCGTCCGGTGTCCGTGTGGTCGGCGTAGAGCCGGTTCCACCAGTCGTCCGTCATCGCAGCCCCCACCAGCAGAGCTGTCCGAGGGTGCCGAGTGCGGCGCCGATGGCGACGGCTGCAGTGACGAGGCGTCCGTGGTGGAGCGCGCCGATCCCGGCGGCGAGGCACAGCGTGGCGAGCGAGGCGAGGGTCCACAGGGTCATGACGGGGTCTCGCAGGTGTGGTCGCGGGCGTCGGCCAGGGCCTGCGCGAATCCGGCCTCGGGCCCGTAGCCGCATCCGAGGCGGTGGCAGGGGCAGCGCCAGGCGTAGCCGTGGACGGTCCAGCCTCCGCGTGGGGAGCGCATGTCGTAGTCGCAGCGGTGGATGGTCACCGGTGTGCCGGTGCGGCTGGTGACGGTGGTGATCGCGCCGGACAGGGGCGGGCCCGGGG
>NZ_JAAKZZ010000891.1 GCF_011045075.1 Streptomyces boncukensis
CACCCAACGCCGCGCCCTCGCCCCGCCCAGCGCGCCGTCATCCCCGACTCGTCATCCCATCGGCCCAGCGCACGCTACGGTGGTGCGGCCGGCCCAGACGGCGGCCCGTCTGGCGGCAACGCATCCGCAGCACTCACGAGGTTGGGGCACGGCACTCCATGGCACAGGGCTCGGTCCAGCTCACGCACACGGGCACATCGCGGTGGCGGCGCCGCACAGGGGAGTACGCCACCCTGTCCGCCGCCCTCCAGGCCGCGGCCGACGGGGACGTACTCACCGTCTCCCCCGGCACGTACCGGGAGAACGTGGTCGTGGACAAGACCGTCACCCTGCGCGGCCCGGAGCGCTCCGGAGGCGGGTCGGCGCGGATCGCGCCGGCGGACGGGGTCGCGCTCACCGTATGCGCCCCCGCGGCCCTCCAGGACCTCCAGATCGAGGGGCAGGACACAGCCGTCCCGGCGGTGCTGGTGGAGGAGGCGGCGCCGGAGCTGACCGGGCTGCGGATCGTGACCCGCTCGGCGGCCGGTGTCGAGGTGCGCGAGAGCGCCCGCCCCACCGTGCGCCGCTGCACCGTGGACAACCCCGCAGGGCTCGGCTTCAGCGTCTCCGGCGGCGCGGGCGGGCTGTACGAGGAGTGCGAGGTCGTCGCGGCCGGGCAGTCGGGTTTCGCGGCCCGCGAGGGCGCGCGCCCCCGGCTGGAGAACTGCCGCCTGCACCACGCCTCGGGCGCCGGGCTCGCGCTGCACGGCGAGGGCACCTCGGCGGAGGCGGTCGGCTGCGAGGTGTACGAGATCAAGGGCAGCGGTGTACGGGTCGGCTCCCGGGGCGCCGGCCTGCTGACGGACTGCCGGGTGCACCGCACCTCGGCGGACGGCGTCACGCTCGACACGGACGCCGTGCTCACCCTCGCCGACTGCGACATCCACGACATCCCCGAGAACGCCGTGGACCTGCGCTCGCGCTCGGTGCTGACGCTGACTCGCTCGACCGTGCGGCACTTCGGGCGCAACGGCATCTCCGTCTGGGACCCCGGCACCCGGGCCGACGCCAACGGCTGCGAGATCCACGAGAGCACCGGCGACTACCCGGCCGTCTGGGTCAGCGACGGCGCGACGGTCATACTCGACACCTGCCGGGTGCACACGGTGCCCGACGCGCTGTTCGTCCTCGACCGCGGCTCCCGCGCCGACGTGCTGGACAGCGACCTGTCCCAGGTGCGCGGCACCGCGGTGTCGGTCAGCGACGGCGCGGTCGTCCAGCTGGACGACTGCCGGATCAGCAAGGCGGCCACCGGCGCCTGGTTCCGCGACCACGGCAGCGGGGGCACGCTCAGCGGCTGCACCATGGACAGCACCGCGACGGGCGTCATCGTCACCAAGGGCGCGGACCCGACGGTCGAACGGTGCACCGTCGGCTCGGCGACCGAGGCGGGCTTCTACGTCTCGGCCGGCGGCCGGGGCACCTTCCAGCACTGCCGGGTGACCGGCTCCCAGGGCTATGGCTTCCACATCATCGACGGCTGCCGCTCGACGCTGCGCCGCTGCCGCACGGAGCGGTGCGCCCGCGGGGGCTACGAGTTCGCCGAGCCGGGCCCGGTCACCGAGGACTGCACCAGCGACGAGTCCACCGCCGCTGCGCCGCTGTCCGCTCCGGTGCCCCCGCCCCTGGACGGCGGGGGCACCGGAGCGGACGGCGGCGGAGGGTCCGGGCTGCTGACGGCCACCGCGCAGGTGCCCCGGCAGCACTCCCCCGGGC
>NZ_JAAKZZ010000892.1 GCF_011045075.1 Streptomyces boncukensis
AATCGGCTGAAGAACGCCAGAGCAGTAGCCACCCGCTACGACAAACGCGGCTACATCTACCTCGGCACCGCAACCGCCGCAGCCCTCACCATCTGGCTCCGAACATGATCGACCGGACAAGTCCTAGTGCCGTGCCGGGCGGCGCGAGGCGGTGAACCCTGCCGGGCAGGGGCTGCCCCTTGCCGTCCGCCGCCGTGTGCGGGTTTGCTGTGGCCGGTCGCGCAGTTCCCCGCGCCCCTCGGGGCGCGGCCAGCGGCACTCCGTCCGACACCAGAGTGAAGAGGATCCCGTATGCGTACGCGCGTTCTTGTCACCGCGGCCGCCCTGGCGGCCGCCGTCACCGGGGGGTTGCTGACCCCGCTCGCGGCCGCCGCCGAACCCTCGGGGCAGCGGGGGGACTTCAACGGCGACGGCTACCCCGACGTGGCCATCGGCGTGCCCGAGGCAGACGGGAAGGCCGGTGCCGTGGTCGTGATGTACGGGTCCGCGTCCGGGGTCTCCCCGTCCCGCTCGGTGCGCATCACCCAGGACACCCCGGGCGTGCCGGGCACCGCCGAGCCGGGCGACCAGTTCGGCGAGAACGTCACCAGCGGCGACGTCAACCACGACGGCTACGCGGACGTGATCGTCGGCGCCCCGTACGAGAAGGCCGACGGCAGACCCGACGGCAGCCTCTCGGTCATCTGGGGCGGCCCCCGGGGCCTCACGGACGGCGGCATCGCACTCCACGCCCCCACGGCCGACGACCGCAACTTCGGCCAGGGCGCCGCCTTCAGCGACCTCGACGGAGACGGCACCCCGCAGCTCCAGGTGGTCAGCGGACGCCACTTCTGGTGGTACTCGGAGGCGACGCCCCAGGGCGACGGCAGCGACGTGGCCCTGGGCCTGGAGCACGACTTCCTCCCCGAGGACGTCCGGCTGGACGGAGTCGCCGCGGGCCGGTTCGGGGGCGGCTCCAGCGCGGACTTCGTGGTGTACGGCACGCGCGGGGACGGCAGCGGCGACTATCTGGCCACCTTCCGCGGCGGTCCGGGCGACATCGGCTACTACCACAGCGTCCTGTCGGACGGCGGCACCGCGACCCGCTCCGTCGCGGCCGGCGACATCGACCGGGACGGCTCGACCGACCTGGTCACCGGCGAGCCGGCGGACGGTGGCGGGGCTGGCGCTGTCACCGTCTGGTGGGGCGCACCGGGCGGCCTCAACACCGGCCGCGAGCCCGCCCGCTACGACCAGGACAGCCCCGGCGTCCCCGGCACCGGCGGCGCGGGGGACCGCTTCGGCGCCGATGTCTCCGTGCGCGATGTGACGGGAGACGGCTACGCGGACATCGCCGTCGGCGTCCCCGGCGAGGGCGCGGGCGGCAGCGACCGAGGCCGTGCCGTCCTGCTCAGGGGCTCGGCGGACGGCGTCGGCGACACCGGCGCGCAGAGCCTCCACCAGGACACCCCGGGCGTCCCCGGGACCGGCGAGGACGGCGACCGCTTCGGCGCCGGCGTCCATCTCGCCGACGTCGACCAGGACGGCAGCGCCGACCTGTTCGCCGCCGCCGTCGGCGAGGACCTCGGCGCGGACGAGGACGCCGGCGCGGTCTGGACGCTGCGGGGCGGGGCCTCCGGAGTGACGACCGAAGGCAGCGCCGTCTTCTCCGGCGCCGATGTCGGCTTCACCGCGAACGCCGGGCTGCGCTTCGGCGAGGTCTTCGACCACTGACCGCCCAGTCCCCGCCCGGCCC
>NZ_JAAKZZ010000893.1 GCF_011045075.1 Streptomyces boncukensis
GGAGGGTGTCGAACAGCGGCCGGAGCCGCTCCGCGATCCGCCGCAGGTTGTGGTCGTAGGCGATCTCGAAGTGGTCGGCCTCGACGTCGTGGACCGTCACCTCGCCCCGCACGAACTCCGCGAACCCGTTGGACCGGTCGTCGTCGCTGCGCTTGACCTCGGGCAGGTCGTTGTCGTTGTCGGGGGAGAGGAAGCCGCGGGTGGCGTGGAAGACGGTGGTGTCCACGGGCTTGGGCAGCGGCTGCGGCCGGTAGTCCACCAGCAGCTGGTTGTTGCGCAGCAGCACCTCGTGCTTGAGCCGGATCTGCCCGGCGATCGCGTCGTGCCGGGGCCGCCGCGCCGAGCGGGCCACGATGTGCCGGGCGATGACGTCCAGCTGCTCGCCCAGCTCCAGCCCGCCGATGTCCGCGAGCCGGATCTTCTCCTCCACGCCCCACCGGATGCAGTAGGCGTTGCCGAGGATCACCACGGACAGGCTCTCGACCTCCTCCGGCGTCATGGCGCCCCAGTCGATGCTGTCCCAGGCGCCGGTGGTCGGCATGATCGGGTCGATGGCCACCAGATGCGGCACCTCGCAGCCCGCGAGCAGCAGCTGGCGGGCCATCTCGAAGGCGAGCACACCGCCGAAGGAGCAGCCGCCGAGCGGATAGGGCACATCGGGGTGGGACCGCCGGATCTCCTCGATGTAGCGGGTGGCCATCTCCTCGATGCTGTCGAACTCGTGGACCCGCGAGGCCATGTCCACCTGCTCGACGCCGACGAACGGGTAGTCCAGCCCGAGGTGCCGGGAGAGGTACACGCCGTAGCTGACCTCGCCGTACAGATGGTGCCCCCAGAACGTGGGAGCCTTGTCGCCCTGCAGGTTGACGGGGACGAGCAGCCGCCCCGGCGCCCCGCCGGTCTCCTCGGAGCCGTGCCGGGCCAGGGCCCGCGCCGCGTCGGCCGAGGCCGGCGACGCGGCGGAGCAGGGCAGGTCGATCGTGTGCGGCGGGGGGACGATCCACCGGCTCCAGTCGCCGCCCGCGCCCGCGGAACCGCGGACGGCGGTGGCCAGCGTGGTCCCGGCGAGCGGCCTGGGCGCGTACTGCTCCAGCGCTTCCAGATAGCCGCCGCGCCAGGCGGCGGCGTCCTCCAGCCAGGAGCTCAGCCGGTCGGCCGGCAGCGGGCAGCCGGCCGCGGCGCCCAGCAGCGCGGCGGCCTCGGCCGCCGGAAGGTCCCGCTCGCCGCCGGACGGCCGCGGCGGACGGGCCGCGCCCCACACCTCGGCGAACAGCCCCGCGACGTCCGCGACGGGCGCCCCGCCTGCCGCCCGCGCCGCGCGGGCCGCCTCGACCGCGGCGTCCGGCTCGTCCGCGCCGAGCAGCACCAGCTCGGTCACCTCGTGCCCGGCGTCCAGCAGCCTGCGGCTCACCTCGGCGGCCACCGGCGCGGCGAGGCCGAACCCGGCGACCCGGTACGGGCCCTGGGGCCGGTGCCCGAGGATCGCCTCCGCGTCCGCGTCCGCGATCTCCCCGACGGTTCCGGGCGGCGCCGCGCCGTCCTGCGCGCCGAAGCCCGGGGCCTCCACGCCCAGTACGGCGCCGCCCCGGGCGAGTACGGGGGCGTGGTGGGTCAGCCAGGTCAGCTCGCCGGTCTCGCCGTGCAGGCAGTACAGCGGCGGCGGCCGGTGCCCGTCAGGACCGCCGTCGCCGGGCTCGTGGAACGGCACGACCCGGGCACGGGGGGC
>NZ_JAAKZZ010000894.1 GCF_011045075.1 Streptomyces boncukensis
CCCGGTGGGGTGATCTTGAACTCTTCCGCCGTCCGCAGGCACCGTGCTAGGCTCAAAGCAAGTTGCAGTTTGGTTTCCCTTGCAGTACAGAGCCTGCGGAGCATGTGACCGCGGGCTCTTTGCTTTTCTTCAGGATTCTTCGTGGGTGCTGGGAGCAGGGCAACCCTTATAGGCCCAAGGAGGGCTTATGGCTACCGGAACCGTCAAGTGGTTCAACGCCGAGAAGGGCTTCGGCTTCATCGCCCAGGACGGCGGCGGCCCCGATGTCTTCGTTCACTATTCCGCGATCAATGCCTCTGGCTTCCGCTCCCTTGAGGAGAACCAGATCGTGACCTTCGACGTCACGCAGGGCCCGAAGGGTCCGCAGGCCGAGAACGTCACGGCGTCGTAGTAGGCGGCGTCCACGACTAGCAGTACCCAAGGAGCCCCCCGTCGCAGACGGGGGGCTCCTGCCTTTCCGGCCCCCGACAGGGGCGCGGGGAACTGCGCGACCAGCAACGCACCTACCCGCACCCTGCGACGAGACGGCAAGGGGCAGCCCCTGCCCAGCAGGCACCGCCGGAAACGGCCTAGCAGCCCCGCTCGTAGCCGGAGATCGCGGCGACCTTCGCCGCCGACGCCGAGCTCTCGTCGAAGCGGAGCCCCAGCCACTCGTCCAGCAGCGTCCTGGCGAGCTCCAGCCCGATCACCCGCTGCCCGAAGCACAGCACCTGCGCGTTGTTGCTGAGCACGGAGCGGCGCACGGAGTAGCTGTCGTGCGCGGTGACGGCGCGTATGCCGGGCACCTTGTTGGCGCTGATGGCGACCCCCAGCCCCGTCCCGCACACCAGCAGCGCCCGGTCCGCCGCGCCGTCGGCGACCCGCCGCGCCGCCTCGACGGCGACGTGCGGGTACGCGGTGTGCTCGTCGCTGCCGACTCCCACGTCCGTCACCTCGGCGACCCTCGGGTCACCCTTGAGGTCGTTCTTGAGCGCTTCCTTGTACTCCAGTCCGGCGTCGTCGCAGCCGACGACGACATGAAGGGGTGGTGCGTTGGTGGTCACAGCGGTCAGCCTCCCAGCGGAGTCGCGGCGGACGGTTCTGACGGGGTGGAGGGTGCGGTCTGCGGGGTCAGCGCTGTGAGGACGAGCGCCAGCGACGTGGCCCCGGGGTCCGGGGTGCCGACGCTGCGCTCGGCGAGCGGCCGGGCCCGCCCCAGCTTCGGGCGCAGCCCGGCGGTGGCCTCGGCGGCGTCCCGCGCCCGCGCCGCGGCCTCGCCGTACGCCGCGGCGGGCGGCCGCCCCTCCCGCAGCAGCGCGGCGAAGCCGGTGACGAACGGGTGCAGCGCGTCGACCAGGGTCTTGTCGCCGGGCTCGGCCCCGCCCAGCCCGGTGACGGCGTCCAGTGCCGCCTCGGCGGCCGAGGCCCACTCCCCCGGCTCCGGCGCCCGGTCGGCGGGCAGCCCGGCGCCGAGGGCGCGCAGCCCCGCGCCCCACAGCGCGCCGGAGGTGCCCCCGGCCTGCGCCGCCCACGCGTCCCCGGCCGCCGCGAGCAGCGCGGCGGGCGCGGTCTCCGCGGCGTGGGCCTGTTCGGCGGCGGTGAGCGCCGCGTCGACGCCCTTGCACATGCCGCGCCCGTGGTCGCCGTCGCCCGCGACGGCGTCCAGCCGGCCCAGCGCCTCCTCCTGCTCGTGCAGCACGGTGTGCGCCGAGGGCGCGCAGCCCCGCGCCCCACAGCGCGCCGGAGG
>NZ_JAAKZZ010000895.1 GCF_011045075.1 Streptomyces boncukensis
ACCCTTCCCTCCCGTCAGGCGACGCCCTCCCGTCAGGCGACGCCCAGCGCCCGCTTCAGAAAGGCCACCTGCGACAGCAGCAGATTCTCCGCGACCACCTCGTCCGACGCCATATGCGTCACCCCGCTCAGCGGCAGCACCTCGTGCGGCCGGCCGGCGGCGAGAAGCGCCGAGGAGAGCTTCAGGGTGTGGGCGACGACCACGTTGTCATCGGCGAGCCCGTGGATCAGCATCAGGGGCCGCACCTGCGACGCGGCCCCGGACAGCCCCTCGTCGGTGATCAGCGAGACGTCGGCGTAGACCCCGGCGTCGGCCCCGGGCGTACCGCAGTACCGCTCCGTGTAGTGCGTGTCGTACAGCCGCCAGTCCGTCACCGGCGCTCCGGCGACCGCCGCGTGGAAGACGTCGGGCCGCCGCAGCACCGCGAGCGCGGCCAGATAGCCGCCGAACGACCAGCCGCGGATGCCCACCCGGCTCAGATCCAGCGGAAAGCTCTCCGCGAGCGACTGGAGGGCCGCCACCTGGTCCTCCAGCACCACGGACGCGATGTCCCGCGAGATCGCCTTCTCCCAGCGGGGGGAGTAGCCGGGCGTGCCCCGCCCGTCGGCCGCCACCACGGCGAAGCCCTGGTCGGCGAACCACTGCGCGGTCAGATGCGCGTTGTGCGCGGCGGCGACGCGCTGCCCGTGCGGCCCGCCGTACGGGTCCAGCAGCACCGGCAGCGGCCCGTCGCCGTCCCGGTGGCCGGTGGGCAGCACGACGGCGGCCGGGATCTCCCGCTTGCCGGTGTGCAGCAGCCGGGGCGCGGCGGCCAGCAGCGGCGTCTCGGCGTACGAGGGGATCTCGCCCACGCGTTCGGCCCCGCCGCCGGTGTACACGGCGGCCTGCGCCCCGGGGCGGTCGAGCGGGGCCGTGACGAGGACGAGCGTCTCCCCGCCCCGTACGGCCGAGGCCACCTGGGGGACGCCGCCGTCCCCGAGGCGGACGGGCTCGCCGCCGTCCAGGGGCACGCGGTGGACCGCGACCTCGCCGGGCGCGGTGCGCGCGGCGCCGTCGCCGGTGCCCTCGGAGGCCGAGAACAGCACATCGTGCTCCCCGATGCCGAGGACGGAGCGCACATGCAGCCGCCCCGGGGTCAGCTGCCGCTCGCCCGCCAGCAGCACCCGCGCGCCGTCCCGGTCCTCGATCCGCACCAGGCTGCCGTCCGGCGCCCAGGCGGGCACCCCGCCGAACAGCTCGATCCACACCGGGTCCGCCATCCGGTGGACGACGGAGGTCGCGCCGCTGTCCGCGTCGACCGTCAGGCACCGCGCCTCCCGCTGGTCCCGGGACTGCACCAGCAGCAGCGGTGCCCCGGCGTCCGACCAGTGGACGCGGGCGAGATACGGGTAGCGCTCGCGGTCCCAGACGACCTCCGTACGGGCGCCGCCGTCCGCGTCCACCAGATGGAGGGTCACCTCGGCGTTGTCCGTTCCGGCTGCCGGGTAGGCCACCTCGGTGGGTTCGGCCTCGGGGCGGGCGGGGTCGGCGATCCACCAGCGGCGCACCGGCGCGTCGTCGACGCGGGCCGCCAGCAGCCGGTCGCTGCCCGGGGACCACCAGAATCCCCGGCTCCGGGACATCTCCTCGGCAGCGATAAATTCAGCCATTCCGTAGCTGACGGTCCCGGCCTCGGGGGTGAGCAGCGCCCGGTCGCCGGAACCTTCCGTTCCGGCGGCGTCG
>NZ_JAAKZZ010000896.1 GCF_011045075.1 Streptomyces boncukensis
CCCCCGCGTCACCCTTGCCCGGTCCGTCACGCCCGCGCCGCGGCGCGGGCACGGACGCAGGCCGCCGCCAACCGTATATGAAGGGCCCTACGTGCACGAATCCACCGCCCTGTTGATCGAGCTCGGGACCGTCATCCTCGGACTCGGTCTGGTCGGCCGGTTCGCCGGCCGCATCGGCCTGTCCCCGATCCCCCTCTATCTGCTGGGCGGCCTGGCCTTCGGGCACGGCGGCGTCTTCCCGCTCACGGCCAGCGAAGGGTTCATCGAGGTCGGCGCCGAGATCGGCGTCATCCTGCTCCTGCTGCTGCTCGGCCTGGAGTACAGCGCCTCCGAGCTGGTCACCAGCCTCAGGACGCAGTACCCGTCCGGCATCGTCGACTTCGCCCTGAACGCCGTCCCCGGCGCGCTCGCCGCCCTGCTGCTCGGCTGGGGCCCGGTGGCCGCCGTCGCACTCGCCGGAGTCACCTGGATCTCCTCCTCCGGCGTGATCGCCAAGGTGCTGACCGACCTCGGCAGGCTCGGCAACCGCGAGACACCCGTCGTCCTCGGCGTCCTCGTCATCGAGGACCTGTCCATGGCGGTCTACCTCCCGCTGCTCACCGCCCTGGTGGCCGGACTCGGGGTCGCCGGGACGAGCATCGCGATGCTCGTCGCCCTCAGCACGGTCGGCCTCGTCCTGCTCGCGGCACTGCGCTACGGACGCGTCATCAGCCGGGCCGTCAGCTCCGATACGCCGGAGATGCTGCTGCTGGTCGTGCTCGGGCTCACCCTGCTGATAGCGGGCATCGCGCAGAAGCTGCAGGTGTCCGCGGCCGTGGGCGCGTTCCTGGTCGGCATCGCGCTGTCCGGCGAAACCGCCGAGAACGCGCGCAGCCTGCTCAGCCCGCTGCGCGACCTGTTCGCCGCCGTCTTCTTCGTCTTCTTCGGGCTCAGCACCGTGCCCTCCGAGATCCCGCCGGTGCTGCTCCCCGCACTGGTGCTGGCCGCCGTCACCTCGCTGAGCAAGATCGCCACCGGCTGGTATGCCGCGCGCCGCGCGGGAGTCGGGGCACCCGGACGGCTGCGGGCGGGCGGCGCACTCGTCGCGCGGGGCGAGTTCTCCATCGTCATCGCCGGGCTCGCCTCCGGCATCCACCCCCGGATCGGACCGCTGGCCACCGCGTATGTGCTGATCCTGGTCGTGATCGGGCCGCTCACCGCCCGCTGGACGGAGCCGGCCGCGCGGCGGGTCCGGCGGCTGCTGCGGGCCCGGCGCGGGGAGCCCCAGGGCCGTGGGCGGCGCCAGGACACCGAGGTGCCGCCGCCCACGCAGGCGGCCGACAGCGCCCGATAGCGGCGGACTGCGGCTGTCACGGTGGTTGCCTGCGCCCCGAAGGGGGCGCGGGGAACTGCGCGACCGGCCACAGAGCACCCGCAGACTGCGACGCGGCGACAAGGGGCAGTCCCGACCTGCCCGGGCCGTGCGTGGCGGGGTGCGCTGTGCGCGCGGCATCCGCACCAGAGGCGGCGCAGCTCACCGCTCCAGGCGGAGGGCGAGGGCCGGGCAGCGGCGTACCGCCCGCTGGGCGTGCCGCCGCACCGGGCCGGGTACCCGGACCGCCGAGCGCGTCGGGTAGCCGTCGGCCCCCAACTCCATCACCTCCGGCACGATCCCCGCGCACAGCCCGTGCCCCCGGCACAGCGTCCAGTCGACGACGAGCCGCGCCGCCGCGCCGCCACCC
>NZ_JAAKZZ010000897.1 GCF_011045075.1 Streptomyces boncukensis
CACTGTGAGGGACCCTCGCCGGGGTCCCCCGGGTCTCCGTACTTCTTCTTCATGGCGTCCCAGCGGTTCTGCATGGTGGTCCGGCGGATCCGCAGGTACTCACCCATCGAGGTGTAGGAGACACGACTCGCGATGGTGTCGTACACCAGGCGTTCCTGGGATTCGGAGAACTTGGGGCCCCAGTATGTCCCGGCCTCCCTGTGCTGCTCCATCTGGGCCACGAAGTCCGGCCCCAGGGCCGCTTCGAGCGCTTCCTTCTTCTCCGGAAAGCGATCGATGTGCTCGCTCTGCTTCGACACCCCCGTGGATTTGAGCTGATTGCCCACGGCGGGAGCGGTCACCTTGAGATGGCGGGCGATGCGCGCCTGACTGACGACCTCTTCGCCCAGCACCTCCTTGATCACGGCTCGCAACTGCTCGGGGAACTGGGCCCGGTACTTCTTCTTGTCCCCCGGGGGCCGCGCCTCCCACTCGGCGCGGTACTGCTCCGTCATCGCAGCCTCCAGCCGGGGTGCCACCTGCTCCTGGAACGCCTTCTCGGCCTGTGCCTTCTGCGCTGCCGGGTCGAGGGGCGGAGCGGATCGGTGCTGGGGAGGACTGCCCGTGAGGGTGAGGTTGCGGGCGCCCTGCTCCAGCCCGGCGACCGATGAAGAGCTGTCGTACCCGTCGTCGTCACTCGACGAGGCGGAGTCCGCGGTGGGAAGCACCCGCGCGTTCGTCGGGTAGGCCCGCTTGTCCCCCTTCTTCTCCAGTTCCATCCGCTCCTGATAGCCGCCGTCACGGCCCTCGACGGCCTGGGGACCGGGGGCCACTCCCGTGATGGCGGAGGTGTACATCGGCCGCTCGTCGGTCATGTTGGCGGCGAGCCAGTCATCGTCGACGTCCGGGAAGTTCCGGAAGATCGTCTCGACCGGCCCCTGGAAGAAGTGGCCGCCGTTCGGGTCGTAGCGGACGTCGACCCCCAGCTCGGTGCGGAAGTAGTCCAGCAGGGCGAGACACGCCTTGCAGGGCCGCTTCGTACCGCGTACGAGCACCGGGTCCTCCTGGGTTTCCCCGGTCACCCCGGCGTTGTGGATGAACTGCATCAGCCGCTGCTCGGCGTGCACCTTGACGCTCATGGAGCTGTCGTACAGGAGGTACGCGTACCCCTTCGCGGAGTCCGAGTCGGGCTTGGCGAGCAGCTCCGAGAGGTACGTCCGGTACGCCGGGTCCTGTGCCCGCTCGTTGGAGACATCCACCTTCCGGACCCACTGCACGTTCCTCAGCGCCCGTGTGGTGGCGTTGTCCCGCTTGTACGCCTCGGCTCCCGACGGCAGGTCGGGCAGCTGCTCCACGCGCAGCCCTTCGACCAGCTTCCGCCGGGCCCGGTGGTCCCGGCTGCGCAGCTCGTCAGGACCGGTACTCGAACCGCCGCGGTTCTTGTCGAGCTTCGGGCGCTTGCTGCTCGTCTTCTTCGCGCTTGCGGGCGCCGGACGCTTGCCGCCCGAGACCGAGCTCTGCGGCCCCTCGTCGTCCGCCTCGTTGCCGTCCGCACCGTCGAAGTCCCGGACGAGCGTGTTCCGCAGCGCCTGCCCCTGCGCGTCCTCGGCCTCGGCCGGAGCGTCCGACAGACCCAGGAGGTGGCGGTGCAGGGCGTGGACCGTCGCGTTCAGGTTGCCCGCGAACGCCAAGTGCCCGTTGATGACCGCGCCCTGCACCGCCACCTCCTGGGTCTGTCGGA
>NZ_JAAKZZ010000898.1 GCF_011045075.1 Streptomyces boncukensis
CCACCCGCCCGCCCCAACCGGCGAAAACGCCCGCCCACTCGACCTCGACACCGGACGTCCACAGACGGCTGAGCGCGGTGAGCGCGGTGTCGGTCTCGTCGCGGTCCTTGCGGAGCATCGGTGCGAACACGGCATCGGAGGCGGTGTCCTGGGCCATGCTGGAGAGGACACCGTCGGGGCCCAGTTCCAGGTACAGGTCGACTCCGAGCTTGGCTGTGGCCGTGATGCCGTCGGCGAAGCGGACGGGCTGGCGGACCTGGTTCAGCCAGTACTCGGGCTGCTGCATGGCGCCGGGCTCGGCGACCGCTCCGGTCAGGTTCGATACGACCGGGATGCGCGCGGGGTGGAAGGTCAGGCTGTCCAGGACGGTCGCGAACTCCTCCAGCATCGGCTCCATCAGGGCTGAGTGGAAGGCGTGCGAGACCGTCAGGACGTTCACCCGCCAGCCGCGCCCCGCGCACTCGGCCGCGTAGCGCTCGATGACCTCCAGCTCGCCGGAGAACACGATGGACTGGGGACCGTTGACAGCGGCGATGTCCAGTCCGGAGTCGGCGATGTCGGCTTCGGTGGCCTGGACGGCGAGCATGCCGCCGCCGGTGGGGAGTGCCTGCATGAGGCGGCCGCGTTCGGCGACCAGGGTGCAGGCGTCGTCCAGGTCGAGGATCCCCGCTACGTGGGCGGCGGTGATCTCGCCGAGCGAGTGGCCCAGCAGCACGTCCGGGACCAGGCCCCAGGATTCGGCGAGGCGGTAGAGGGCGACTTCGAGCGCGAACAGTCCTGCCTGCGCCCACAGCGTGTCCTCCAGGCCAGTGCCCTCGGTCAGCACCTCGCGCAGCGGGCGCTCCAGCCGCACATCCAGGCGGGCGCAGACTGCGTCGAAGGCTTCGGCGAAGGCCGGGAACTGCTCGTAGAGGTCGAGGCCCATGCCGGCGCGTTGTGAGCCCTGGCCGGTGAACAGGAACGCCAGGCGGCCCTCGCCGGACACCCCGGTCGCCAGGACATCGTCCCCGGTCAGGACCGCACGGTGTTCCAGGGCGGCGCGTGTGGTGGCCAGCGACCAGCCGACGTCCACTGCGTCCAGCTCGGGTCGCTCGGCGACGAAGGAGCGGAGTCGCTTGATCTGTTCCTGCAGGGCGGGTTCGGACTTCGCGGAGACCGGCCACGGGATGATCCCCGGCTGTAGTGTGTGTGCCGGTCTTGGCTCGATGGTGTCCGCCGCAGGTGCTTCCTCCAGGATGAGGTGGGCGTTGGTGCCGCTGATGCCGAAGGAGGACACCGCTGCCCGTCGTGGCCGGTCCGCCTGGGGCCACTCCCGGGTCTCGGTGAGCAGTTCCACCGCGCCCGCCGACCAGTCCACCTGCGGCGAAGGTTCGTCCACGTGCAGCGTCGCGGGCAGCACACGGTGCTGCAGGGCCATGACCATCTTGATGACACCGGCGACGCCTGCGGCCGCCTGGGCGTGGCCGATGTTGGATTTGATCGAGCCCAGCCACAGCGGCTCGCCGTCCTCGCTGCGGTCCTGGCCGTAGGTGGCGAGCAGGGCCTGGGCCTCGATCGGGTCTCCGAGGCGGGTGCCGGTGCCGTGTGCCTCGACTGCGTCGATGTCGGCGCCGGTGAGGTGGGCGTTGGTGAGGGCCTGGCGGATGACGCGGTGTTGGGAGGGGCCGTTGGGTGCGGTCAGGCCGTTGGAGGCGCCGTCCTGGTTGATCGCGC
>NZ_JAAKZZ010000899.1 GCF_011045075.1 Streptomyces boncukensis
GGCCGTCGGGGGCGCTGCTGTCCGTCGGGGCGGTCGTCGATTCGGTCATGGGAGGGAGACTACGACCGGTGCGCGCCCGCGTATACCCGGCGGTAACCGCTCTTTACGGAATCCGCCAGTGGACGCTGGCGGATTCCCGGATCCCGGCTCCGGCTCCGGCGCTAGAGGTCGTTGATCTTGAGGGACTTGACCGCCTCGCGGTAGACCTTCTCGCCCTCGTCCCGGGAGCTGCCCTTGCCCGGCATCTCCACGACCAGCCGCCAGCGCACGTTGTCCTTGTTGACGTAGATCAGCTCATGGCGGCGCTTGCGCTTGGTGCCCGCGTCCTTCTCGTATCTGTTGCTGTCCTCCGCGGGCTTGTACGTGGTGACGACGGAGGCCGCGTCCTGCCCCTGGTGGTCGGCCTCGGAGACGGTGGAGCGCACGTCGTCCATCGTGTCGCGGTAGCTCTCCTGGGCGCCGTCCTCGTAGAACTGCTTCCAGTTGTTGGCCTCCAGCAGCGAGGTGTTCTTGACGTCCTTGGCGCTGCGGCTGAGGCGCATCTCGATGACGCCGCCCGGGTCGGTGAAGGCGACCTGGTCCTGGTCCGCGCTGCGGTCGTAGCTCCCGGGGGCCGCGAGGGAGGCGCGGACGCGCTTGTCCTCGTCGTACGCCTTCCAGCCGTCGGGGACGTCGTCGCCGGGCAGCAGCAGGGGCACCGCCACGGCCGCCGCCACCGCGACGGCCACGGCGAGCGTGCCGAACTGCCACGCGCGGCTGGTGCGCAGCCTGCCCCCGAACTGCCGCAGCACGCGGCCGACACCGCCACCGGCAACGGCGGTGGCGGCGGCCGCGGTCGGCGTTCCGGGCTGCGGCGGGCGCGCCACGTCCGCGAGGGTCTGCCGCACCTCGGCGGCGTCCGGGCGCAGCGTCGGCTCCTTGCCGAGCAGCCGCGCGATGAGCATGCCGAGCGCGCCCGAGCCGCGCTCCGCCTGCGCGGGACGCGGCACCTCGGCCGACAGCACCGCCTGCAGCGTCGCGGGCGTGTTGGAGCGGCGGAACGGCGAGACGCCCTCCGTCGCCGCGTACAGCACGACGCCCAGGGACCACAGGTCGGACTCCGGGCCCGGCCGCTGCCCCAGCACCCGCTCCGGCGCGGTGTACTCGGGGGAGCCCACGAAGGCGCCCGTCTCGGTCAGCCGCCGCTCGCCCTCCACCTGCGCGATGCCGAAGTCGGTCAGCACCACCCGCTCGTACCGGCCCAGCAGCACGTTGTCCGGCTTCACATCGCGGTGCAGCACCCCCGTGGCGTGCGCCGCGTCCAGCGCGCCCGCCACCGCGTGGCCGATCCGGGCCGCCTCCCGCGCGTCGAGCGTGCCCTCCTCCAGCACGCTGCCCAGCGAACGCCCCTGGACCAGCTCCATCACGATCCACGGGCGCCCGTCCTCCATGACGACGTCGTGAATGGTGACGACCGAGGGGTGGTCGATCCGCGCGGCCGTGCGCGCCTCGCGCAGCATCCGCTGGTGCACGGTCTGCCGCTCGGCCTCGGTCAGCTGGTCCGGCACACGCGGCTCCTTGACCGCGACATCGCGCTCGACCACCTCGTCCCGGGCCCGCCACACCGTGCCCATGCCGCCGTGCCCCAGCCGGGCGCTCAGCCGGTACCGGCCGCCGAGGAGCCGGCCCGCGCCGTCGGCCTGCGCCGCCGCGGAGGGCGTGGGAGCCGTGGGG
>NZ_JAAKZZ010000089.1 GCF_011045075.1 Streptomyces boncukensis
GGCCTGGGGGGCCTGGGGCCGTATGGCGGTCTGTGCCTCGGAGTCGCCGGCCTCCGGGCTCTCCGCCTCCGGCGCGCCGCCCTCCGGGCCCGCCGCCCCGTCCTCGCGCTCCGCGCCGCCGCCAGCGGCGTCGGCGGCCGTGCCGGAGGGCTCGCCCGTGGGGTGCTCCACCTCCAGCAGGCGTACGGCGTCGCGGCCCAGCTGGGCCACCAGTTCGCCGGGGAGCCAGGAGGCGGGCGAGTCGGGGGCGTCCTCGGCGGTGGTCTCCAGGACGCGGTCCGGACGGGGGCGTTCGTCCGGGTCCTTGGCGAGGCAGGAGGCGACGAGGTCGCGCAGCCCGGCGCCCTCCGGGACGCCCTCCAGGTCGGGGTCCTCCTGCGCGATGCGGTAGAGCAGGGAGTGCACGCCGCTGTCGGCGCCGCCGAAGGGCGAGCGGCCGGTGGCGGCGTACGCCAGGACGGAGCCCAGGCAGAAGACGTCGCTCGCGGCGGTGACGCCTTCGCCGCGCACCTGCTCGGGTGACATGAAGCCGGGGGAGCCCACGCTGGAGCCGGTGCGGGTGAGGCCGCCGGCGGTGGCCTCCAGGGCGCGGGCGATGCCGAAGTCGATGACCCGGGGGCCGTCGAGGGTGAGCAGGACGTTGGAGGGCTTCAGGTCCCGGTGGACGAGGCCCGCGCCGTGAATCGCGCGGAGCGCCTGGGCGAGTCCGGCGGCGAGGGCGCGCAGCGTGTTCTCCGGGAGCGGGCCGTGGTCGTCGCCGACGACCTGCCGCAGGGTGGGGCCCGCGATATAGCCGGTGGCCACCCAGGGGATGTCGGCCTCGGTGTCCGCGTCCAGCACGGGCGCGGTCCACTGGCCGCCCACCTTGCGGGCGGCGTTGACCTCGTGCCGGAACCGGCCGCGGAACTCCTCCTGTTCCGCCAGCTCCTGCTGCACCAGCTTCACGGCGACCATGCGCCCGCGCTCGCTGCGGGCCAGGTAGACCCGGCCCATGCCGCCCGAGCCGAGCCGGGCGAGCAGCCGGTACGCCCCGATGCTGGGCGGGTCGTCCCCGCGCAGCGCCTCCGGCCCCTGTCCTGCCACTGGTGCGTCCCCCCGAACCCCGTTGGTGGTGACCTGTCCTTGACGTGGTGTCACACGTGTTCACCGTGAGGATAGGTCCGCGCCGCCCGGAGGTGGAGACGGCACGGCCGGTGTGCCCGATCCGTTATCGACCGGAGGGGGCACACCGGCCGGGCGCGTCCGTTTCGGAACGCCGCCCCGTCCTCAGAACGCCGCCTCGTCCAGCTCCATCACCGACTGGTCGACGCTCTCGGCGAGTTCGCGCTGGACGGTCACGCCGGGCAGCACGTTCGCCGCGAAGAACCGGGCCGCCGCGATCTTGCCCTGGTAGAACGGCACGTCCTTCGGCGCGGCCGTGCCCAGCTTCTCGGCCGCGACGGCGGCGCCGCGCAGCAGCAGATAGCCGACGACGACGTCGCCCGAGGCCATCAGGAGGCGGGTGGTGTTCAGCCCGACCTTGTAGATGGACGCGACGTCCTTCTCGGTGGCGGCCAGGTCCGTCAGCATGGTGCCGACGATGGCCTCCAGGTCGGCGGCCGACCTGGCGAGCTGGTCCCGGGCCGCGGCCAGTTCCTCGCCGCCGCTCGCCTCCGCCAGGAACTTCTTGATCTCCTCCGACAGCGCGGTGAGCGCCTGGCCCTGGTCGCGGACGACCTTGCGGAAGAAGTAGTCCTGCCCCTGGATGGCGGTGGTGCCCTCGTAGAGGGTGTCGATCTTCGAGTCCCGGATGTACTGCTCGACCGGGTACTCCTGCAGATAGCCGGAGCCGCCCAGCGTCTGCAGGGACTGCGCCAGCTGCTCGTAGGACTTCTCCGAGCCGTAGCCCTTGACGATGGGCAGCAGCAGGTCGTTGAGGCGCTTCGCCGCGGAGGCGTCCTCGCCGGACTGCTCCTTGACGAGGATGTCGTCCTGCACGGAGGCGGTGTAGAGCACCAGGGCGCGCATGCCCTCCGCGTACGCCTTCTGCGTCAGCAGCGAGCGGCGCACGTCGGGGTGGTGGGTGATGGTGACGCGCGGGGCCGTCTTGTCGGTGAACTGCGCCAGATCGGCGCCCTGGACGCGCTCCTTGGCGTACTCCAGCGCGTTGAGGTAGCCGGTGGAGAGGGTGGCGATGGCCTTCGTGCCGACCATCATCCGGGCAAACTCGATGATCTTGAACATCTGGCGGATGCCGTCGTGCTTCTCGCCGAGCAGCCAGCCCTTGGCGGGCTTCCCGTCCACGGCGCCGAAGGTCATCTCGCAGGTGTTGGAGACCTTGAGGCCCATCTTGTGCTCGACGTTGGTGGCGTAGACGCCGTTGCGCTCGCCGAGCTCGCCGGTCTCCCAGTCGAAGTCGTACTTGGGCACGACGAAGAGCGACAGGCCCTTCGTCCCCGGGCCGTGGCCCTCGGGGCGGGCGAGGACGAAGTGCACGATGTTCTCGGACATGTCGTGCTCGCCGGAGGTGATGAACCGCTTCACGCCCTCGATGTGCCAGGAGCCGTTGTCCTGCTGGACCGCCTTCGCGCGGCCCGCGCCGACGTCGGAGCCCGCGTCCGGCTCGGTGAGCACCATGGTGGAGCCCCACTGCCGCTCCGCCATCAGCTTGGCGATCTTGTGCTGCTCCTCGGTGCCCTCCTCGTGCAGGACGCCGGCGAAGGCGGGCCCGGACGCGTACATCCACACGGCCGGGTTGGAGCCCAGGATCGTCTCGGCGAAGCCCCACAGCAGCGAGCGCGGCGCGGTGGTGCCGCCGATCTCCTCCGGGATGCCCAGCCGCCACCACTCGGCGTCCATGTACGCCTGGTAGCTCTTCTTGAAGGAGGCCGGCACGGGGGCCGTGTGGGTGCCGGGGTCGAAGACGGGCGGAGTGCGGTCGCCGTCCTCGTAGGACTGGGCCAGCTCGTTCTCGGCCAGCCGGGCGATCTCGCTCAGCACGCTCTTGGCGGTCTCGACATCCATCTCCGCGAACGGTCCGGTGCCATACACGGACTCCCGGCCGAGCACCTCGAAGAGGTTGAACTCGATGTCGCGGAGATTCGACTTGTAGTGCCCCATGGCGACGGCTCCGTAAGGCTCGCTCGTACTTGTCAGTAGTCTTGTCCCCGATGATGCTACCCGTCGGTAATAAGGTGCAACCCCTCACCGGCCAACTGTGACTGGTTACGCTTTTCCGCATGTACGGCTACGACCAGTCCGCCGCCTCCGGGCAGGGGCACGGCTACCAGCCGCCGCCCCCGCCCCCGTACGGCGCACCCGGGGCCTCCGGAGCGCCCGGGGCCCATGGCGCGCCGCACGGGGCGCCGCCGCCTCCGTACGGCCAGCCGGGGCCCGGCGTCCAGCAGCAGCCGCTGTATCCGGAGCCGTCGCCGCCCTCGCTCCAGGAGGCGGTGCGCGCGTTCACCACGGGCGCGATGTCCCCCGAGGACTTCCAGGGCGTCTTCTCCACCTCCAAGGTCTACTGCCCGCGCGGCGACAACCCCGGGTTCCTCGCGCTGCACAACACCCAGCAGCCGGTGATCCCGATGTTCAGCACCCTCAAGGAGCTGCGGAAGTACGCGGGCAAGGAGTCCAAGTACTTCGTGATCACCGGTGCCGAGGTGCTCGACCTGCTGCCCTCCGGGTACGGCTTCGTGCTCGACATGGAGGGCGAGCACCGGGTCGTCTTCGACGCCAAGGCGGTCGAGGAGATGGTCGACTTCGCCATGCGCCGCATGTACGGCTAGCGCCCGCTCAAGCCCCCGCTCGGTGACTCCGCGGGCCATGGCGCCCCGCCAGGGGCGCGGGGAACTGCGCGCGCGACCACAGCGGTGCCGCGGACTGCGGCGCGTCGGCAAGGGGCAGCCCCTGCGCAGCGCCGATGCCGGGTGCGGCTATGTTTCCGGGACCCGCTCCCGCATTTCGAACCAGATGCACTTGCCCTCCCCGTGCGGCTCCACGCCCCACCGGTCGGCCAGCATCTCCATCAGCACCAGGCCCCGCCCCGAGGAGGCCAGCTCCCCGGGGCTGCGGCGGTGCGGCAGCTCGTCGCTGCCGTCCCGGACCTCGACGCGCAGCGTCCTGGCGCCCAGCTCTCCCGTGATCTCCTCGGTGAGCAGCGCGTCGCTGTCGGTGTGCACCAGGACGTTGGTGAGCATCTCCGAGAGCATCAGCACCGCGCCGTCCACCTGGTCGCCGTCCGACCAGTCGTGCAGCATGGCGCGCAGCCCGTGCCGGGCCTCGGCGATCCGGTCCGGCTCGGCCTGCGCGATGCTCAGCACTCCGCGCCGGGCCGAGCCCGCCGCGCCGCCCGGTGCCGCGCCCCTGGCCCCCGGGCCCGGGGTGAGCAGCAGCAGCGCGATGTCGTCCTCGTGCCGCTCGGGCAGCGGGCCGCGGGGCCGGCTGCCCGGCGGGCCGAGCACCGCCTGCACCAGCGCGTCGGCCAGCCCCTCCAGGCCGTACGGGCCGTCCTGGGTGTCCTGGGCGTCCTGGGCCGGCGCTGCGGGGTCGCGCGCCGCCTCGTACTCGTCGACGACCTCGCGGATCCGGTCCCAGCCGGTCTCCAGGTCGTGTCCGCCGGTCTCGATCAGCCCGTCGGTGCACATCAGCAGCCGCTCGCCGGGCTCCAGGACGAGCCGGGTGGTCGGGTAGTCCGAGTCCGGGTCGATGCCGAGCGGCAGGCCGCCCGCCGTCGGGCGGACCCGCATGGGGCCGCCGGGCATCTGCACGGCCGGGTCCGGGTGGCCGGCGCGGGCGATGTCCAGGGTGCCGCTCGCGGGGTCCACCTCGATATACAGGCAGGTGGCGAAGCGCGGGTTGTCGGCCTCGGCCTCGGCGTCCCCGGGGGACTCGGGCCCGGTCACGGCGGTGGGCGCGCCCTCTCCCGCGGACCGGCCGGCCGACTCGGGCTGCGGGTCCCCGGCGGAGGCGCCGGCCATGCCGTAGAGGAAGCGGGAGGCGCGGGCCAGCACCGCGTCCGGGTGGTGGCCCTCGGAGGCGTAGGCGCGCAGCGCGATCCGCAGCTGGCCCATGATCCCGGCGGCCCGCACGTCGTGCCCCTGCACGTCGCCGATCACCAGCGCCGTACGCCCCGAGGGCAGCGGGATCACGTCGTACCAGTCGCCGCCCACCTGCAGGCCGCCGCCGGTCGGGATGTACCGGGCGGCCAGCTCCATACCGGGGATGACGGGCTTGCGGGCCGGGCGCATGGTGCGCTGCAGGCCGGCCGAGAGCTCGCGCTCGGACTCGTTGACCATCACCCGGGAGAGGGTCTGCGCCAGCATCCGCGCCACCGTCGTCAGTACCGCGCGCTCGTCCGGGGTGAAGGCGACGGGGCGTGCGTAGCCCGTCATCCACACCCCGATGACGCTGCCCGCGACGACCAGCGGGAGGTAGGCGCGGCAGTGGCCCCTGGCCCGCCGCTCCCGCGGCTGGCGGGAGACGTACAGCGCGGCGTCGGGGTAGCGGCGGGCGTACTCGTCCGGGTCGGCGAGGTAGATGGCGCGGCTGGTGCGCGCCGCCTCGGCCACCGGGTGGTCCATGCCGGTGCCGACGCTGCGCTCGGAGCCGTCCAGGGTGCGGAGCCGGTCGCCGTCCAGCGAGTAGACGGTGAGCAGGTCGGGCGCGAAGCCCGGCATGGCGAGCGAGGAGGCGACGCGCAGCACATCGGCGGTGGTGTGCGCCTCGGCGAGGGCGCGGCCCGCGTCCAGCAGGAACGCCTCGCGGTTGCGGCGCCAGTCCCAGCCCCCGCTCGCCGCGGGGCCGCCGCCGGACTCCTCATCCGCCGCAGAACCGTTTCTGGGGCCGCTGCGGGCTGCGGGGTCGCCGCCCGCGTCCTCCGGGCCCGGCTCGGGCACCTCGTACAGCAGGCCCACGATGCGGGTGGTGGACTCCGGGGAGCCGGGTCCGCAGATCTCGGCGGGCGTGGTGTCGAGGGGGCGGATGAGGGTGCGTACGGTACGGATCACCGAGCCCTCCCGGCCGACGACCCGGAGCGACGTCTCCACCGGTGCGCCCTCCGAGAGGGCGAGGGTGAGGACGCCGCGGAATGTGACGTAGTCCACGGCGTGGAAGTGGGAGCGGACCGTGTTCCCCTGGAGGGTGAGCGGCGCTGGGCGGGCCGGGTCCGCCGTGATGCCGAGGAGGTATGCGGCATGCACGTCGAGGGTCACGAGCCCGGTGGCGATGTCCCAGGTCCAAAGCCCGGCGCCGGTGGCAGACAGGGCTTCCTCGGTGCGCATTCGACCACTTTACAAAGGTTGCTCTTGCGATGTCCGTCCGGGGAAACCGGCTGAGCTGCGCAGGGCTGACAACGGGGCGAGAGGGGCCGGTGCGGGGCGGTAGTCTGAAGGGCATCTCTCTGTGACCCCTGAGCCGAACGACTTGGATGAATGATGCATCGGTACCGGTCCCACACCTGCGGTGAGCTCCGCGCCTCCGACGTCGGCACGGACGTCCGGCTGAGCGGCTGGCTGCACAATCGCCGGAACCTGGGCGGCATCCTCTTCATCGATCTCCGCGACCACTACGGCATCGTCCAGCTGGTGGTCCGCGACGAGGCCGGCGAGATCAGCGAGAGGCTCGGCTCGCTCTCCAAGGAGACCGTGCTGCGCGTCGACGGCAGGGTCACGGCGCGCGGCGCCGAGAACGTCAACCCGGAGCTGCCCACCGGCGAGATCGAGGTCGAGGTCGCCGAGGTGGAGGTGCTGGGCGCCGCCGAGCAGATCCCGTTCACGATCAACGCGGAGGACGGCGTCAACGAGGAGCGCCGCCTG
Source organism: Streptomyces boncukensis (assembly GCF_011045075.1). Lineage (GTDB taxonomy): Bacteria > Actinomycetota > Actinomycetes > Streptomycetales > Streptomycetaceae > Streptomyces > Streptomyces boncukensis. The sequence continues at coordinate 6,795 of NZ_JAAKZZ010000089.1, forward strand.
GAGTACCGCTTCCTGGACCTGCGCCGCGAGCGCATGCACCGCAACATCATGCTGCGCTCCCGGGTCATCGCGAAGATCCGGGAGAAGATGACGGCCCAGGGCTTCAACGAGATGGCGACGCCCATCCTGTCCGCCACCTCCCCCGAGGGCGCCCGCGACTTCCTGGTGCCCTCGCGGCTGCACCCGGGCACGTTCTACGCGCTGCCGCAGGCGCCGCAGCAGTTCAAGCAGCTGCTGATGATCGCGGGCTTCGACCGCTACTTCCAGATCGCGCCCTGTTTCCGGGACGAGGACGCGCGCGCCGACCGCTCGCCGGGCGAGTTCTACCAGCTCGACATGGAGATGAGCTTCGTCGAGCAGGAGGACGTCTTCCAGGTCATCGAGACGGTGATGACCGAGCTGTTCGAGGAGCTGGGCGAGGGGCGCCATGTGACCTCCCCGTTCCCGCGCATCCCGTTCCGCGAGGCGATGGTGCGCTACGGCTCGGACAAGCCGGACCTGCGCGCCCGGCTCGAACTGGCCGACGTCTCGCACGTCTTCGCCGGGTCCGGCTTCAAGGCGTTCGCGGACCGGCATGTGCGGGCGCTGCCGGTGCCGGACACCGCCCAGCAGCCCCGCAGGTTCTTCGACGAGCTGGGCGACTTCGCCGTCGAGCAGGGCGCCAAGGGCCTGGCCTGGGTGCGCGTGGGCGAGGACGGCTCGCTGAGCGGGCCGATCGCGAAGTTCCTCACCGAGCAGGATGTGACGGCGCTGACCGACGCGCTGTCGCTGAAGCCGGGGTACGCGGTCTTCTTCGGCGCCGGCGAGTTCGACGAGGTCTCGAAGATCATGGGCGCGGTGCGGGTGGAGGCCGCACGGCGGGCCGGGCACTTCGAGGAGAACGTCTTCCGGTTCTGCTGGATCGTCGACTTCCCGATGTTCGAGAAGGACGAGGACACCGGGAAGATCGAGTTCTCGCACAACCCGTTCTCCATGCCGCAGGGCGGCCTGGAGGCGCTCCGCACCCAGGACCCGCTGGACGTGCTGGCCTGGCAGTACGACATCGTCTGCAACGGCGTCGAGCTGTCGTCCGGCGCCATCCGGAACCACGAGCCGGAGATCATGTTCGAGGCGTTCGGCATCGCGGGCTACGCGGAGGAGGACGTGCGGCGCGAATTCGGCGGCATGCTGCGCGCGTTCGAGTACGGCGCCCCGCCGCACGGCGGCATCGCGCCGGGCATCGACCGCATCGTGATGCTGCTGGCCGACGAGCCGAACCTGCGCGAGACGATCGCCTTCCCGCTGAACAACAACGCGCTGGACCTGATGATGGGCGCCCCGAGCGAGGTCGGCGAGGCCCGCCTGAAGGAGCTGCACCTTTCGGTCCGCCGCCCCGCGGGCCGATAGGATTCCGGATATGGCGGCCACTGGAACAGAGCAGACGGAGCCGGGAACGTACTACGTCTCGACCCCCATCTACTACGTGAACGACGCTCCCCACCTGGGCCACGCCTACACGACCGTCGCGGGCGACGTGCTCACGCGCTGGCACCGGCAGCGCGGCGAGAAGGTGTGGTACCTCACCGGCACGGACGAGCACGGTCAGAAGATCATGCGCACCGCCGAGGCGAACGGGGTCTCCCCGCAGGAGTGGTGCGACCGGCTCGTGGAGGAGGCGTGGAAGCCCCTCTGGGAGCACCTGGAGATCGCCAACGACGACTTCATCCGCACCACCGAGCAGCGGCACACGGACCGCGTCCAGGAGTTCGTCCAGGACCTCTACGACCGGGGCGAGATCTACCAGGGCGGCTACGCGGGCCCGTACTGCGTGGCCTGCGAGGAGTACAAGACGTACGCCGAGCTGCTGGACGGCGAGGGCGAGTACGCGGGGCAGAAGCTGTGCCCCATCCACAAGAAGCCGGTGGAGATGCTGAAGGAGGAGAACTACTTCTTCAAGCTCTCCGAGTACGGCGAGCGGCTCCTCGCGCACTACGCGGAGAACCCGGACTTCATCCAGCCCGAGTCGGCGCGGAACGAGGTCGTGCAGTTCGTGCGGCAGGGCCTGGAGGACCTGTCGATCTCCCGCTCGACGTTCGACTGGGGCGTCAAGATCCCCTGGGACGACAAGCACGTCATCTACGTCTGGATCGACGCGCTGCTGAACTACGCGACGGCCGTGGGATACGGCGCGGACCCGGAGCGGTTCGCGGACGTCTTCCCGGCCGATGTGCACCTGGTCGGCAAGGACATCCTCCGCTTCCACGCGGTGATCTGGCCCGCGATGCTGATGGCCAACGGGCTGCCGCTGCCCAAGCGGGTCGTCGCCAACGGCTGGCTGATGGTCGGCGGCGAGAAGATGTCCAAGTCCAACCTCACCGGCATCTCCCCGCAGCAGCTCACCGGGCACTTCGGCGTCGACGCCTACCGCTGGTACTTCCTGCGGGCCATCGCCTTCGGGCAGGACGGCTCGTTCTCCTGGGAGGACTTCTCCGCGCGCTACACCAGCGAGCTGGCCAACGACTACGGCAACCTCGCCTCGCGGGTCGCCGCCATGGTCGGCAAGTACTTCGGCGGCACCCTGCCGGACGGCTCGGCGGCGCACGGCGACGCGGAGCAGGCGCTGGTGGAGGCGCTCGGGAAGGCCGTGTCCGAGGCCGACGACAGGATCGGCGAGCAGCTCGACTTCGCGGGCGGCATCGCGGCCGTCTTCGACTTCGTCAAGCAGGTCAACGGCTATCTGACGGAGCAGGAGCCGTGGAAGGTCGCCAAGGACACCAGCGACGAGGCCCGCGCCCGGCTGGCGACGATCCTCTACACCGCGGCCGAGTCGCTGCGCGCCTGCGCGGTGCTGCTGAACGCCGTGATGCCGGACACCTCGCAGAAGCTGTGGGACTCGCTGGGCGCCGAGGAGTCCCTGGGCGCCCTGGCGGACCAGCGGATCGGTGACGCGGCCCGCTGGGGCCGGCTCCCGGCCGGCGCCACGGTGACGAAGGGCGCCGCCCTGTTCCCCCGGCTGGAGGACTGACGGGCACGGGCTGCCCCTTGCCGCCCGCGGCGGTCCGCACGTCCGTCGTGGCCGAGCGCGCAGTTCCCCGCGCCCCGCCAGGGGCGCGGGGACCTGCGCGCCCAGCCGACGCTCACTTGACGTTCCACATCAGCGGGTTGGTGTAGCTGCCCGCCCAGGCGACCTGCGCCGGCTTGACGCCGTCGGGGAGCAGGAAGGTGGAGCACTCGGTGCCGGTGCCCCCGACCCGGTAGGAGTGGCGCTCACCCTTGGGGCAGCCGCCCTTGACCTGGTCGCCGCCGATCGAGAGGAACTTCTTGGCCGGCTTCCTGCCCTCCCCCAGGACGCGCGCCTTGAGGTTGAAGTTCGGGCGGTCCAGCGTGGCGGGCCCGTCCTTCACCGTGTAGGTGAAGTACACATAGACGGGGTAGTAGCCGTCCAGCTCCTTCTTCTGGAACCCGGCCGCACGCAGGTCCGCGAGCTTCCCGGCCTCCAGTTTCTCGGCCTTGACCTGGACCTTCACCTTCTTGTTCGCTGTGGTGAAGTCCTGCACGTCCGACGCGGTGTCGCCGACGGTCAGCGTGCCGCCGTCCCCGCTGTCCTGGCCGTCCCCGCTGTCCTGGCCGCTCTTCTTGGCCGAGGAGCTGTTTTTCTCGTCCTTGCCGCTCTTGCCGCTCTTGCTGTCGTCGTCCGACGAGTCGTCGGAACCGCACCCGGTGAGGGCCAGGGCCAGGACGGCGGCCGGGGCGGCCGCGCGCAGCAGTGACGTTCTGCCGAGTGACATGTCGTTACGCCTATCCGTAGGGGGGATGCACGCGTGGTGGCCGCGTGCGCTGCGCAAGAGCGTAAGGAACACCTCGTACGGGCTGGGTGCCGGGTGGGTTGTGGTTCGGAAACAACCTCATGTGTCGTTCGGCGGCGGCGGGGGCGGCGGACAGCCGTACCGCTCCTTGAGGGTGGACCGGATCAGGTCCCGGCTCTCCTCGGGGGAGAGGGAGTTGAAGATGAGCCGGTCGTAGATCATCGCGTACTGCTTCACCGTGTGCGGGGACTCGGCGAGGTCGCCGCCGCGGGTGCCCGCCAGATAGGCCACGCCCGGCCCGTCGGGGAACTCCAGCAGCGTGACGGGGCCGTCCATCATGCCGTGGTGCCCCGCTTCGAGCGGCAGGATCTGCAGCTCGACGTTCGGCTGCGCGGCGGTCAGTAGCAGATGGCTGAGCTGGTCGCGCATGACCGACTCGTCGTCGCCGAACGGGCGCATCAGGATGGTCTCGTCCAGCACGGCCCACAGGTGCAGCGGGTCGCGCCCGCCCAGCAGGCTCTGCCTGCTGGTGCGCGCCTCGACCAGCCGCTTGAGCACCTCGTCCGAGATGCCGGGCCGGACGACGGAGAACAGCGCCGCCGCGTATCCGGCGGTCTGCAGGATGCCGGGGACGAGCTGCGGCGCGTACCCCCGCATCCGGCACGCGCGGCGCTCCAGGTCGACATACGGGCGCTCCCACGACGGATGGCCGAGCCGGTTCATATGGAACCAGGCCACGTTCAGCTCGTCCCCGGCGTCCAGGACGCGGTCCAGGTCCTGCGCGAGCGCCTCGTTCGGCGGGTCGGTCGCCAGCTCGACCTGGGCGACGCGGGACGGGGTGACGTAGAGCCGGTCGGCGAGGTCCTGCTGGGTCCAGCCGCGCCCCTCCCGCAAGCGGCGGACCGTCGAGCCGAGCGACGCGGCCAGCGACGCCCGGTCTTGTTCCTCTGGACGAGCCATGTCCCCTCCTTCTCCATGGCGGCGTCAATCGGAAGAGTTGTAGCAATTACCGCTAGTGAGCGTATCTACACGCAGCGAATACGGGAGGGGGCATCGATCAACTGGCCAAGAAGGGGCGAGGGATGGCCACTTCCGCTCGCGAACACAACGACAACGCGCAGAACGAGGGCTCCCGCGGTGATCCGGAAGCCTCCGTTCTGGTTCGCGCGGAGCGGCCCACCGGGGCGCCCGACCCCGGTGCCCCTACATCGTGTTGACGATGAGGCCGATGTGGGTGAAGTAGTTGAGCCCGCCGAAGAGCAGGAAGGCCAGCCCCGCCAGCGTCCAGGCCGCGCCCACCGTCAGCGTCAGCGGTCTGCTGCTCGGCTTGCGCAGCACCAGCGGGAAGAGCAGCGCGCCGATCCCCACCAGCACGTACAGCGTCGAGATGAAGCTCGCCTCCAGCATCGGGTGGTCGGCGAACTCGCCCGAGATCGGCTCCTCGGGCGGCGCCGCGAACAGCGTGTACTTCCAGCCGGCCGCCGCGATCCCGAAGCAGGCCAGCCCCATCCCGACGACGAAGAGCGAGAGCGGCCCGGCGTACTGCGCCACCCGGGCCGGGCGCTCCGGGCCCCCGGCCAGCGCGTCGCCCCGCTTCCACAGGAAGAAGGCGGCGGCGGAGAGGAACACCCCGAAGGCCAGCGCCGGCTCGCCGAAGACGATGTTGTCGAACGGGAAGCCCTGTCCGGCCAGCGGCCAGGTGAGGGTCATGTGCAGCCCGGTGACCGTGAGGGTGAAGCCGAGCGCGCCGAACGCCAGCGCCCAGCTCTCGGGGACGACCTGGCGCTCCCGGGCGAGCAGCTGCCGGCCGAGCGCCACGACGAGCAGCAGCCCGGCGCCCGCGGCGACGGCCATGATCGTGTTGTAGGTCGGCATGCGCGTCCAGTCGATTTTCAGCCCGGCCGCGGACTGCTCCAGCCGCGTGGCCAGCTCCAGGGGAGAGACAGATGACATGGGCGCGTACTACCGGATTTCGGGCATCGCGCGCCGTGAACCGGCGGCAACACGCCCGGGGATTCACCCGGGGTTCACTCTGCGGCCGTGCTCCGGCGCATCTGTGCCCATAGCGTCACCGCGGCTGAGTTCAGGATCCGGAGGGACGACCATGCGTAAAAATCTGCCCCTGCTGCCCTCGCACGCGGGGGGAAGATCGGCGATGACCTGCCGCTACCGCTGCGGCGACGCGTGCTTCCACGAGGTGCCCAACACCAGCGACAACGAGTATCTGGGCGATGTCGTGGCGCGCGCCCTCTCCCGGCGCTCCGTGCTGCGCGCCGGCGCCGTGGTGGGTGCCACCGCCGCCGCGGGCGCGGCGCTCGGCGCCGGCCCCGGCGCCACCCCGGCCGCCGCGGCGCCCGCCGCGGGGGCGGCCGGGAAGCACGGCCCCGGGCACGGTCATGGCCACGGCAAGCCCGCGCGGGGCCTGCGCTTCACCCCCGTGGAGCCGAACACCGCGGACGCGGTGACCGTCCCCGAGGGGTACGGCCAGAACGTCGTCATCCGCTGGGGCGAGCCGATCCTGCGCGGCGCCCCCGACTTCGACCAGGACCGGCAGAGCGCCAAGGCGCAGGCCGGGCAGTTCGGCTACAACAACGACTTCCTCATGCTCATGCCGCTGCGCGGCGAGCACCGGCGGCAGCTCCTGGTGGCCAACCACGAGTACACCGACGAGGTCCTGATGTTCGCGGGCTACGACCCGGACAACCCCACCCGTGAGCAGGCGGAGATCGCCTGGGCGGCGCACGGGATGTCGGTCGTCGCCGTCCAGGAGGAGTGGCGTACGGGCGCGCTGCGCCCTGTGCACCGCCACCAGCTGAACCGGCGGGTCACCGTCAGCACCCCGTTCGAGGTCACCGGCCCGGCGGCGGGCAGCGAGCTGCTGCGCACCCAGGCCGACCCGAGCGGACGGAAGGTGCTGGGCACCCTCAACAACTGCGCCGGCGGCACCACCCCGTGGGGCACCGTGCTGTCCGGCGAGGAGAACTTCAACCAGTACTTCGCCCACGCCGACCAGGTCACCGACCCGGAGCAGGCCGCGCGGCTCAAGCGGTACGGGATGTCCGGCGGCGCCAGCTCGCGCAAGTGGGAGCGGTTCGACGACCGCTTCGACATCACCAAGGAGCCCAACGAGCCGAACCGCTTCGGCTGGGTCGTGGAGATCGACCCGTACGACCCGCACTCCGCGCCCCGCAAGCACACCGCGCTCGGCCGCTTCAAGCACGAGGCGGCGCAGGCCCGGCTCACCCGGGACGGGCGCGCGGTGGTCTACATGGGCGACGACGAGCGCTTCGACTACCTCTACAAGTTCGTCTCGAAGAACCGGATGTGGCGCGGCAACAGCGCCGCTGCGCGGCGGCACAACATGTCGCTGCTGGACGAGGGCACGCTCTACGTCGCCAAGCTCACCGGGGACAGCCCGGCGGACGAGATCGACGGCAGCGGGAAGCTCCCGGAGGACGGCGAGTTCGACGGCAAGGGCGAGTGGATCCCGCTGGCCAGCGGCGACCAGTCGTTCGTGACCGGTATGACGGCGGAGGAGGTCTACATCTACACCCGGATGGCGGGCGACAAGGTCGGCGCCACCAAGATGGACCGCCCCGAGGACGTCGAGCCCAGCCCCCGCGACGGCCGGATCTACGTCGCGCTGACCAACAACTCGCAGCGCGGCACCGACGGCAAGCCCGCCGCCGACGAGGCCAACCCGCGCAACGCCAACAAGCACGGCCAGATCCTGGAGATCGCCGAGCGCCACCACGACGGGCGCGCCCTGCGCTTCCACTGGAAGCTCTTCCTGGTCTGCGGCGACCCGGAGGACCCCTCGACCTACTTCGGCGGCTTCCCCAAGGACCAGGTCAGCCCGATCTCCTGCCCGGACAACGTCACCTTCGACCCGTACGGGAACCTGTGGATCGCCACCGACGGCAATGCGCTGGGCTCGCACGACGGGCTGTTCGGCGTCGCCACGCACGGGCGGATGCGCGGCCAGGTCCGCCAGTTCCTCACGGTCCCGACGGGCGCGGAGACCTGCGGCCCGCTGGTGCAGGAGCGCCGCGTCCTGGTGGCCGTCCAGCACCCGGGCGAGGTGGACGGCGCCTCCGTGGAGAACCCGGCCTCGGCCTGGCCGGACGGACCGGGGAAGATCACCCGTCCCGCGGTGGTGTCCGTCTGGCGGAAGAACGGCGGCAGGATCGGCGCATGACCGGGTGCCGGCAGTGCACTGAACACCGGTAAGCGACAGGCGCCCCCTCCCGCGAGGGGGCGCCTTAACGCTGTTAGGTCCCGGTGGCGTCCCGGATCTCCCTGTGCGAGCCTCGTACGAGACGGCACAAAGCTCTGAAATGGCGCCAACCGTGACGAACGGACGATCCGGCCATGGAACGAACCAAGATCCTGATCGTGGGCGGCGGCTTCGCGGGCGTCGAGTGCGCGCGCGGGCTGGAGCGCGGCCTGCGGCCGAGCGAAGCCGAGATCACCCTGGTCACCCCGGCCAGCTACCAGCTCTATCTGCCCCTCCTGCCGCAGGTCGCCGCCGGAGTGCTCACCCCGCAGTCGGTGGCACCGCCGCTGCGCCGCATGCTGCACCGCACGAGGATCGTGCCCGGCATGGCCATCGGCATCGACCCCCGCGACCGGGTGTGCGTGACCCGCCTGATCTCCGGGGAGACGACGAACCGCCACTACGACGTCCTCGTCCTGTGCCCCGGCAGCGTCACCCGCAGCTTCGACATCCCCGGCCTGGACGCGCACGCGCGCGGCATGAAGACCCTCGCCGAGGCGGCGTACGTACGCGACCACGTCATCGCCCAGCTCGACCTCGCCTGCGCCGGCCAGGACGAGGCGGAGCGCGCATCCCGGCTGCAGTTCGTGGTGGTCGGCGGCGGCTACGCGGGCACCGAGACGGCCGCCTGCCTGCAGCGGCTGACGAACTCGGCGGCCAAGCGCTACCCCAACCTCGATCGCGGCCTGATCACCTGGCACCTGCTGGACGTGGCCGACAAGCTGATGCCCGAACTGGGCGACAAGCTGGGCCGGCACGCGCTGCAGATCCTCCAGCGGCGCGGTACGCAGGTCTCGCTGGGTGTCTCGGTGGCCAGCGTGGAGGACGAGTCCATCACGCTGACGGACGGCCGGGTGCTGCCGTCCCGCACGCTCATCTGGACGGCCGGCGTGGCCGCGAGCCCGCTGATCGGCACGCTGGACGCGGACACCGTCAAGGGGCGGCTCGTCGTCGACGCGGACCTGTCGGTGCCGGGCTGCCCCGGGGTCTTCGCACTGGGCGACGCGGCGGCCGTACCGGACCTGCCCCAGGGCGGCGGTGCGGTGTGCCCGCCGACCGCGCAGCACGCGACGCGGCAGGGCAGGCATGTGGCCCGCAACGTCATCTCCCTGCTGCGCGGGATGCCGCTGACGCCCTACCGCCACCGGGACCTGGGGCTGGTCGTCGACCTGGGCGGGAAGGACGCGGTGGCCCGGCCGCTGGGCCTGGAGCTGTCCGGGCTCCCCGCCCAGGTGGTGGCCCGCGGCTACCACCTGGCGGCCCTGCACACCGGTACGGCCAAGTTCCGCACGGTGGCCAACTGGGGGCTCAACGCCGTGTCAGGCGACGACTTCCTGCGGACCGGCTTCCTCTCCCGCCGCCCCGCGACCCTGCGGGACATGGAGGCGACGGACGCCTACCTCAGCCCGGAGCGCGCCCGCGAGGCGAGCGCCTCCCCGGCTCCGTGAGGCCCCGGGCCCCGGGCCCCGGCCCTCACAGCCACCCGTTGCGGCGGAACGCGCGGTACATCAGCACGCACACCGTGCCGGTCAGCACCAGCGCCAGCGGATAGCCGAAGGGCCAGTCCAGTTCCGGCATGTGGTCGAAGTTCATGCCGTAGATCCCGCACACCATGGTCGGAACGGCGATGACCGCGACCCAGGCGCTGACCTTCCGCAGCCCCTCGTTCTGCGCGGCGGTGATCTGCGCCAGGCTGGCCTGGAGTATGGAGTCCAGCAGCGCGTCGAACGCCGCGATCTGCTCGGTCGCGCGGGTCACATGGTCGTGGACGTCCCGGAAGTACTTCCGTATCTCCGCGTCGATCAGCCGGTCCGGCTTCTCGGACAGCGCCTCCAGCGGGCGGCTCAGCGGTCCTGCGGCCCGCTTCAGCGCCAGCAGCTCCCGCTTGAGCTGGTAGATCCGCCCCGTGTCGAACGCGCCGCGCTCCGCGCGCGGCGCGAACACCTCGCTCTCCAGCAGGTCGATGTCGCCCTGCACGGAGTCGGTGACGTCCAGATAGTCGTCCACCACCTGGTCCGCGATGGCGTGCAGCACCGCCGCCGGGCCCTGCGCGAGCCGTTCGGGCGCGGCCTCCAGGCTCTCCCGCAGCGGGCCCAGCGAGCCGTGCGCGCCGTGCCGCACGGTGATGACGAAGTCCCTGCCGACGAAGACCGCGATGGCACCGGTCTCCACGATCTGGCTGGTGTCCGTCAGCTGCTCGTGCTCCCGGTAGCGCACCGTGCCGAAGACCGCGGCCATCGACCCGGCGAACCGCTCCACCTTGGGCCGCTGGCGGGCCTCGACAGCCATGTCCACGGCCAGCGGATGCAGCCCGAACAGCTCGGTGAGCCGTGCGAACTCCTCCTCGGCGGGCTCGTGCAGCCCCATCCACACAAAGCCCGAACCGGCCTGGCGCACCCGCGCCAGCGCCTCCTCGGGCGAGTGGTCGACCGGCGAGCGCACCCCGTTCTCGTAGGCGGCGCAGCGCACCACGGAGGTCCCCAGCGGTGAGCGGGACGGGTGGGCGAGGTCCACGGCGGGGCGGGTGCGCGGGCGGCGGCGCACGGCTCGGCGCAGGCCGCGGACGACGACGGGGGCCACCGGGACCGACGGCATGGGCGGACTCCTTCCGGCCTCGGCCGCCAGTGTACGACCGCGCGCGCCCCGCCCGGCTGCGACAGGGCTGCCCCGCGCCCCGAAGGGGCGCGGGGAACTGCGCGCCAAGCCACGACGCGCCCGCAGCCCGCCGTGGGCGGACCGGGGCAGCCCCGTCCCGGAACCGCCCCTGTCACGCGCACGGGACGTCAGGGGACCAGCACCACCTTGCCGGTCGTCTCGCGCCGCTCCAGCGCGGCATGCGCCTCCGCCGCCCGCTCCAGCGGAAACGCCTGCACCGCGGGCACCAGCCGCCCCGCCGCCGCCTCCTCCAGCGCCTGCCGCGCGAAGTCGGCCCCGGTCGTGCCGTCGGTGTGCCTGCTGAGCATGACGGCCAGCGCGTCCGTCCACGTCACCCCGCGCTCCGCGAGCTCCTGCTCGGACGGTGTGAACTTGTCGAGCGAGATGGCGCCGTACGTCACCAGCCGGCCGCCGGTGCCCAGCAGCTCGAACGCCGTCCGGGTCTTCGCGCCGCCGACGCCGTCGAGTACGGCGGTGATCCGCCGCCCGTCGCCGAGCCAGTCGGCGACGGTCCGCTCCCAGCCGGGCTGGTTGTAGTCCACGGCGAGGTCCGCGCCCAGCTCCCGGACGGCCGCGGTCTTCTCCGGCCCGCCCGCCGCGCCGACGACGGTGGCGCCGAGCCCGCGCGCGTACTGCACCACCAGGCGGCCGATGCCGCCGGCCGCCGAGGTCACCAGGATCACGTCGTCGGGGGTGAGCCGGGCGATGTCCAGCATGTCCAGGGTGGTGTTGCCGGTGACGACCATGGCGACGGCGGTCTGGTGGCTCAGCCCCTCCGGCCGCGGGTAGAGGGCGTCGGCGTCGGCGACGGCCAGCTCGGCGTAGCCGCCCGGCGTGCTGCTCGTGGTGACCACGTCGCGGCCCTTCAGGGCCGGGTCGACGCCGGGACCCACGGCGTCGACCGTGCCCGAGACCTCGCCGCCGAAGACGGCGGGCAGCTCGGGCAGCGGCGGCAGCTCGCCCTCGGCGCCCGCGCGCATCCGGGTCTCGATGGCGTGGACCCCCGCGGCGCGGACGGCGATACGGACCTGCCCGGCGGCGGGCTCGGGGTCGGGTACGGACTCGTAGCGCAGGTTCTCGGCGGGGCCGAACTCGTGCAGGACAACGGCGTGCATGGGTGCCTCCCGGCGGTTGGGCGTTCGCGGTGCGACACCCCTAGCATTCAACTTAAAGGCAAGTTCAAGTCAAGGCGCGCCGAGCTCCGTGTGCCGCGTCATCGGTCCAGACCTCTTGACGAATGGTCTGGACCGCAGAACGCTCCCTCACGACCCCCACACCCCCCAATGGAAGTGAAGGGAGCCCGAGATGGCTGGTCGAGCTGTCCGAAGACGGCACCGGCGACGCGCAGTCGGCCTCGGCGCCGCGCTCGCCTGCGCCCTGCCCCTCCTGTTCACGGCCGCACCCCAGGCCGCCGAGCGCACGGCCGTCGAGCCCACACCGGTCGAGCGCACAGCGGTCGAGCGCCCCGCCGCCGAACCCGCGTCCGCCCAGGCCGAGACGTGCCCCCTCAAGGGCAAGCCCTCCGGCAAGGTCCTCCAGGGCTACTGGGAGAACTGGGACGGCGCGGCCAACGGCGTGCACCCGCCCTTCGGCTGGACCCCCGTCACCGACCCCCGCATCCGCGCACACGGCCACAACGTGCTCAACGCCGCCTTCCCCGTGATCCGTTCGGACGGCACGGTGCTGTGGGAGGACGGCATGGACCACACGGTGAAGGTCCCCACCCCGGCCGAGATGTGCGAGGCCAAGGCGTCCGGGCAGACCATCCTGATGTCCATCGGCGGAGCGACCGCCGGTATCGACCTCAGCTCGCGCGCCGTGGCCGACCGGTTCATCGAGACGATCGTCCCCATCCTGAAGGAGAACAACTTCGACGGCATCGACATCGACATCGAGACCGGCCTCACCAGCACCGGCAACATCAACCAGCTCTCCACCTCCCAGGAGAACCTCATCCACATCATCGACGGCGTGCTGGCCGCGATGCCGCCGGAGTTCGGGCTGACGATGGCCCCGGAGACCGCGTATGTGACGGGCGGCAGCGTGGTCTACGGCTCGATCTGGGGCGCGTACCTCCCGATCGTGAAGAAGTACGCCGACAACGGCCGCCTGTGGTGGCTCAACATGCAGTACTACAACGGCAGCATGTACGGCTGCCAGGGCGACTCGTACTCCGCCGGCACGGTCCAGGGCTTCGTCGCGCAGACGGACTGCCTGAACAGCGGCCTGGAGATCCAGGGCACGACGATACGCGTGCCCTACGACAAGCAGGCGCCCGGCCTGCCGGCGCAGCCCGGCGCGGGCGGCGGCTATATGTCACCGTCCCTGGTCTCCCAGGCGTGGAACCACTACAACGGCCAGCTGAAGGGCCTGATGACCTGGTCCCTCAACTGGGACGGCTCCAAGAACTGGACCTTCGGGGACAACGTCAAGCGGCTCCAGGGCCGCTGACACCGCCGTGTCCGGGCGGGCGTGCCCACAGCGCGCCCGCCGAGCGCTCACCGCGGGTTCAGCCCGCGGTGAGCGCGAGGGCGCCGGGCAGCGCGGCGAACGCCTCATCGACCCGGTCGGCCAGCATCGCCCGGCCGCCCGCGCCCCGGTGCCC
>NZ_JAAKZZ010000008.1 GCF_011045075.1 Streptomyces boncukensis
CCCGCACTCCCCGCGCCCCGCACGGGGCCCGGGGCTGGTCGGGGCTGCCCCTGCCGGTGCGTCGCGGGGCCGGCAGGCGCAGCCCCGACGCCGGGCACGCGCGGCCCGCCGGACACGGCATAGGCTGGAGCACTGACCACGGCCGCCACCCCGAAGGAAAGACCCCCGTGCGCATCGCCAGATTCTCCCTCGACGGCAACGTCGGCTTCGGCGTACTGGAAGACGTCGAAGGGGACGGCGACCCCGTCCTCGACATCATCAGGGGCCACCCCTTCGCCGAGTTCGAGCGCTCGGGCCAGAAGCTGCCCCTGGGCGCGGTCCGCCTCCTCCCGCCCGTCCTCCCGAACAAGGTCGTCGCCATCGGCCGCAACTACGCCGAGCACGCCCGGGAGCTGGGCAACGAGGTCCCGGACGCTCCGGTGGCCTTCTTCAAGCCGTCCACCTCGGTGGTGGGCCCCGGCGACCCCATCGCGTACCCGTCCTTCTCCTCCGAGGTGCACTACGAGGCGGAGCTGGCCGTGGTCATCGGCCGGCTGTGCAAGGACGTGCCGCGCGAGCGCGTCAAGGACGTGATCCTCGGCTACACCTGCGCCAACGACGTCACGGCCCGCGATATCCAGCGCACCGAGAACCAGTGGGCGCGCGCCAAGGGCTTCGACTCCGCCTGCCCGCTCGGCCCCTGGATCGAGACCGAGCTGGACCCCTCCGACCTGGCCCTGATGTGCACGGTCAACGGCGAGCAGCGGCAGCTGGGGCGCACGGCCGAGATGGTCCGCTCCATCGAGGACCTGGTGGTCCACATCACCGAGGCCATGACCCTGCTCCCGCAGGACGTCATCCTCACCGGCACCCCCGCGGGCGTCGGCCCCCTGAACGTCGGCGACGAGGTCGCCGTCACCATCGAAGGCATCGGCACTCTCACCAACAAGGTGATCAAGCGTGACTACTGAGTCCCCCCGTGGGGCGAGCCCCGTACGCGTGCGTTTCTGCCCCTCCCCGACCGGCAACCCGCATGTGGGCCTGATCCGTACCGCCCTGTTCAACTGGGCGTACGCCCGGCACACCGGCGGCACCCTGGTCTTCCGCATCGAGGACACCGACGCGGCCCGCGACTCCGAGGAGTCCTACGAGCAGCTGCTCGACTCGCTGCGCTGGCTCGGCCTGGACTGGGACGAGGGCCCCGGGGCAGGGGGCCCGCACGCCCCGTACCGCCAGTCGCAGCGCATGGAGATCTACGCGGACATCGCGCACCGGCTCCTGGAGAGCGGCCACGCCTACCCCTGCTACTGCACGGCGCAGGAGCTGGAGGAGCGCCGCGAGCGGGCCCGCGAGGAGGGCCGCCCGTCCGGCTACGACGGCACCTGCCGCGACCTCACGCCCGAGCAGATCGCCGCGTACGAGGCGGAGGGGCGCAGCCATGTCGTCCGCTTCCGGATGCCGGACGAGCCGATCACGTTCACGGACATGGTGCGCGGCGAGGTGACCTTCCAGCCGGAGAACGTCACCGACTACGGCATCCTGCGCGCCACCGGGGCCCCGCTCTACACGCTGGTCAACCCGGTCGACGACGCGCTGATGGAGATCACGCACGTGCTGCGCGGCGAGGACCTGCTCTCCTCCACCCCGCGCCAGATCGCGCTCTACCGGGCGCTGATCGAGCTGGGCGTGGCCAAGGAGGTCCCGGAGTTCGCCCACCTCCCGTACGTCATGGGGGAGGGCAACAAGAAGCTCTCCAAGCGCGACCCGCAGTCCTCGCTCAACCTCTACCGGGAGCGGGGCTTCCTGCCGGAGGGCCTGCTCAACTACCTCGCCCTGCTGGGCTGGTCGCTGGCCGAGGACCGGGACATCTTCTCCCTGGACGAGATGGTCGCCGCCTTCGACGTGCACGACGTCAACGCGAACCCGGCGCGCTTCGACCTGAAGAAGTGCGAGGCGATCAACGCCACCCATCTGCGCGAGCTGCCGGCGAAGGACTTCACCGCGGCCTGCGCGCCCTGGCTGAGGGCTCCCTACGCCCCCTGGCCCGAGGAGAACTTCTCCCAGGCCGCCTTCGAGGAGCTGGCCCCCCTGGCCCAGACCCGCCTCACCGTCCTCTCGGACATCACGGCCAACGTCGACTTCCTCTTCCTGGACGAGCCGGTGGAGGACGAGAAGTCCTGGCAGAAGGCGATGAAGGAGGGCGCCGACGCGCTGCTGCGCACGGCCCGCGCCCGGCTGGAGGCGGCGGACTGGACGTCGGCGGACGCGCTGAAGGAGGCGGTGCTGGCGGCGGGCGAGGAGCACGGCCTGAAGCTGGGCAAGGCCCAGGCCCCGGTCCGCGTCGCGGTCACCGGCCGTACGGTCGGGCTGCCGCTCTTCGAGTCCCTCCAGGTGCTGGGCAAGGAGCGCACCCTGGCCCGCGTGGACGCGGCGCTGGCGAAGCTGGTGGGCTAGGCAGGCCCGGCGCCCGTACTGTCCGGCCGGGAGCACCGCTCCCGGCCGGAACTCGTTTTGGAGCACCGTCTCCGATCGGGTAATGTTCTTCCTGTCGCCGCGAGGGGAAGGGCAGAAAACCCGGTCCGGAGCGGCGGTCACCTCAATCAAGGTCCCCCTGGGACTTGCATTTTGGTGGGCTATGGTGTAATTGGCAGCACGACTGATTCTGGTTCAGTTAGTCTAGGTTCGAGTCCTGGTAGCCCAGCACGATCCACGCTCTGTGAGATCGAGGCCCCCGTTGTGTAGCGGCCTAGCACGCCGCCCTCTCAAGGCGGTAGCGCCGGTTCGAATCCGGTCGGGGGTACAGGTTCCGGTCCTTGCGGCCGGGGCCGGGCAGGGCCCCCGTTGTGTAGCGGCCTAGCACGCCGCCCTCTCAAGGCGGTAGCGCCGGTTCGAATCCGGTCGGGGGTACTCGGTCAGTGAGCCCCACACCACGCGGTGTGGGGCTCACTCATGTGTTCAGCCGGGGCCCGCGCGCCGCTCCGGCGGCGCGGGGAAGCGGCGCGCCGACTCCTCGGCCTGCGCCAGCCGCCGCAGGCACAGCAGCACCGGCTCGTGGAGCACCGTGAGGGCCACGCTCGCCTCGACCTGCTCCGCGGTGCTCTCCAGCTCCTCCAGCAGGTCCAGATCCGTCCGGGCCAGCTCCTCGGCCACCCGCGCGAACCGGGTCAGCCGGGCCGCGTCGCACGGGTATCCCAGCCGGGCGAGCGCGGCGACGGCTCCCACCAGCGTCTCGTACGCGGGGCTGCCGGGCCCGAACTCCTCCCAGCCCAGCTCCGCCATCAGGGTGCCGACGGCCCGCCGCGCGGTCCGGGCGGCCTCGTCGTCCTCCCCGGCCGCCAGGCCGGGGGCCGGGGAGGGCAGCGCCCAGGCGGCGACGCCCAGCCGGTTGTGCTGGTCCAGGGTCTCGTCGTCGACGGCCGCCAGCACCTCGCGGGCCGTCGCCACCGGCATCCGGCCCACCTGGATCAGTGCGCGCACCAGGCTCAGCCGGCGCAGATGCTCCTCGCCGTACGCGGCCTGGGTCGCGCTGAGCCGTTCGCCGGGCGGCAGCAGGCCCTCGCGCAGATAGAACTTGATCGTGGCCGTGGGCACGCCGCTGCGGGCGCTCAGCTCTGCCATCCGCATGGCTCCGGGCTCCTTGGGGTATTCGGGTGGCGCAGTCGATTGGAGAGTGGCACTATCCAATAATAGAGAGTGACACTATCCAAGGAGGGTATCCATGGGGGGCGGAAAGGTGATCGAGGGGCGGCGCACCGCGGACGCGGACGGAGCGGTCGTCGTCTTCCTGATCGGCATGCGGATCAACCGGCTGCGGTCGGTGCGCTCGTGGCTGCCGGTGTTCGTCGCGATGCCGCGGATGGTGCGCGAGCTGTACGCCGACCCGGAGTCCGGACTGCTCGCCGCCCGGCTCGTGATGAGCGGGCCCCGCGAGTTCGGCGTGGTGCAGTACTGGCGCTCCACCGAGCACCTCTTCGACTACGCGGTGGCGCCCGGCAGGCAACACCGCCCCGCCTGGGCGGCGTTCAACCGGCGGGTGCGGAAGAGCCGGGGGAGTGTGGGGATCTGGCACGAGACGTACCGGGTTCCGGCGGGCGGGTACGAGAGTATCTATGCCGACATGCCGGAGTACGGGCTCGCGGCGGCGCACGGGGCGGTCCCGGTCGCCGCCCGCGGAGAGGGGGCCCGCCAGCGGATGGCGGCGGCGGACTCCTCCGGCTGAGCGGTTTCGAGGTGTGCGATCCGGGCTGCCCCGGCCGGTCGCCGTGCGCCCTCGGCTGCGCTGCGGCTGGGCGCGCAGTTCCCCGCGCCCCTGACGGGGCGCAGTGACGTGCGGCGCCCCGCCAGGGGCGCGGGGAACTGCGCGCGCAACCACACTGGGCCCGCAGACTGCGACGCACCGCAAGGGGCACCCCCTCCCCAGGGGGCAAGGTCGGCCACACTCGCTAGCTGGGCCGCTTCAGCGCCTCGCTCAGGCGGGCGGCCGCGTCCACGATGGCCTGGGCGTGCATCCGCCCCGGATGCCGGGTGAGCCGCTCGATCGGGCCCGAGACCGACACCGCCGCCACCACCCGGTTCGAGGGGCCCCGCACCGGGGCCGAGACGGAGGCGACCCCCGGTTCGCGCTCGCCGACCGACTGGGCCCAGCCCCGCCGCCGTACGCCGGAGAGCGCGGTGGCGGTGAACCGCGCGCCCTGCAGGCCGCGGTGCAGCCGCTCCGGCTCCTCCCACGCCATCAGGATCTGCGCGGCCGAGCCCGCCTTCATCGGCAGCGTGGAGCCGACCGGCACCGTGTCCCGCAGTCCGGACAGCCGCTCGGCCGCCGCCACGCAGATCCGCATGTCGCCCTGGCGCCGGTAGAGCTGCGCGCTCTCGCCGGTCACGTCCCGCAGGTGGGTGAGCACCGGGCCCGCGGAGGCGAGCAGCCGGTCCTCGCCCGCAGCCGCGGCCAGCTCGCCCAGCCGCGGGCCGAGTATGAAGCGGCCCTGCATATCGCGGGCGACCATACGGTGGTGTTCGAGCGCCACCGCGAGCCGGTGCGCCGTGGGGCGGGCCAGGCCGGTGGAGGTGACCAGCCCGGCGAGGGTGGCCGGACCGGACTCCAGAGCGCTCAGTACCAGAGCCGCCTTGTCGAGAACGCCGACACCACTAGAGTTGTCCATGCGTCGATACTTGCGTCTCAAAGTGTGAAACGCAAGTTCAATTTCTCGCGGAACCCGCCAGGCTGTGGTGACGGCCGCCACCCCGCCCGGCGGGCGGGGTGGCGCGAAAGTTCTCGACATGTGGTCGGCGGCGCAGCCGGCCGGAGGGACAGCGATGGGACGGACACTCGCGGAGAAAGTCTGGGACGACCATGTCGTCAGGCGCGCGGAAGGCGAGCCCGACCTTCTCTTCATCGATCTGCACCTGCTCCACGAGGTGACCAGCCCGCAGGCGTTCGACGGCCTGCGCAAGGCGGGCCGCGCGGTGCGGCGCACCGATCTGACCATCGCGACCGAGGACCACAACACCCCCACCCTCGACATCGACAAGCCGATCGCCGACCCGGTCTCCCGCACCCAGCTGGAGACCCTGCGCAAGAACTGCGCGGACTTCGGGGTGCGGCTCCATCCGCTGGGCGACGTCGAGCAGGGCGTCGTCCACGTCGTCGGGCCGCAGCTCGGGCTGACCCAGCCCGGCATGACCGTGGTCTGCGGCGACAGCCACACCTCCACGCACGGCGCGTTCGGCGCGCTCGCCTTCGGCATCGGCACCTCGCAGGTCGAGCATGTGCTGGCGACCCAGACGCTGCCCATGGCGCCGTTCCGGACCATGGCGGTCACGGTCAACGGCGAGCTGCCTGCGGGCGTCACCGCGAAGGACCTGATCCTCGCCGTCATCGCCCGGATCGGCACCGGCGGCGGCCAGGGCTATGTCATCGAGTACCGGGGCGAGGCCGTCGAGAAGCTCTCGATGGAGGCCCGGATGACCGTCTGCAACATGTCCATCGAGGCCGGGGCGCGCGCCGGGATGATCGCCCCGGACCGGACCACCTTCGACTACGTCCGGGGGCGGGAGCACGCCCCCTCCGGCGCGGACTGGGACGCGGCCGTCGCGTACTGGAAGACGCTGCGCACGGACGACGACGCCGTCTTCGACCACGAGGTGGTCATCGAAGCGGACGAGCTGGCCCCGTTCGTCACCTGGGGCACCAATCCGGGGCAGGGTGCCCCGCTGTCCGCCGCCGTGCCCGACCCGGGGTCGTTCGAGGACGTCAGCGCCCGGCAGGCGGCGGAGAAGGCGCTGGAGTACATGGGGCTGACCGCGGGTCAGCCGCTGCGCGAGGTGGCCGTGGACACCGTCTTCGTGGGCTCCTGCACCAACGGCCGGATCGAGGACCTCCGTTCGGCCGCCTCCGTGCTGCGCGGCCGCAGGGTGGCCGGGGACGTGCGGATGCTCGTCGTACCCGGCTCCGTACGGGTGGCCCTGCAGGCCGTGGACGAGGGGCTGGACAAGGTGTTCACGGAGGCGGGCGCCGAGTGGCGGCACGCCGGCTGCTCGATGTGCCTGGGCATGAACCCGGACCAGCTGGCGCCCGGCGAGCGGGCGGCCTCCACCTCCAACCGGAACTTCGAGGGCCGGCAGGGCAAGGGCGGGCGCACCCATCTGGTCTCGCCGCAGGTCGCGGCGGCCACGGCGGTGCTGGGCCACCTCGCCTCGCCGGCCGACCTGTCCGGACCCACCGAAACCGACGTACGCACGCCCGCGCGCTTCTGAGGAGCCTGACCACGATGGAAGCCTTCACCACCCACACCGGGCGCGCCGTCCCGCTGCGCCGCAGCAACGTCGACACCGACCAGATCATCCCGGCGCACTGGCTCAAGAAGGTCACCCGCGACGGCTTCGAGGACGGCCTCTTCGAGGCGTGGCGCAAGGACCCGGACTTCGTGCTGAACCGGAGCGCGCACGCCGGGGCCACGGTGCTGGTCGCCGGTCCGGACTTCGGCACCGGGTCGTCTCGCGAGCACGCCGTCTGGGCGCTGCAGAACTACGGCTTCCGGGCCGTCGTCTCCTCCCGCTTCGCCGATATCTTCCGGGGCAACTCGCTCAAGAACGGCCTGCTCACCGTGGTGCTGCCGCAGGAGACCGTGGAAGCCCTCTGGCGGCTGACGGAGGACGACCCGACCGCCGAGGTGACCGTCGACCTGGTGGCGCGCAAGGTCCTCGCGACGGGTGTCGAAGCCGACTTCGCACTGGACGAGAACGCCCGCTGGCGGCTGCTGGAGGGCCTGGACGACATCAGCCTCACCCTGAAGAACGAAGCCGCCATCGCGGACTTCGAGGCGTCGCGGCCCGCCTTCAGGCCGCGTACGCTGACCGTCTGAGCCCGGCTCAGACCTCCACCGCGCCCCCGCCGTCCGGCGGGGGCGCGGTGCTGTGTGCGGGGAGCCGGGCGGCGCGCGGGGCACAGGGGGCGCACATCAGGTTGACGTGAATTAGTCTTGAGCCCCAGTTTCTTTCGTACTAAGGAGCGACTCCGACCGTGGCCCCCGGAACCCCGGACCCGCGCGGCGTGTCAACTCGGGCACCGAACAGCCGGGTTGACGCACTCGGGCGCGTTGCTCCCCCCGCTGGAAGCGACAACTCACCCCAGATGGCACAATCACCGCATGGAACGCGACGGTCAGGAGGAGCTCTACGACCGACTCGCCGCCCGCTTGAAAGAGGCGCACGCCGTGGTGCGCTCACCGCAAGTCCCCGAGGGCGCACGGATGGCACTGAGCCGCAAGCTGCTCGTCATCTCGGCGGCCGCGAAGCACGATCTCGCCGGGGCGGAACGGCGTCTGGAGCGCCTCATGGCCGACATGGACGCGGGACGATTCCCCGCGCGACAGGGAGAAGTGCGCGCCGACGGAACTCGATGACGGTCGAGTTCGTTGCGACACAAGGGTGATTCGCCCGTTTCGTGTTTGATTTGCGGTATATATCTGCCTAACGTGCGAAAAGGCTTGAACAGATTCGTTCCGGCAATGTCTCCGAAGGGGAAGACGTGAACAAGGCGCAGCTCGTCGAAGCAATCCAAGACCAGCTCGGCGGACGTCAGCAGGCCGCAGACGCGGTCGATGTCGTCCTGGACGCGATCGTCCGTGCGGTCGTCTCCGGTGACCGGGTCTCGGTCACCGGCTTCGGCTCGTTCGAGAAGGTCGAGCGTCCGGCCCGGTACGCCCGCAACCCGCAGACCGGGGAGCGGGTCCGGGTCAAGAAGACCTCCGTCCCGCGGTTCCGCGCGGGCCAGGGCTTCAAGGACCTGGTGAGCGGGACCAAGAAGCTCCCGAAGAACGACGTCGCGGTCAAGAAGGCCCCCAAGGGCAGCCTCTCCGGCGGCACCGCCACCAAGAAGGCCACGGCCAAGAAGGCGGCGGCGAAGAAGGCGACCGCCAAGAAGACCACGGCGAAGAAGGCCGCACCGGCGAAGAAGGCCACGACGGCCAAGAAGACCACGGCCAAGAAGAGCCCCGCGAAGAAGACCGCGACGGCGAAGAAGGCGACACCGGCGAAGAAGGCCACGCCGGCCAAGAAGACGGCGACCGCCAAGAAGGCCACGGCCAAGAAGGCGCCCGCCAAGAAGAGCACCGCGAAGAAGGCGCCCGCCAAGAAGACCGCGGCGCGCAAGACCACCGCCAAGAAGACCACCGCCCGCAAGCGCTGAGCGGGCGGACAGCACGAGAAACAACGGCGCCGGGCCGGGCTCCCCTCGGGGAGCCCGGCCCGCGCCGTTTCCGCCGGACGGGGTAGGGCCGCTACAGCGTCTGCAGTGTCACCAGGGTGATCCGGCGAGCCGCTTCCCCGCCCGTACCCTCGCTCTCCTCCGCCGTCTCGATCCGGACCCGCTGCCCCGGCCGGAGCAGCCGGAGTCCGCCCGCGTCGAAGGCGTCCCGGTCGAACGGCAGGGGCGTGCCGTCGTCCAGCAGCACGCTGCCGGAGCGGGACTCGGGGTCGTAGGTGTACGCCGTGGCCTGCATGCGCCGCAGCCTACTCGCCCCCACAACGCGTGTCCGGCCAGCCGTGAGCGCCCCGCAGGGGCGACCCCTCGCGCGGAGGCCGGCCGGGGACGGGGCCGGCGAGGAGGGTGGCCGTATGGCGGCCGAGCCCGAGATCCCGGGCAGTCCGCAGATCGGCGGCCGTATCGACGTCCCGCCGCACACTGTCCACTCCGGAAAGCGTGATCTCCACCGCGCCCGAGGCCCGGTGCCGGGCGCGGGAAGGGCCGCCGAACGCGGGGGAGAGCGGGCTCGGCGGCAGCGCCGTCAGGAGCGTGGTGCCGATATCGGCGGCGTCCGGCAGAAAGGCGCGGGGAAATCGCGCGGCCGCATGGAGAACCCGCGCCAATTCCGCCGGGCGCAGCGCGGGGAGATCCGCGTTCAGCGCGGCGACGGCGGTATCCGGATCGGCGGCGCGCACCCGCGCCGCGCCGTAGCGGAGCGCAGCGTTCAGCCCGGCGCCCGGCGCGTCGGGCACCGTACGGGCCCCCAGCGCCGCCAGCCGGGCGGCGGCCAGCGGATCGTCCGTGACAACCACCACACGGCGCACCGCGGGACACGCGATCACCGCACCGACCGTGTCCTGCGCGAACGCCAGCGCGAAGCCGGGCCGCGCCGCCCCCGGGACGGCCCCGGCCAACCTGCTCTTGGCCCGTATCAGGGGCTTCAGCGGCACGACGACGGTCCACGCCGCAGGGGTCACTTGTGACTGCATCGGCCCCATTCTCACTCGGGTGCCGGGCGCCCGGTCGGCGGCGGGGTTACGGTGTGCACGACAGCGGACGCTGACGGTGTGCTCGACAGCAAGGCGGCCTGCGGCGACACTTGTGCGGTTGTCCACATGCGCCAAAAGGAGATGGTGTCCGAGTGTCCCGCCATAAAGTCGGCTTCTGGTACCGCCTTGCAGCGGTAGTGCTGAAACCGCCGCTCGTGGTGCTGTTCAAGCGGGACTGGAGAGGAATGGAGCACATTCCAGCGGAGAGCGGTTTCATCACCGTGGTCAATCACAACTCGCATATCGATCCGCTCTCCTATGCACACTTCCAGTTCAACACGGGACGGGTGCCGCGCTTCCTGGCGAAGAACGGGCTGTTCAAGGGGGGCGTCGTGGGCGCCGTGATGCGCGGGACCGGCCAGATCCCGGTCTACCGGGAGTCCACCGACGCCGTCGGGGCCTTCCGCGCCGCCGTCGACGCCATCAACAGCGGCGAGTGCGTGGCCTTCTACCCCGAGGGCACCATCACCCGCGACCCGGAGATGTGGCCCATGGCGGGCGGCAAGTCGGGCGCGGCCCGCGTCGCGCTGCTGACCAGGGCCCCCGTCATCCCCGTCGCCCAGTGGGGCGCCAACCTCGCGGTGCCCCCGTACGCGAAGCTCAAGCAGCTGCGGCTGTTCCCCCGCAAGACCCTCACCGTGCGGGCCGGGCCGCCGCTCGACCTGTCCGCGTACTACGACAAGGAGCCCACGGCCGAGGTGCTCCGCGAGGTGACGGACGTCATGATGGACGCCGTCACCGAGCAGCTCGCCGGGATCCGCGGCGAGCCCGCGCCCGCCGAGCGCTACGACCACCGCAAGGCCGTCGCGCGCCGGCGCGCCGGGGCCCGCCGGGGGGACGGCGCGGTGGCGCGCGGTGCGGGACAGCACGACGAGGGAAAGAAGGACGCGTGACGAAAGCCGCCGTATTCGGCACCGGCTCCTGGGGTACGGCCTTCGCGATGGTGCTCGCCGACGCGGGCTGCGAGGTCACACTCTGGGGTCGCCGCGCCGAGGTCGTGGAGGCGGTCAACGCCGAGCGGCGCAACCCCGACTACCACCCCGACACCGAGCTCCCTCCGGCCGTACGCGCCACCACCGACCCCGCCGAGGCCGCCGCCTCGGCCGCGTTCACGGTGCTGTCCGTGCCGGCCCAGACGCTGCGCGGCAATCTGCGCGCCTGGGCCCCGCTGCTGGCCCCGGACACGGTGCTGGTCTCCCTGATGAAGGGCGTCGAACTCGGTACCGCCGAGCTGATGAGCGAGGTCATCGAGGAGGTCGCCGGCGTCCCCGCGGACCGGGTCGCGGTGCTGACCGGGCCCAATCTGGCCCGGGAGATCGCCCAGCGGCAGCCCGCTGCGGCCGTCGTCGCCTGTACGGACGAAGCGGCGGCGCGCCGCCTCCAGGGCGCCTGCCACACGCCGTACTTCCGCCCGTACACCAACACCGACGTCGTGGGCTGCGAGCTGGGCGGCGCCGTCAAGAACGTGATCGCGCTCGCCGTCGGCATCGCGGAGGGGATGGGGCTCGGCGACAACGCCAAGGCGTCCCTGATCACCCGGGGCCTCGCGGAGACGACGCGGCTCGGCGTCACCATGGGCGCCGACGCGCACACGTTCGCCGGGCTCGCCGGGATGGGTGACCTCGTGGCGACCTGCTCCTCGCCGCTCTCCCGGAACCACACGTTCGGCACCAACCTCGGCCGGGGCATAAGCCTGGAAGAGACCATCGCGGTCACCCGGCAGACCGCCGAGGGCGTCAAGTCCTGCGAGTCGGTGCGGGACCTCGCGCGACGGCACGGGGTGGAGATGCCGCTCACCGAGACCGTCGTCAGCATCGTGCACGAGGGCAAGCCGCCGCACGTGGCGCTCAAGGAGCTGATGTCGCGCAGCGCGAAGCCGGAGCGGGTGTGACGCAGCGGGGCCGCAGTCGGGACTCCGTGCGCCCCACCCGGTAAAGTCGCAGCGATGAGCAGCCACAGCCACTCCCGCAAGCCCCGCGTCGCCGTCGTCTTCGGCGGGCGCAGCTCCGAGCACGCCATCTCCGTCGTTACGGCGGGCGCCGTGCTCAGCGCCATCGACCGTGACACGTACGAGGTGCTGCCCATCGGCATCACCGCCGAGGGCCGCTGGGCGCTGGCGGCCGACGACCCGGACCGGATGGCCATCGAGGAGCGGAAGCTCCCCAGCGTGGAGGAGCTGGCCGAGTCCGACACCGGCGCCGTGGTCCTCCCGCTCGGCCCGGGGAGCCGCGAGGTCGTCTACGCCGAACCCGGCGCCGTCCCCAAGGCGCTGGGCGACGTCGACGTCGTCTTCCCCATGCTGCACGGCCCGTACGGCGAGGACGGCACCCTCCAGGGCATGCTGGACCTCGCGGGCGTGCCCTACGTCGGCTCCGGCGTGCTGGCCTCCGCCGCGGGCATGGACAAGGAGTACATGAAGCGGATCTTCACCTCCTTCGGGCTGCCGATCGGGCCGTATGTCACCGTCCGGCCGCGCGAGTGGGAGGCCGATCCGGGGGCGGCCCGCAAGAAGATCGTGGACTTCGCGGCGGACCACGGCTGGCCGGTCTTCGTGAAGCCCGCCCGCGCGGGCTCGTCCATCGGCATCACCAAGGTCGACGGGCTGGGCGGGCTGGACGAGGCCGTCGAGGAGGCCCGGCGGCACGACCCGAAGGTCATCGTGGAGGCGCTGGTGCGCGGGCGCGAGATCGAGTGCGGCGTGCTGGAGTTCGAGGACGGGCCGCGTGCGAGCGTGCCCGCCGAGATCCCGCCGGTCAGCGCGCACGAGTTCTACGACTTCGAGGCGAAGTACATCGACTCCGCGTCCGGGATCGTGCCCGCGCCGCTCACGGAGGAGGAGACGGCCCGGGTCCGCGAGCTGGCCGTACGCGCATTCGAGGCGCTGTCCTGCGAGGGGATCGCCCGCGCGGACTTCTTCCTCGCCGAGAACGGCGAGTTCGTGCTGAACGAGGTGAACACGATGCCGGGGTTCACGCCGATCTCCATGTACCCCCGGATGTGGCAGGAGACGGGCGTCAGCTACCCCGAGCTGGTGGACCATCTGATCCAGGCCGCCCTCCGCCGCAGCACGGGGCTCCGCTAGCGTCCGGGCCCCTGGCGGCGTACCGGAACCTCAGCGTGGCCCGGACCTGGGAACCGTCTTCCGTACCGGGCCGGCCAGGTCCGTCAGGGCTCCGGTCTCCGGCGCGTACGCCTCCGGCACCGTCAACTCCACGTACGCCGCGCGGTCCGTCGTCGTGAAGCGGTAGCCCCCTTTCCGCTTCTCGATGAGCCACGAGACCCCATTCACCTCGGCCGCGTCGGCCGTGGGGTTGTACTCTTCACTGCCGGGCGTGAGCTTCTCGGGCCGGGCGACCCCGCAGCGCAGCTCGACCGGGGGATCGCCCCACGCGGCCGTGTAGCGGGACTCGGGGTCCAGGGAGGCGCGCCGCTGCCCGGCCACCTGCTTCGGCAGGGCGCCGTGGAGCGCCCGGCACGCCTGCGCGGCCTTTCCCGAGGGATGGGGAACCGCCGGGCCCGCGCTGCCGTCGCTGGATGAGCAGGCCGCGGCGAGCGCGAGCAGCAGGGCGAGCGGCACGGTCGGCACGATGTGACGGGATGCGCGACGGGAAGTGCTCACCGGGTGAGCATACGGCGGGCCTAGAGGTGGACTATGGGGCAGGTCAGAGTGCGTGTGATGCCGTCCACTTGCTGGACCTTGGCGACCACCATGCGGCCCAGGTCGTCGACCGTGTCGGCCTCGGCCCGCACGATCACGTCGTACGGCCCGGTCACATCCTCGGCCTGGATCACGCCGGGAATCTTGGAAACGATCTCGGCGACGGCGGACGCCTTGCCGACCTCCGTCTGGATCAGAATGTACGCCTGTACCACGGAACCTCCAGAGGGGCCACGAGGATCGTGCGGGGCGGGAAGAGACGCCACCGTACCGCGTCCCCACACCGGCCGGGAGCCCCGTACCAGCGGATCAGACGGTATACGAGCGAAGAAGCGAAGCTTCGGACACGAAGGGGCACAGGAATGCGCGATCTGACCGGCGGGCGCAGCCCGGGCACCGTGGGGGAGTTGGGGGAGTTCGGACTCATCCGGCAGCTGACCTCCCGGCTCACCTCCACCCCCGCCGTGCGGGTCGGCCCGGGGGATGACGCGGCCGTCGTCGCGGCTCCGGACCGCCGGGTCGTCGCCAGCACGGACATTCTCATCGAGGGACGCCATTTCCGCCGCGACTGGTCTACAGCGTACGACGTCGGACGCAAGGCCGCAGCGCAGAACCTGGCCGATATCGCCGCCATGGGCGCCGTGCCCACCGGACTGCTGCTCGGCCTCGTCGTCCCCGCCGAACTCCCCGTGAACTGGCCCACCGAACTGATGGACGGCATCCGCGACGAGGCCCAGGTCGCCGCGGCCGCCGTGGTGGGCGGCGACGTGGTACGCGGCGACACCATCACCGTCTCCATCACCGCGCTCGGCGACCTGCGCAACCGCGAGCCGGTCACCCGAGGCGGCGCCCGGCCCGGCGACGTGGTCGCCGTCACCGGCTGGCTGGGCTGGTCGGCCGCGGGACACGCGGTGCTCTCCCGCGGCTTCCGCTCGCCGCGCGCTTTCGTGGAGGCGCACCGCCGCCCCGAACCCCCCTACCACGCGGGCCCCGCGGCCGCCGGGCTCGGCGCCACCGCGATGACCGACGTCAGCGATGGGCTCATCGCCGACCTCGGCCATATCGCGGAGGTCAGCAAGGTGCGGATCGATGTGCGCTCCGCCGGGCTCGACATCCCCGCGCAGATGGCCGACATCGGGCAGGCGGTCGGCGTGGATCCGCTGCACTGGGTGCTCACCGGCGGGGAGGACCACGCGATCGTGGCGACCTTCCCGCCCGACCAGAAGCTGCCCGCGCGCTGGCGCGTGATCGGCGAGGTGCTCGCGCCCTCCGCCCTGCCGCAGGTCACCGTGGACGGCGCGGCCTGGGACAAGGCGGGCGGCTGGGACCACTTCTCGGCGCCCTCGGAGCACTGACCGGCCGGCTGGGTACCGTCGTAGCCATGCACACACAGCCGCCCCTCGTGCTCACCGTCGCCGGATCCGACTCGGGCGGAGGCGCGGGAATCCAGGCCGACCTCAAGACGATGCTCGCCCTCGGCACCCACGGCATGAGCGTCGTCGCCGCCGTCACCGCGCAGAACTCGCTGGGCGTGCAGGGCTACTGGGAGCTGCCCGCCGAGGCCGTACGCGCCCAGTACCGCAGCGTCGTCGACGACATCGGCGTACACGCCGTGAAGACCGGCATGCTGGCCTCGGCCGAGCTGGTGGAGACGGTCGCCGAGCTGCTCGCCGGCACGGAAGCGCCCGCTGTCGTCGACCCGGTCGGCGTCTCCAAGCACGGCGACTCCCTGCTCGCCGCCGAGGCCGTGGACTCGGTGCGCACCAGACTGCTGCCCGCCGCCACCGTCGTCACCCCCAACCTGGACGAGGTCGCCCAGCTCACCGGCGTCCAGGTGGCGGACGAGGCGGGGATGCCGGAGGCCGCGGCCGCCGTCCTCGCGTACGGCCCGCGCTGGGCGCTGATCAAGGGCGGCCATCTGCCCGGCTCCGCCGAGGCCGTCGACCTGCTGACGGACGGCACGGCGGAGCACTGGCTGCGTGCCCCGCGGCACGGCAACCGGCACACCCACGGCACCGGCTGCACCCTCGCCAGCGCGCTGGCAGCGCAGCTCGCCAAGGGGCAGACCGTTCCGGAGGCCGCGGCGGCCGCCAAGGAGTTCACGGCGGGCGCCCTCGCCGCGGGCTTTCCGCTGGGCGCGGGCCTGGGCCCGGTCCACCACGGCTGGCGCTTCCAGCAGCGGGACTGACACGGCGCCGCGCCCCGGCCGGCAGCGGGGATGGCTGCGGACGCGGACACAAAGAAACCGGCCCGCTCGGGGCGGGCCGGTTCCTGGGTCGTATCAGCTCAGTGCGCGGCGACCTTGCCGGCCTTGATGCACGAGGTGCACGCGTTCAGCCGCTTCGGCGTCCCGCCGACGACCGCACGCACGCGCTGGATGTTGGGGTTCCAGCGACGGCGGGTGCGGCGGTGCGAGTGGGAGATGTTGTTGCCGAAGGTCGGCCCCTTGCCGCAGACGTCGCAGTTGGCAGCCACGGTCACTCCAAAGACGGGTCATCCCCGCTGCACAGCGGGGTGAAAATAGCGAATACTGGACACTCCCAGCGGCTGAGACCAGCTGACCGCCGGTGGTGCCAGGGAGTGGCCTGGTCGGCGCCAGGCAACCCCAGCAGCATACAACGCCGCCTCTCGAACAGCGAAACCGGCTTCTCGCGGAGGGCGCAGCAGGCACGGCGTAGCCTGCCTCGCAGCGCCACCCCGAGGAGGTCCTGCACGTGCCGCACTCGCTCGATCCCCCAGCGGTACGGGAGTGGTGCGCCCTCGCCCGCCGGGCGCTCCGCCTGCGCAGCGCCCGGCTCGACGCGATCAACGTCTTCCCCGTCGCCGACGGCGACACCGGCACCAATCTGCGCCTCACCTTCGAGGCCGCCGCGCGGCCCGCGCGCACCCCCGACGCCGGATCGGACGCCGGATCGGATGCCGGATCCGGCGCCGGATCCGACACCGGCTCCGCCGCCGAGCTGCTCCGTGAGATGGCCCACGCGGCCCTGCTGGCGGCGCACGGCAACTCCGGCACCATCCTCGCGCAGTATCTGCGCGGCCTCGGCACCCCCGGCACGGACTCGCTGGCCCGTGCCCTGCGGCACGCGGCGGACAGCGCGTACGAGGCGGTGGCGCACCCGGTCGAGGGCACGATGCTGACGGTGGCGGCAGCGGCGGCCTCGGCCGCCGAGCGCGCGGCGGAGCGCGGCCAGGGGGACGGCGCGCAGGCCGCGGCGGCGGAGCGGGCCGCCCGGGAGGCGGTGAGCGCCACCCGGGACCAGCTCGCGGTCCTGCACGAGGCGGGGGTGGTGGACGCCGGGGCCGACGGCCTGGCGACCCTGCTGGCCGCCCTGTCCCAGGCGCTGGGAAACCCCCGGGAGGCCGTTGCGGACGCCGACCGGACCCACGGGGACGACCGGACGGACCGGCCGGTGCCGGACCGGGGTGAAGCCGCCCTTGGCGGCGCCGGCCTGGCGCGACAGCCACGGGACCGGACGCCGGGCGGGCGTTCGCGGGACGTGGAGCCTGCGGGCGGTGGCCGGGCCGCGCAGCGCCAAGAGGTGATCTACCTGCTGGAGACGGCGGGCCCGCACGTGGTCGCCGAGCTCCGCCGCTCCCTCGACGCGCTCGGCGACTCCCTGGTCGTCGCGGGCGGCGAAACGCTGTGGAGCGTCCACATCCACACCCCCGACGCGGGCGCGGCCATCGAGGCGGGGATCGCCGCGGGACGCCCGTACCGCATCCGCGTCACGCACCTCGGCGCCGACCGCGAGCACGGCCCCCCGTGTGCCGACACCGGCACGGGCGCCGATACGGGTGCTGGCACGGACGTCGGTACGGGTGCCGGTACGGGCACGCGCCGCGCCGTCGTCGCCGTCGTCCCGGGCAGCGGCCTGGCCGGGCTCTGCGCGGAGGCGGGCGCCACCGTCGTCCCCGCGGCGGAGGCCGCCGACGGCACCGCGCTGCTCGCCGCCGTCCGGGCCTCCGGGGCCCCGGAGGCGGTCCTGCTGCCGAACGGCGCCGGATTCCACCCGGCGGCGGCCCGCGCCGCCGAGGAGGCGCGGGCGCTCGGCGTACGCGCCGCCGTCATCCCCACCCGCGCCGCCGTCCAGGGACTCGCCGCGCTCGCCGTGCACGAGCCGGAGCGGCGGTTCGACGAGGACGTGGTCACCATGACGTCCGCCGCCGGGGCCACCCGCTACGGCGAGGTGACCCTGGCGCGGAGCCGGTCGTGGACGACCGCGGGCGTCTGCCAGGCGGGCGATGTGCTCGGGCTGGTCGAGGGCGACGTCGCGGTGATCGGCTCCGACCTCGCGCACACCGCGCGCGCGGTGCTCGCGCGGATGCTCGCGGCGGGCGGCGAACTGGTCACGCTGGTGGTGGGCGAGCAGGCGCCGACGGGGCTCGCGGGGGCGCTGGAGGAGTACGTGCGCCGGGAGCACCTGGCCGTGGACACGGTGGTCTACGAGGGCCGCGAGCAGGAGTCGCCGCTCCTGGTGGGGGTCGAGTAGCCCGTCGCTGTCACCACCGTCCGGCAGGATGGTGCCGTGTCCGCACAAGCCGCATCACACTCCGAGCCCCTCCGGGAGCCGCTGAAGACCCTCCTCGGCGGCAGCACAGCGAAGGTCATGGCCGAGCAGCTCGACCTGCGCACGGTGGGCGACCTGCTGCACCACTACCCGCGCCGGTACGCGGAGCGGGGCGAGCTGACCCGCCTGTCCGACCTCCCGCTGGACGAGCACGTCACCGTCGTCGCGCAGGTAGCCGACGCGCGGGTGCACACGTTCAACCGGGGCAAGGGCCAGCGGCTGGAGGTCACGCTCACCGACGGCAGCGGCAGGCTGCAGCTCGTGTTCTTCGGCAAGGGCGTCTGGGGCGCCCAGCAGAAGCTGCTGCCGGGCCGGCGCGGCATGTTCGCGGGGAAGGTCGGCGTCTTCAACCGCAAGCTCCAGCTCGCCCACCCGGACTACATGCTGCTGGACGAGCAGACCGACGGCGAGGACCTCGCCCGCTTCCAGCTCCTGCCGCTGTATCCGGCCTGCAAGCAGCTCCCCTCCTGGAAGATCGCGCAGGCGGTGCAGCTGGTGCTGCGCACCCTCCAGGCCACCGACTGGCGTGGCCTGGTCGACCCGCTGCCCGAGCCGCTCCGCACGGGCCGGGGCCTGGTCCCGCTCCCCGAAGCGCTGGTGAAGGTGCACGGGCCGCGCTCCAAGGCGGAGATCGCGGACGCGCAGCAGCGGCTCAAGTGGGACGAGGCGTTCGTCCTGCAGGTCGCGCTGGCCCGCCGGCGCGGCAAGGAGGCCGAGCTGCCCGCCGCCCCCCGCAAGCCGGTGGCCGGCGGGCTGCTGGACGCGTTCGACGCGCGGCTGCCGTTCACCCTCACCGAGGGGCAGCGGCAGGTCAGCCAGGAGATCTTCACCGACCTCGGCACCGAGCACCCCATGC
Source organism: Streptomyces boncukensis (assembly GCF_011045075.1). GTDB lineage: Bacteria > Actinomycetota > Actinomycetes > Streptomycetales > Streptomycetaceae > Streptomyces > Streptomyces boncukensis. The sequence goes on from NZ_JAAKZZ010000008.1 coordinate 18,857, forward strand.
ACCGGCTCCTCCAGGGCGAGGTGGGCAGCGGGAAGGCCCAGCCCCTGGACTCGCTCGTCCTCACCCCGGACGGCTTTCGGAAGATGGGGGAGATCCGGGTCGGTGACCTGGTGGTGACGCCGTCGGGCGAGATCGCCCCGGTTGACGGGGTCTTTCCCCAGGGGGAACGCGAGATCTGGCGTCTGGTGCTCTCGGACGGCAGCAGCGTCGAGAGCGATGACGAGCACCTGTGGATCGTCGGCACGCGTTGCGGTCGGCACGGTGGAGACGCCCCGAAGGTCCTCTCCACCCGGGAGATCCGCGAGGACCTGACGACATCCGACGGGGAGCCGAAGTGGTATCTCCCGGCGGCCGTTCCCGTGGACCTCGGATGTGAGGGAAACCTGCCGCTGGACCCGTATCTCCTGGGCACGCTGCTCGGAGGCGGCACCTCTCGGCACCGGCCGCCGCACGACAGCTTCGTCCCTGACATGTACAAGAACGCTCCCGTCAAGGACCGGCTCGCTGTCCTTCAAGGGCTGATGGACGCGGGCGGAACGGTGGACACGAGCGGATGCGGCCTGTCGTTCTGCTCCGTGTCCCGCGCGCTGGCCGAGGACGTGGCCTGGCTCGTCCGCTCGCTGGGCGGGTGCGCCCGGGTGCTGTCCGAAGGAGCGGCGTTCCCCGTGTCGGTGGACCTCCCCGCGCGGTTTCCGCCCTTCCGGCTGGAGCGCAAGGCCGGACGCCTGGCCGAGCGGGGTACGCACGACAGGTTCCGCAGGGGCATCCGGCGGGTGGAGCGCGCGGGGCGCAAGCAGGCGCAGTGCATTCGCGTCCGCCATGAGGACAGGGCCTACGTCACCGACAACTTCACGGTCACGCACAACACGATGGTCGCGCTGCGCGCGATGCTCACCACCGTGGACGCGAGCGGGCAGGCCGCGATGCTCGCGCCGACCGAGGTGCTGGCCCAGCAGCACCACCGCTCCATCACCGAGATGATGGGCGAGCTGGCCGAAGGGGGGATGCTGGGGGGCGCCGAGCAGGGCACCAAGGTGGTGCTGCTCACCGGCTCCATGGGCGCGGCGGCGCGCCGCCAGGCGCTGCTCGACCTGGCGACCGGGGAGGCCGGGATCGTGGTCGGCACGCACGCCCTGATCGAGGACAAGGTGCAGTTCCACGACCTGGGCCTGGTCGTGGTGGACGAGCAGCACCGGTTCGGCGTCGAGCAGCGCGACGCGCTCCGCTCCAAGGGCAGGCAGCCCCCGCACCTGCTGGTGATGACGGCGACGCCCATCCCGCGCACCGTCGCCATGACGGTCTTCGGTGACCTGGAGACCTCCGTGCTGGACCAGCTGCCCGCCGGCCGCTCCCCGATCGCCACCCACGTGGTGCCCGCCAAGGACAAGCCGCACTTCCTCACCCGTACCTGGGAGCGGCTGCGGGAGGAGGCGGAAGGCGGCCACCAGGCGTACGTCGTCTGCCCCCGCATCGGCGACGAGGACGAGCCCCCGGCGCGCAAGTCCGCGGGGTCCGCGGAGTCCGCGGAGTCCGTGGAGGACGAGGGGGAGAAGCGGCCCCCGCTGGCCGTCCTGGACATCGCGGAGCAGCTCTCCGGCGGCCCGCTGAGCGGCCTGCGCGTCGAGCCCCTGCACGGCCGGATGGCGCCCGAGGCGAAGGACGAGGTGATGCGCCGCTTCGCCGCGGGCGAGGTGGATGTGCTGGTGGCGACGACGGTCATCGAGGTCGGCGTCAACGTCCCGAACGCCACCGGCATGGTCATCATGGACGCGGACCGCTTCGGCGTCTCGCAGCTGCACCAGCTGCGCGGCCGGGTGGGGCGGGGCTCGGCGCCCGGCCTGTGCCTGCTGGTCACGGACGCGCCCGAGGCCGCCCCGGCCCGCGCCCGGCTGGAGGCGGTGGCCGGGACGCTGGACGGCTTCGAGCTGTCCCGGATCGACCTGGAGCAGCGCCGCGAGGGCGATGTCCTGGGCCAGGCCCAGTCCGGGGTGCGCTCCTCGCTGCGGATGCTGACCGTGATCGAGGACGAGGACGTCATCGCCGCGGCCCGCGACGAGGCCACGGCGCTGGTCGCCGCCGACCCCGCGTTGGAGCGCCACCCCGAGCTGCGCACGGCCCTGGAAGCGCTGCTGGACGAGGAGCGGGAGGAGTTCCTGGACAAGGGCTGACGCGATGGAGCCCCGCCAGGGGCGCGGGGCTCTGCTCGGCACCGCAAGGGGCGCCCCGGTGCCGGGCGCCGCCCTCCACGTCCGCCGTCACCGGTACGTTCACGGCGGCCCGTCGGCACCCCTCCGGGCGCCCGGTCCTGGGCGCGGGGCCTATCGTGAGAGCGGGCGGCGGGGCGCCGCCCCTGAGCAGCACCGAAGGGCCAGGACACCCACCATGACCCGCGTGATCGCCGGAGCGGCGGGCGGACGGCGGCTCGCCGTCCCGCCCGGCAACGGCACCCGCCCGACCTCCGACCGGGCCCGCGAGGGGCTCTTCTCCAGCTGGGAGTCCCAGCTCGGGGGGCCCGCCGGCTGGCGGGGGCTGCGGGTGCTCGACCTGTACGCGGGGTCGGGCGCCGTCGGCCTGGAGGCGCTCTCGCGTGGGGCTGCCCACGTCCTGCTGGCCGACTCCGAGCCCCGCGCCGTGCGCACCCTCCAGGCGAACGCCCGTGCGCTCGGGCTGCCCGGCGCCGAGGTCCGCACCGGCCGCGCCGAGCAGGTGGTCGCGGGGGAGCAGCCTGCGGCTCCGTACGATCTGGTGTTCCTCGATCCGCCGTACGCCGTCCCGGATGACGCACTCCGCGAGATCTTGCTCACACTCCGTGCGCGGGGCTGGCTCGCCGAGGAGGCGCTGGCCACCGTGGAGCGCAGCACCAGGGGTGGTGAATTCCGCTGGCCGGAAGGGTTCGAGGGGCTCAGGGCCCGTCGTTACGGAGAGGGAACCCTTTGGTACGGTCGCGCCGTCGTTCGAGCCGGACAACACCAGTGATGACTCTGGAGAGCGAGGAAACGCCAGTGCGCCGTGCAGTCTGTCCCGGATCCTTCGATCCGATCACGAACGGGCACCTCGACATCATCGCCCGCGCCTCCAAGCTGTACGACACCGTCTATGTGGCCGTGATGGTCAACACGTCGAAGAGCGGCCTCTTCAGTGTGGAGGAGCGCATCGACCTGATCCGCGAGGTCACCGAGAGCTTCGGCAACGTCCAGGTCGAGTCCTTCCACGGGCTGCTGGTCGACTTCTGCAAGGAGCGCGAGATCCCGGCCATCGTCAAGGGCCTGCGCGCCGTCAGCGACTTCGACTACGAGCTGCAGATGGCTCAGATGAACAACGGCCTCTCCGGCGTCGAGACGCTCTTCGTGCCGACCAACCCCGCCTACAGCTTCCTCTCCTCCAGCCTGGTCAAGGAGGTCGCCACCTGGGGCGGCGACGTCTCCCACCTGATTCCCGAGGCCGTCCACCGGGCGCTGACCGAGCGGCTGGCCGGGCGCTGACGCGCACCGGCGCGGGCCGGCTTGCGGGTTCCGGTCACAGCCCCGCCGCCGCGGGCCGTACAGTCACCCCCGTGGACGTACAGCAGAGACTCGACGAGATCGTGGCGGCCGTCAGCGGCGCCCGGTCGATGCCCATGTCCGCCTCCTGCGTGGTGAACCGGGCCGAACTGCTCGCCATGCTCGACGAGGTGCGCGCCGCGCTGCCCGGCTCGCTCGCCCAGGCCCGCGAGGTCCTCGGCGACCGGGACCAGGTGGTCGCGCAGGCCCAGCAGGAGGCCCAGCGGATCATCGAGTCGGCCCAGGCCGAGCGCGGCTCCCTGGTCTCCGGTACCGAGGTCGCGCGCCGGGCGCAGGACGAGGCCGACCGCATCCTCGCCGAGGCGCGCCGCGAGGCGGAGGAGATCCGCGCCCAGGCCGACGACTACGTCGACGGCAAGCTCGCCAACTTCGAGGTGGTGCTGAGCAAGACCAAGGGCTCCGTCGACCGCGGCCGGGAGAAGCTGCTCGGCACCGGGCCCGGCGCCGAGTCCTGGCACGAGGGGTACGACGAGTACGGGATCAGCGAGCCGGAGCGCACCAGCGACCCGCACGAGCTGCGGCAGCGCGCGGACGCGTATGTCGACGCCCGGCTCGGCTCGGTCTCGGCGGTGCTGGCGAAGACCCTGGAGGGGGTCGGCAAGGGCCGCGAGAAGCTGCGGGGCCACGAGCCCTCGGACGAGCTGGCCGCGCATATGGCGGCCCAGGACGGGGCCGACGGCTACGCCCCGCCGCACACCAGCGACGCGGACTACCTCGCGGACCTGGCCGTACCCCAGCAGCAGGCGCCCCAGCAGGCCCCGCCGCAGCAGGCGCCACAGCAGCAGCCCCAGCACCACCAGCCCCAGCACCAGCAGCCTCACCAGTACGAGCCCCAGCACCAGCAGGCCGTCCCTCCGCCGTCGCCCCAGGCCCCGCCCACCGCCGACCCCTACTACGCGCAGCAGTCGCCGCCGGTCCCGACCCAGCAGCACGACCCGTACGGCTACTACTACGGCCAGCAGCAGGACCCGGCGTACTACCCGCAGCAGGAGCAGCAGGTCCCGCAGCAGGCGTACTACGGCCAGCAGCAGCCCGTCCAGCAGCCCGCGCAGCTGGACGAGACGAGCCTGTTCGACACGAGCATGATCGACCTCGATCAGGTCAGGGCCTACGAGCAGGGCCGCTGAATTGGGTCATCGCGGGGGCGTCCAGTATTCTGTTTCTTCGGTCGCGCGAAAGTCCGTGGCCGGAGCCCCACCCGTAGAAAGCAGGAAGCCCTGAACGCCCCCCTCGACCACCGCGCCCCTCTCGTGTTCGACACACGCGAGCTGGGACGGCGTCCTGGTGCGATGAAGCGGCTCTCCCGCGAGGTGGAGTCTCCCGGCCGCCTCGCCGTCGAGTTCATCGGCGTGCCGGATGACGCGACGATCGAGCTGGACCTCCGCCTGGAGTCGGTCATGGAGGGGGTGCTCGTCACGGGCACCGCCCGTGCGCCGGTGACAGGGGAGTGCGTAAGGTGTCTGGAACCGCTGGGACACACCGTCGAGGCGGACTTCCAGGAGCTCTTCTCGTACCCCGACGCCGATGACCGGAACCGCCCCGCGGCGGAGCCCGGCGACGACGCCGAGGACGAGGACACGCTCTTCCTTGAGGGCGACCTGTTCGACCTCGAACCCGTGCTGCGGGACGCGGTGGTGCTCGCACTGCCGCTGCAGCCGGTGTGCCGTCAGGACTGTCCAGGGCTGTGCCCCGAGTGCGGGGCGAAGCTCGCGGACGATCCCGACCACACGCACGACGAGGCCGTCGACATCCGTTGGGCGGCACTGCAGGGACTCGCCGAGACCATGAAGGACGGCGAGAAGGACAACGACCTCCGCGATGGCGGGGGAGACTCACAGGAGAAGTAGCCGTGGCTGTTCCGAAGCGGAAGATGTCGCGCAGCAACACGCGCCACCGCCGGTCGCAGTGGAAGGCTGCGGTCCCCACCCTGGTGACGTGCGAGCGCTGCAGCGAGCCGAAGCAGCAGCACATCGCGTGCCCGAGCTGTGGCACCTATAACAAGCGCCAGGTCCTCGACGTCTGATCGGCTGGTGACAGGCTTCATGTCAGACGCCAGCACTCCAGAGAATCCGCCCCCCGAGCCGGGGGGCGAGAATCCGGACCTGGTGGATGCGGCCTCGTCGCACGCACTCCTGGAAGGGCGGCTCGGGTATCAGCTTGAGGCCGCCCTTCTGGTGCGTGCGCTGACCCACCGCTCGTACGCGTACGAGAACGGCGGGCTGCCCACCAACGAGCGCCTGGAATTCCTCGGGGACTCCGTCCTCGGCCTGGTCGTCACGGACACCCTCTACCGGGTGCACCCCGACCTCCCGGAGGGCCAGCTCGCCAAGCTGCGGGCCGCCGTGGTCAACTCGCGGGCCCTCGCCGACGTGGCCCGCGGCCTCGACCTGGGCGCCTTCATCCGGCTCGGCCGGGGCGAGGAGGGCACCGGCGGGCGCGACAAGGCGTCCATCCTGGCCGACACCCTGGAGGCCGTGATCGGCGCCGTCTATCTGGACCAGGGCCTGGACGCCGCCTCCGAGCTCGTCCACCGGCTCTTCGACCCGCTGATCGAGCACTCCTCCAACCTGGGCGCGGGGCTCGACTGGAAGACCAGCCTCCAGGAGCTCACGGCCGCCGAGTCCCTGGGCGTGCCCGAGTACCTGGTGACCGAGACCGGCCCGGACCACGAGAAGACCTTCACGGCTGCTGCCCGCGTCGGTGGTGTCGCGTACGGCACCGGCACAGGACGCAGCAAGAAGGAGGCGGAGCAGCAGGCGGCGGAGGCGGCCTGGCGGGCGATCTCCGCCCGCGGCGAGTCCACCGGCTCCTGAGCGGCGCTCCCCGTCCGGGCGGGGCGCCCCTGGCCCGGCCCGCGGCCTGGCCGGCCGGTACCGCTGTGCCGCGCTCGCCGGTCCCGTCTGCTGAGCGGGACCGGCGGCCGCGGCCCCGACGCGCGGCAGGCGCGAGACGCCGGTCGCGCCGGAAGGACGGACATGCCCGAGCTCCCCGAGGTCGAGGTCGTACGCCGGGGGCTCGACCGCTGGGCCAGCGGACGGACCATCGCCGCGGCCGAGGTGCTGCACCCCCGTGCGGTCCGCCGCCACCCGGCGGGCCCGCTGGACTTCGCGGCACGGCTGACGGGACGCCGGCTGGGCCCGGCCCGCCGCCGCGGCAAGTACCTGTGGCTGCCGGTCGGCGACGCGGCCGACACCGACACCGCCGACGACGGCTTCGCACTCCTCGCGCACCTGGGCATGAGCGGCCAGCTGCTCATCCAGCCGCCCGGCACCCCGGACGAGCGGCACCTGCGGATCCGGGTCGCCTTCGAGGACGCCGACGGCGGCGAGCTCCGCTTCGTCGACCAGCGCACCTTCGGCGGCCTCTCGCTGCACCCGGGCGACACCGCCGCTGAGGGACTCCCGGACGTCATCGCACACATCGCCCGCGACCCGCTCGACCCCGCGTTCGACGAGGCCGTCTTCCACGCCGCCCTGCGCCGCCGCCGTACGACGGTCAAGCGGGCGCTGCTGGACCAGTCGCTGATCAGCGGGGTGGGCAACATCTACGCCGACGAGGCGCTGTGGCGCGCCCGGCTGCACTACGAGCGCCCCACCGCCACCCTCACCCGCAAGCAGACCGCCGAGCTCGTCGGGCATGTGCGGGACGTGATGAACGCCGCTCTCGCCGAGGGCGGCACCAGCTTCGACAGCCTCTACGTCAACGTCAACGGCGAGTCCGGCTACTTCGCGCGGGCGCTGGACGCCTACGGGCGCGAGGACGAGCCCTGCCGCCGCTGCGGCGCGCCGATGCGCCGCAGCCCCTGGATGAACCGCTCCAGCTACTACTGCCCGCGCTGCCAGCGCCCCCCGAGACCGAGCGCCCGCTAGGGCCCCAGGGGCGCGGGGAACTGCGCGGCCGGTCCCAGGCCACCCGCGCCCGGCGACGAACAGTACGGGGCGGCCCGACCCAGCCAGTTCCGCCCGGCTCCGGCTTCAGAAGCCGAACCTCAGAAGCCGAACTCCTGGGTCCACCAGGGCCCGCCCTCGGCGAAGCGGGCGCCCACCCCCATGGTGCGGTAGTCGCAGTTGAGAATGTTCGCGCGGTGCCCAGGACTCTTCATCCAGGAGTCCATGACCGACTGCGCGTTGGCCTGGCCGCGGGCTATGTTCTCGCCGCCCAGATCGCTGATGCCCGCTCGGTCGGCCCGGTCCCAGGGGCTCTGGCCGTCCGGCGAGGTGTGGCTGAAGAAGCCGCGCCGTGCCATGTCCGCGCTGAAGTCCCCGGCCAGCTCGGCCAGCTCGGCGTCCGGCTCGACGGGCCGGCAGCCCGCCTTGGCGCGCTCCTGGTTGACCAGGGCGAGTACCTCGCGCTCCGCGGCGGACTCCGTGTCCGGCGTGTCGGGGTCCGGGGGCGCCGCCGTGCTCCCGCCGTCCCCGACGCCCTGCCGGGCGTCCGGTCCGCGCGCGTCCGCCGCGTCCTTCCGGCCGCCGGGGCGCTTGGGGGACGCGCCGTCCCCGGTCCCGGCTTTCTCCCGGCTGCTTTGCTTCCGCGACGGTTCCGCGGAGGTGGGGGGCCGCTGCTTTCCCGACTGGTCCGCACCGTCCTTCTGCCCGTCGCGCGACGTCTTCCGCCCGGGTGCCTTCCCGCTGTCGGCGCGGTCGGCTGCGCCGTCCTCGGTGCCGCTCCCCGCGGGCGGCGCGGGGAGCGGCACCGCGGTGTCCAGATCGGCAGGGCCCTCGGCCTGCACCCGGTCGTCGCGCTGCGGGCCGCCGAGCCCGCCGGGGCCGGGGACCAGCCCGGAGGCGACCGCGACCGCGCCCATGGCCATCGCGGCCGAGGCGCCCAGCAGCCCGGTCCGCACCGGCGCGGTCTCGCGCCTGCGACGGCCTCCCCGGCGCCGTGGTCCGGCCTCGGGAGCGGGAGCCGAAGTCGCACGTCGGTGGCGGCCCATCGCGGTGTCCTCACAATGCTCGGGGGTCACGGCGGCTCACCCGCTCCGCCCTCGCGGGCACCGCGGGCTGAGCCGCAATGTACGGCATCGCGGCCGGGGCCGACGTGCTGACCGGGGAATTGTCCGGATAGCGTGCGCCCATGACGGCGAGCACTGACGGTCACGGCGGCCCCGAGGGCCCCGAGGGCCCCGACGTCCCTGACGGCCCCGACGTCCCCGTGCGGCTGACGGCCTGGGTGCGTGGCCAGGTCCAGGGGGTCGGCTTCCGCTGGTTCACCCGCGCCAACGCGCTCCGCATCGGGGATCTCGCGGGCTTCGCGCTGAACCTCGGGGACGGCCGGGTGCAGGTGGTGGCCGAGGGGCCGCGGAGCAGCTGTGAGCAGTTGCTGACCTGGTTGCGCGAGGGGGATACGCCCGGCCGGGTGGACGGGGTGACGGAGATCTGGGACGCCCCGCGCGGCGGCTACGCGGGGTTTGCGGTCCGATGATCCAAAGCGGTTGCCAATCGTCGCCCGCCGTGTAAGGCTGCGGCCACGAGACAGCCATAGTGGATCTTCGTCACCCCTCTGCGGGCAGCGGGCTCCGGCGTCCGGCGCCGTCGAGTCGCGGCGGCCGGGGATGCGGGGTGTGATCGTGTTGACCGTCAAACTTTTTGGTGAGACGCTGGAAGCCCCGCGCACCTGAGCTGTTTGATTCAGATAATGTGAGCAAAAGTCCAGAGCAGACACTGCGGGTGCGATTCCCTCTCGACCCACCACCGCTTCGGTCGGTCACTTCAGTGTGGAGGACCATCCATCATGGCAAAGGCGCTTCTCGGTTACGTCGGCGGCTCCGACCCCCGAGTTCTCGCCGAGATGCGACGGCTTCAGCAGCGTGTCCAGGACCTGGAGTCCGAGCTTGTACGGATCCAGGCCGAGAACGACGCCCTGTCCGCCGCCGCACGGCACGATTCGGTGCTCGAAGGCATCGACGTACCCACAGCGGAGCCTGCGCTGACCTGAATCCGCGGGCCTGGTTCCCGCCACAGGATCCAAGCCACGGGCAGAACGCGTATCGCTGGCCGCAAGAAATCTGTAAGGGACGCTTCGGCGTCCCTTCGTCGTTCCCGGCCCGTCGTTCCCCGCCGCCCTCGGCCGTCCTTGCGGACCTTCTCCCGTTTCCGAGCCGCTTCCGCCCGCCCCGCCCTCGCTTACCGTGTGATGTGCCCCTCACTCCCGGCGGCGAAACCCCCGGCGGCGGCGAGCTGAACGCAAGACCCCGTCGCGCACGGCGCATTGGGTCCTCCCCGCACGCCCGGCGGACCCGCCGGGCCCTGCCCGGCCCGGCGGGAAAACCGGACAGTGCGGGACAGTCGGCGCGACATCGCCGGGACAACCTCAGTAGAGTCCGGACGCGTGCACCTCAAGAGCCTGACCCTGCGGGGATTCAAATCCTTCGCCTCCGCCACGACGCTGCGCTTCGAGCCCGGCATCACCTGCGTCGTCGGCCCCAACGGCTCGGGCAAGTCCAACGTCGTCGACGCGCTCTCCTGGGTCATGGGCGAACAGGGCGCCAAGTCGCTGCGCGGCGGCAAGATGGAGGACGTCATCTTCGCGGGCACCACCGGGCGCCCGCCGCTGGGCCGCGCCGAGGTCTCGCTCACCATCGACAACGCCGACGGCGTGCTGCCCATCGAGTACGCGGAAGTCACCATCACGCGGATCATGTTCCGCAACGGCGGCAGCGAGTACCAGCTCAACGGCGACACCTGCCGCCTCCTCGACATCCAGGAGCTGCTCTCCGACTCCGGTATCGGCCGCGAGATGCACGTCATCGTCGGGCAGGGCCAGCTCGACGGTGTGCTGCACGCCGACCCGACGGGCCGCCGCGCCTTCATCGAGGAGGCGGCCGGCGTGCTCAAGCACCGCAAGCGCAAGGAGAAGGCGCTGCGGAAGCTGGACGCGATGCAGGCCAACCTCTCCCGGGTGCAGGACCTCACGGACGAGCTGCGCCGCCAGCTCAAGCCGCTGGGGCGGCAGGCGGCCGTGGCCCGCCGGGCCCAGGTCATCCAGGCCGACCTGCGCGACGCGCGGCTCAGACTGCTCGCCGACGACCTGGTGACCCTGCGCGAGGCGCTGCGTGCGGAGGTCGCGGACGAGGCGGCGCTCAAGCAGCGCAAGGAGGCCGCCGAGGCGGAGCTGAAGGAGGCCCAGCGCCGCGAGGCCGATCTTGAGCAGCAGGTCAGAACGCTCGCGCCGCGGCTGGAGCGGGCCCAGCAGACCTGGTACGAGCTCTCCCGGCTGGCCGAGCGGGTACGCGGCACCGTCGGCCTCGCCGACCAGCGCGTCCAGCACGCCACCGCGCCCCCGGCGGAGGAGCGGCGCGGGCGCGACCCCGAGGAGCTGGAGCGCGAGGCGGCCCGGGTACGGGAGCAGGAGGCGGAGCTGGAGGCCGCGCTGGAGGCCGCCGGCACCGCGCTGGACGAGACGGTCGCACACCGGGCCGAGCTGGAGCGGCGGCTGGCGGATGAGGAGCGCCGCCTGCGGGACGAGGCCCGCACCCGGGCCGACCGCCGCGAGGGCCTCGAACGCCTGCGCGGCAAGGCGGGCACGGCCCGCAGCCGGGTCGCCTCGGCGCAGGCCGAGATCGACCGGCTGACGGCCGCCCGCGACGAGGCGCTGGAGCGCGCGGAGCGGGCGGACGCGGAGTACGGGGCCCTCCAGACGGAGGTCGACGGCGCCGGGGCCGGCGAGGAGGACCTGGCGCGGCAGCACGAGGAGGCGAAGGCGGAGCTGGCGGAGGCGGAGTCCGCGCTGGGCGCGGCGCGGGAGGAGGTGGCGGCGGCCGAGCGGGAGCGCGCCGCCACCTCGGCCCGGCGGGACGCGCTGGCGCTCGGCCTGCGCCGGAAGGACGGTACGGGCGCGCTGCTGGCCGCGAAGGACCGGCTGACCGGCCTGCTGGGCCCGGCGGCCGAACTGCTGACGGTCGCCCCGGGGTTCGAGGTCCCGGTGGCGGCGGCGCTGGGAGCGGCGGCCGACGCGGTGGCCGTCACCACCCCCGGCACGGCGGCGGAGGCCCTCCGCCTGCTCCGCAAGGAGGACGCGGGACGGGCGGCCCTCCTGCTGGGCACGGCGGAGGAGCCGGACGCCGCCGAGACGCCCCCGCACCCCGCTGAGCGGGGCCCGGAGCTGCCGGGGGCGGAGACGCACTGGGCCGTGCATCTGGTGCGGGCCCCGGCCGGGCTCCGGCCCGCTCTCGCGGAGCTGCTGCACCGCACGGTGGTCGTCGGCACCCTGGAGGACGCCGAACAACTGATCAAGGCGCGCCCGGAGCTGACCGCCGTCACCGCAGAGGGCGACACCCTGGGCGCGCGCTTCGCGCAGGGCGGCTCCGCGGGCGCCCCCAGCCTGCTGGAGGCCCAGGCGGCCGTCGACGAGGCGGCAGCCGAGCTGACCGAGCTGGAGGCCCGCTGCGAGGCGCTCGCGGCGGCCCGGACGCGGGCCGGGGAGCACCGGGACACCTGCGCCGCCGGCGTCGACGCGCTGGCGGCGCGCCGCAGCGCGGCGGAGCGCGAGCGCTCCGCGGTCGCCGGGCGCCTCGGGACGCTCGGCGGACAGGCCCGCGCGGCGCGCGGCGAGGCGGAGCGCTCGGCCGCGGCCGTGGCCAAGGCGGAGGAGGCGCTCGCAAGGGCGGAGGAGGAGGCGGGGGAGCTCGCCGAGCGGCTGGCCGTCGCCGAGGAGACCCAGCAGGACGAGGCCGAGCCGGACACCTCCGTGCGCGACCGCCTCTCCGCCGACGGCGCGAACGCGCGCCAGACGGAGATGGAGGCCCGCCTCCAGGTCCGTACGCACGAGGAGCGGGTCAAGTCCCTGGCCGGCCGGGCCGACTCACTCGACCGGGCGGCACACGCGGAGCGGGACGCGCGCCGGCGCGCTCAGGAGCGCCGCGCGCGGCTGCAGCACGAGGCCGAGGTCGCCGAGGCGGTCGGCTCCGGCGCGCGTCAGCTCCTCGCCCATATCGAGGCGTCCACCGAACGCGCGCGCGAGGAACGGGAGGCCGCCGAGCGGGCCAAGGCCGAGCGTGAGCAGGCGCTGATCGCCCAGCGGAACGGGGGCCGGGAGCTCAAGGAGGAGCTGGACAAGCTCACCGACTCGGTGCACAAGGGCGAGGTGCTCGGTGCCGAGAAACGGCTGCGCATCGAGCAGTTGGAGACCAGGGCCCTGGAGGAGCTGGGGGTCGAGCCGGAAGCGCTGGTGCGCGAGTACGGCCCGGACCAGCCCGTACCGCCGTCCCCGCCTGCGGAGGGCGAGGAGCTGCCCGCCGCTGAGCCCGACGACGGCTCCGCCGCTGAGTCCGGTGGCGGCTCCGCCGCTGGCTCCGACGGCGGCTCCGCCGCGGGCGGCCGGCCGCGCGGCGGGCCCGTCCCGTTCGACCGTGCCGAGCAGGAGAAGCGGCTCCGGGCCGCGGAGCGCGCGTATCAGAAGCTGGGCAAGGTCAATCCCCTCGCGCTGGAGGAGTTCGCGGCGCTGGAGGAGCGGCACCAGTTCCTCAGCGAGCAGCTGGAGGATCTGAAGAAGACCCGCGCCGACCTCCTTCAGGTCGTGAAGGAGGTCGACGAGCGCGTCGAGCAGGTGTTCACCGAGGCGTACCACGACACCGCGCGCGAGTTCGAGGGCGTCTTCGCGCGGCTCTTCCCCGGCGGCGAGGGGCGGCTGGTGCTCACCGACCCGGACGACATGCTGGCCACGGGCGTCGACGTCGAGGCCCGGCCGCCCGGCAAGAAGGTCAAGCGGCTCTCCCTGCTCTCCGGCGGCGAGCGGTCGCTGACGGCCGTGGCGCTGCTGGTGTCGATCTTCAAGGCCCGTCCGAGCCCGTTCTACGTCATGGACGAGGTCGAGGCCGCGCTGGACGACACCAACCTCCAGCGGCTGATCCGGATCATGGAGGAGCTCAAGGACAGCTCCCAGCTGATCGTCATCACCCACCAGAAGCGGACCATGGAGGTCGCCGACGCGCTCTACGGCGTCTCCATGCAGGGCGACGGCGTCTCCAAGGTGATCAGCCAGCGGCTGAGCTGAGGCCCCGTTCCACGCTCCGATCGCCCTCTTTCTTCACTCAGTGAACTCACCGTGCGGTCTCGTGTGCTCAGAGTGGTGCCATCTGCCCTATTGACTTCGTTAATTGAAGGCATACTCTCTGAGTGGTTGCCTTAACTTTCAAGTTATGGCGGCTCCAGTCATCACCCGGCAGGGTCGCCGGTACCTCAGGAGCGAGAGTTGACCAGCACATCGCAGGCCGCCCCGATAGCCGCGGGGGCGGACGCCCCGCCGCTCGGGCGCATCGTCTTCATCACCGCAGCCGCCGCGATGGGCGGCTTCCTCTTCGGCTACGACAGCTCTGTGATCAATGGCGCGGTGGAGGCGATCCGCGGCAGGTTCGACATCGGCTCGGCCCTGCTCGCGCAGGTCATCGCCGCCGCGCTGATCGGCAGCGCGATCGGCGCGACCATCGCGGGACGCGTCGCCGACCGGATCGGGCGGATCGCGGTCATGCGGATCGCTGCCGTGCTCTTCACGGTGAGCGCGGTCGGCTCGGCCCTGCCGTTCGAGCTGTGGGACCTCGCGCTGTGGCGGGTGCTGGGCGGCGTCGCCATCGGCATGGCCTCCGTGATCGGCCCGGCCTATATCGCCGAGGTCTCCCCGCCCGCGTACCGGGGCCGGCTGGCCTCCTTCCAGCAGGGCGCGATCGTCCTCGGTATCGCCGTCTCCCAGCTGGTCAACTGGGGCATCCTGAACCTCGCCGACGGCGAGCAGCGCGGTCATATCGCCGGGCTGGAAGCCTGGCAGTGGATGCTGGGCATCATGGTGATCCCGGCGGTCGGCTACTTCCTGCTGTCCTTCACCATCCCCGAGTCCCCGCGCTTCCTGATCTCCGCGGGCCGCCCGGCCGAGGCCCGCGCGGTGCTCGCCCAGGTCGAGGGCGCGGGCACCGACCTGGATGCGCGGGTCGGCCAGATCGAGCACGCGATGCGCAGCGAGCACCAGTCCACCTTCCGGGATCTGCTCGGCGGCCGGGCCGGCCTGCTGCCCATCGTCTGGATCGGCATCGGACTCTCGGTCTTCCAGCAGCTCGTCGGCATCAACGTGGTGTTCTACTACTCCGCCACGCTGTGGCAGTCCGTCGGCATCGACCCCGAGGGCTCGTTCTTCTACTCCTTCACGACCTCGATCGTGAACATCATCGGCACCGTCATCGCGATGATCTTCGTCGACCGGATCGGCCGCAAGCCGCTCGCGCTGATCGGCTCCGTCGGTATGGCGATCTCGCTGGCCCTGGTGGCCTGGGCGTTCTCCGCCAAGACCGGCTCCGGCGACGATGTCTCGCTGCCGAACCTGCAGGGCGCCTTCGCCCTGGTCGGCGCCCACACCTTCACCCTGTTCTTCGCGCTCTCCTGGGGCGTCGTCGTCTGGGTGCTGCTCGGCGAGATCTTCCCGAACAAGATCCGCGCCGCCGCGCTGGGCATCGCCGCCTCCGCGCAGTGGGTCGCCAACTGGGCCATCACCGCCAGCTTCCCGAGCCTGTCGGACTGGAACCTGTCGACCACCTATGTGTTCTACACATTCTTCGCCGTGCTCTCGATCCCGTTCATCCTCAAGTGGGTGCCCGAGACCAAGGGCAAGGCGTTGGAGGAGATGGGCTGACCCCCCCGCCGCCCGTCCCCTCGGTACGGACGCTGCCCCGGCCCGCACCCGCGCGCCGGGGCAGCGCCGTCCCGTCCGGTGCGGCGCCGTCCCGGCGGCTCACGCCAGCCGCGGCAGCACCCGCTCGGCGAACAGCCGCAGCGAGCTCCAGCCCTCCTCGACGGGCATGCCGCCGCACAGCGGGTGGAGCAGCAGCTGCTCCGCGTTCCGCGCCAGCTCCAGACACGTATCCGGCGTGACGAACCGGTAGACGCCCTCCTGGCGCAGCTCCTCGACGGACTGCGCGCCCGAGGTCATCAGCGAACGGGTCTCCGGGCTCTGCCAGGACGCGTACCGCTGCGCCTCGTACAGGAAGTGCGCCCCCAGCCGCGCCCACGCGCGGTCCGGATCCTCGGTGAGGTGCAGCGTGGGCAGCTCGGCGGGCGGCATCAGACACACCGGCTCGGTGCCGAGCCGTACGCAGCGCTGCTCGTAGTACCGCCGCAGCTGCGGCAGATGGGCCGGCAGGAAGAGCGGCAGCCCCAGCCTGGCCGCGCGCCGCGCCGCCGGACGGGAGCCGCCCCCGACGAACAGCGGCGGATGCGGACGGGTGTACGGCCGGGGCCGCACCCGCACCGTCCGGCCGCGGTGGACGAACGGCTCGCCCGTCCACGCGGCCAGCAGGGTCTCCAGCGCCTCGTCCTGGAGCGCGCCCCGGGCGGCGAAGTCCAGGCCGAGCGCGGCGTACTCCTCGGGGCGGTAGCCGATCCCGGCGACCGCCATCAGCCGCCCGCCGCCTGTGAGATCGAGCACGGCCAGGTCCTCGGCGAGCCGCAGCGGATCGTAGAGCGGCGCGAGGACCGCGCAGGCGGACACCGCGATCCGCCGGGTACGGCCGAGCAGCGCCCCGGCGAGGGGGAGCGGCGAGGGCAGCCAGCCGTCCGGGGAGCCGTGGTGCTCCTCGACGACCAGCGAGGTGAGGCCCTGTTCGTCGGCGTAGGCGGCCATGTCGAGCGCCGCCCGGTAGCGCTCGACGGGGGGCTCGGGAGGGGCCGCGGGCGGCCCGTCGGGGTGGACGAGATTGAAGCGCACGCTTGTCATCACGGTCACGGGGAGCGGACCGTAGCGGAGCGCGTGCGAAGCAGGAAGACATCTGCCCCGGCTCCCGCTGTGAACCGGGACACTCGGTGGCACCACCCGGGCCGTCCGCTCCTTCGGATACCGGTGGGCGCTGCCCCCGCCCTTCCGGGCTTCCCGCCGGGGACACCATAGGATGGGAGCCCCATGGAAATCGTCATCCTTGTAGTAGTCATCGCCGTGGTCGCGCTGGGCGCGATCGGCGGCCTCGTGGTCAGCGGCCGGAAGAAGAAGGCGGTGCCGCCCGCCGGGCAGGCCCAGGCGCCCGCCGCCACCCGGGCCGCGCCCCCCGTCGAGCCGCAGGTCGGCGAGGACGCGGACGGCGCGCCCGAGGCACCCGGCAGAACCGTGACGGAGGTCGGTCTCCCCGAGGCCCCGGAGGTCCGGGAAGCGCCGACGGCCCCGGAGGCGGAGGCCGAGGCGGCGGCAGCGCCGGCCGAACCGGAGATCGAGACCCCCGAACCCGCTGCGGGACGTCTCGTACGGCTCCGCGCCCGGCTCTCCCGCTCGCAGAACTCGCTCGGCAAGGGGCTGCTCACGCTCCTGTCCAGAGAACACCTGGACGAGGAGACCTGGGAGGAGGTCGAGGACACCCTGCTGACCGCCGACGTCGGCGTCGGCCCCACCCAGGAGCTGGTGGAGCGGCTGCGCGAGCGGGTCCGGGTGCTCGGCACCCGCACCCCCGACGAGCTGCGCGGGCTGCTGCGCGACGAGCTGCTCACGCTCGTCGGCCCCGACCTGGACCGCACGGTGCACACCGAGACCCGGGGCCCGGTCGACCGGCCCGGCGTGGCGCTGGTCGTCGGCGTCAACGGCACCGGCAAGACCACCACGACCGGCAAGCTGGCCCGCGTCCTGGTCGCGGACGGCAAGTCGGTGGTGCTGGGCGCCGCGGACACCTTCCGGGCCGCCGCCGTCGACCAGCTGGAGACCTGGGGCAAGCGCGTCGGCGCCCGCACGGTGCGCGGACCGGAGGGCGGCGACCCGGCCTCGGTCGCGTTCGACGCCGTCAAGGAGGGCACCGAGGAGAGCGCGGACGTCGTCCTCATCGACACCGCGGGCCGTCTGCACACCAAGACCGGGCTCATGGACGAGCTGGGCAAGGTCAAGCGGGTCGTCGAGAAGCAGGGCCCGGTGGACGAGGTGCTGCTGGTGCTGGACGCCACCACCGGCCAGAACGGCCTCGTCCAGGCCCGCGTCTTCGCCGAGGTCGTGGACATCACCGGCATCGTGCTGACCAAGCTGGACGGCACCGCCAAGGGCGGCATCGTCGTCGCCGTGCAGCGCGAGCTGGGCGTGCCGGTGAAGCTCGTCGGGCTGGGCGAGGGCCCCGACGACCTCGCGCCGTTCGAGCCCGCCGCCTTCGTCGACGCACTGGTCGACGGCGACTAGGGCCGGTCCGGAGGCCCCGCAGGGGCGCGGGGAACTGCGCTCAGCTACCGAGCACCCGCGCCCTGCGGCGAAACAGCAACGGGCAGCCCCGACCCAGCCCGTTCCGCCGGAGAGAACTCACGGCTCCAGCACGGCCGCGCGGTGGCACACATAGGCCAGCGTGCCGAGCAGGAGCCGCGCCTGCGGCGGCCGCCCCGCCGCATCCAGCGTCGGCGGCCGCAGCCAGCGCACCGGGCCCAGACCGGCCAGGTCGGACGGCGGCGCCGTGATGTGGCCGCCCCTGCCGATGCCGCACAGGTCGAGCTCCGCGTCGTCCCACCCCATGCGGTACAGCAGTTCGGGGAGCTCGGCCGCGGCGCCGGGCGCCACGAAGAACCAGGCGCGGCCCGTCGGCGCCAGCGCGACGGGCCCCAGCGGCAGCCCCATCCGCTCCAGCCGCACCAGCGCGCACTGGCCCGCCGCCTCGGAGACCTCGATCACGTCGAACGAGCGGCCGGTCGGCAGCAGCAGGGCGGCTCCGGGCACATCCACCCACGCGGCGGTGGCCTCGTCGAGCGTGGCGCCCGCGGGGACCTCCAGCGTGGCGTCCAGCGGGTGGGCACCGGGCGCCGGGCAGGCACCGGCGCCGCACGAGCACTCCACACGGGCGCCGCCGGAGCCGCCTGCGGGCCGCGCGGCGCGCGCCCCGGGGACCACGTCCCACCCCCACAGGCCCGTGTACTCCGCCACGGCCGTGCACGCCGGGGCACGGGAGCGCCGGCGCGAACCGGGGCGCAGCTCCCGAATCTCCCGGAAGCCGGACAGACCGCTGATGGCGCCGATCGTGAAGCCCATGCTCCCTCCAACGGGTCCCGTCTCGTGATGGTTACGAACGGCGCTGCGCGCTGTGACAGGCGGGCTACGCTGGGGTCCTGACTGGAGTGCCGGCGGTCGCGCCGCGCTGTTGTTCCACGGGGTCAAGTCAATCGCGGACAGGCGCCGAAAGGTTCATTCGAAGGGGTGGCGAATGGTGGCGTTTCGGGGATCACCCTCGCGTGACCGGTGATCGTAGGATTACTTTCGGTACACACAACGGAGAGAGGCTCAGCGGTGTGGGTATGCCGGAGGCATCCTGTCGCGAGGCGTCGTCGGACGTCGCGAGGCGCCCGCGGAGACGTGGCCGCCACGGCGGCCGGAGCGACAGCACAGTGACAGCGGGATCGGCAGATGTCGCGGAGGGGCGGATGGGGGCGTTAGCCAGTGGCTGAGGGAGGACAGGCCGACAAGTGCCCGAACGAGCGGCTGAGGTCGTGGTTCGTGCGCAGTGGCTGGTCGAAGGGCGAGCTGGCCCGTCAGGTGAACCGCCGTGCCCGGCAGCTGGGCGCGCATCACATCAGCACCGACACCTCGCGGGTGCGCCGCTGGCTCGACGGCGAGCAGCCGCGCGAGCCGATCCCGCGCATCCTGTCCGAGCTGTTCTCCGAGCGCTTCGGCTGCGTCGTCGCGGTCGAGGACCTCGGTCTGCGCCCCGCCCGGAAGTCGCCCGCGGCCTCCGGGATCGACCTTCCCTGGGCGGGGCCGCAGACCGTGGTGCTGATCAGCGACTTCACGCGCAGCGATCTGATGCTGGGGCGGCGCGGCTTCCTGGGCACCTCGCTGGCCATGTCGGCGGGCCCCGCGCTGATCGAGCCCATGCAGCGCTGGCTGGTGTCCAGCTCCGGCGGCGGGCCCGGCGGCGAGGGGCTGCAGGCGCCGTCCCGGGCCGGCCGGCCCGGCGGCGGGCCGCGGGCCCCGATGGGCCTCGCGGCCCAGGGCGCGGCCGGCGGCCCGCGGCGCGGGCCCCGGCTCTCCGAGCCCGAGCTGGAGCTGCTGGAGCAGACGGCCATGATGTTCCGCCAGTGGGACGCCCAGTGCGGCGGCGGGCTGCGCCGCAAGGCCGTCGTCGGCCAGCTGCACGAGGTCACCGACCTGCTGCAGGAGCAGCACCCGGAGCCGGTCGCCCGCCGGCTCTTCCGGGTGACGGCGGAGCTGGCCGAGCTGGCCGGCTGGATGAGCTACGACATCGGGCTCCAGCCCACCGCGCAGAAGTACTTCGTGCTGGCGCTGCACGCCGCGAAGGAAGCGGGGGACCGCCCGCTCGGCTCGTTCGTGCTGAGCAAGATGAGCCGCCAGATGATCCACCTCGGCCGCTCCGAGGACGCGCTGGAGCTCATCCACCTCGCGCAGTACGGCAGCAGGGGCGGCTCCACCCCCCGCACCCAGGCCATGCTGTACGCGATGGAGGCCCGCGCGTACGCCAACATGGGCCAGCCCGGCAAGTGCAAGCGCGCGGTGCGGATGGCCGAGGAGACGTTCAGCGAGATCGCCCCCGGCGACGGCGACCCGGACTGGATCCGCTTCTTCTCCGAGGCCGAGCTCTGCGCCGAGAACGCCCACTCCTACCGCGACCTGGCCTACTCCGCCGGCCGCAGCCCCAGCTACGCCTCGCTGGCCCGCCCCGTGATGGAGCGCGCCGTCGAGCTGTTCGGCAGGGAGGCGGCCGAGGCGGAGGGCGGCGGCCACCAGCGGTCGTACGCGCTGAACCTCATCGGCATGGCCAGCGTGCACCTGCTCCAGCGCGAGCCGGAGGGCTGCGCGGACCGGGCGGGCGAGGCCGTCGACGTCGCCAAGCGGCTCCGCTCCGAGCGGGTCAACAACCGGCTGCGGCGCACCGCCGCCACCGCCGTGCAGGACTTCGGCGAGGTCGGCGACGTCGTGCAGCTCAGCGAGCGGCTGCGTACGGAGCTGCCGGGAGGCGAGGTGGCCGCGGCGGGCTGAAGCGCGGCCCGCCGGAGCCGGCGGTGCCCGCCCCTTCCGCCGGCGGCACCGCACCCCGGCCCACCGGACAACCGGCCGCGGCACCGTCCCCTTGGATCCCGACTCGGCCCCCCACGCCAGGTCAACCGGGACGAGGCCGCGGCCGGTCTCTGCGCACCGCCCTCCTGTGCCTTCCCGCGGCGGCCCGGCTCCGGGTCCGGCTCCGGGCCCGGAGCCGGGGAGCGCACTGGCGGGACGAGGGGGTGCGCAGCGTACTCCTCACCACCCCGCTCCGGACCGCCGTTCATTCCGGCGTAACACGTCGACTCCCATCGTCACGCACGCGAAACACCACGCGGCATCGACGGAAACGGGGCTTCGGGAGCCTGTCGCGCATACCGCCCGCAGGACCCGGGGCCCGGCACTGTCCGCACGGGTCGTGACTTCGAGGAGACGTCCACATTGAACGGCGCGGATACCGCATTCGTCTTGATCAGCGCGTTCCTGGTGATGCTGATGACGCCCGGCCTCGCCTTCTTCTACGGAGGCATGGTCCGGGTCAAGAGCGCGCTCAACATGCTCATGATGTCCTTCATCTCGCTGGGCATCGTCACCCTTCTCTGGGTCCTGTACGGCTACTCCCTGGCCTTCGGCCCCGACAACGGCGGCATCATCGGCAACCTCGACTTCGTCGGGATGAAGGGCATCTCGGTCGACACCATGACCGGGGAGGACGGGATCCCCGTCTTCGCCTTCGCCCTCTTCCAGATGATGTTCGCGATCATCACGCCCGCGCTGATGAGCGGCGCCCTCGCGGACCGCGTGAAGTTCAGCGCCTGGGCGCTGTTCATCGCGCTGTGGGTGACGATCGTGTACTTCCCCGTCGCGCACTGGGTGTGGGCCGAGGGCGGCTGGCTGTACGAGCTGGAGGTCATCGACTTCGCGGGCGGCACGGCCGTGCACATCAACGCCGGCATCGGCGCGCTGGCCGCCGTCCTGGTCGTCGGCAAGCGCATCGGCTTCAAGAAGGACACCATGCGCCCGCACAGCCTCCCGCTGGTGGTGCTCGGCGCGGCGCTGCTGTGGTTCGGCTGGTTCGGCTTCAACGCGGGCTCCGAACTCGCCGCCGACGGCACCGCCGCCACCATGGCCCTGAACACCCAGGTCGCCACCGCCGCCGCCGTCCTGGGCTGGCTGGCCTACGAACGGATCCGGCACGGAGCCTTCACCACCCTGGGCGCCGCCTCCGGCGCCATCGCGGGCCTCGTCGCCATCACCCCGTCCGGCGCGTCCGTCAACGCCATGGGGGCGCTGCTCATCGGCGTCGTCGCGGGAGCGGTCTGCTCCTGGGCGGTCAGCCTCAAGTACAAGCTCGGCTACGACGACTCGCTGGACGTCGTCGGCGTCCACCTGGTGGGCGGTGTCGTCGGCACCCTGCTGGTCGGCTTCCTGGCGATCGACGGAGTGGGCGGCTTCGAGCAGTTCGGCAAGCAGGCGGTCGGGGCCTTCTCGGTGATGGCCTTCTCGTTCGTGGTCTCCTGGCTCCTGGCGCGGGGCCTCCAGGCCACCATCGGCTTCCGCGCCACAGCGGACGACGAGGCCGCGGGGGTGGACCAGGCGTACCACGCCGAGACGGCCTACGACTTCAGCGCGGCGGCCGGCGTCTCCCCGTCCCGCACCCGTGACAGCGCGCCCGCGCCCCAGTCGGAGCTCTCCAAGAAGGTGGACGCATGAAGCTCATCACCGCGGTCGTCAAGCCGCACCAGCTCGACGAGGTGAAGGAGGCCCTGCGGGCCTTCGGCGTACAGGGCCTCACCACCACCGAGGCCAGCGGCTACGGCCGCCAGCGCGGCCACACCGAGGTCTACCGCGGCGCGGAGTACACCGTCGACCTGGTGCCGAAGGTCCGTATCGAGGTACTGGCCGAGGACGACGACGCCGACCAGCTGGTGGAGGTCGTGGTCAAGGCGGCCCGTACCGGCAAGATCGGGGACGGCAAGGTGTGGGTGGTGCCCGTCGAGACGGCCGTACGGGTCCGCACGGGCGAACGCGGCCCCGACGCGCTGTAGCCGGCGAGGCCGGGCCGCCCCTGCTCGCCCCCTGCGGGTGGGGGCCGCCCCGCACCCCCGACAGGACGCGACACGGAGAGCAGTCGACCATGACGACTGAGAACACCGAAGCGGCACGGCGGCAGCCGCCCGCCCCGGACGTCCCGGACGCCCTGGACACCCCGGATGCTCCCGGCGACGGCTACGCTGCGGCCCGCCTGCGCCTCCTGCAGGACACGGCGCGCTCCGGCCCCTCCCGCCGCGCCGCCCTCTGCGCGCTCACGGACGAGTGGCTCG
>NZ_JAAKZZ010000900.1 GCF_011045075.1 Streptomyces boncukensis
CCAAAAAAGACCCCACGTCTGCGCGACGGGGGTCCGGCATGAGGTAGAGTATCCCGCGACGAGCCACCCTCGGTGAGCTCCTCGCGGGCGTAGTTTAATGGTAGAACATGAGCTTCCCAAGCTCAGAGCGCGGGTTCGATTCCCGTCGCCCGCTCCAGAGTTAAGGCCCAGGTCAGAGACCTGGGCCTCTGCGTTGTACGGAATGGTTGCTCCTCGCGTGCCAGATCCACGTCGGCTGCCGGTCGGGTTCGACACCTGGACTCGTCCTGTCCGACGAGGAAGAGCGCCCCCCTTCCACCTTGGCACTCTCCTCCGGTGAGACCTGGCCTACCGGGGCTTCCCTCTGTGCCCGACTGTCTCCGCCGGTGCACGGCCTCCGTCCACAGCGGCGTGTGCCTCTGAACCGGGAGCCCATCGGAGTCTCCTCCTGGATAATCGACGCATGGCATCACAGCCCAGTCCTTCCGAGCTCCGCCGTGCCAGGTTCGCGCGACGCTTGCCCGCTGCGCTCTCCGAGCTCGCCGGCCCCGAGCAAGGCACGGTGTGTCTGCCGCTCCATCTGGCGTGGTCGGGGTTGACCACGTTCGATCTCGATCAGCCGCGGCTACGGATGAGCTACTACCGAATCGTCCTGGCCGAGGGGCTGCACGACGACCTGGTCCGATTCCTCAACCGCGACCACCTCGTCGACCTGTGGCCCACGCTCCGCACGCTGGTCAGCCGTGACGTCCGTGAGGTATGGGAGAGCTCCTTCGGTGAGCTGGCTCACAGCGCCCAGGCTGCTGCGTGAACCTCACCGATCTGCACCGCCGCTTGCTTGCCGACGTGCTCGCCGTGGGTGGTACCTACCCTCTGGCGCTTACCGGTGGCTACGCGGTCCAAGCGCACGGACTTGTCGACCGGCTCAGCCAGGACCTCGATGTCGCGACCGAGAACTCGGACCGCATGGAGGACATTGCCGCTGTCGTACGCACCGGCCTGGAGCAACGTGGATGGCGCGTAAGAGCTCTGGAGACAGACCCGCTGTCCGCGCGTCTGATCGTCACCGATCCCACCAGCCATGAAGAGTGCGAGGTCGACATCCTCAAGGAAGCGCTCTGGCGGCCCCCCGTGCACACCGAGCACGGTTTGGTGCTGTCTCTCCAAGACGTCGTCGGCACAAAGGTCCGCGCGCTGGCCGACCGCGGACTCGCCAGGGACCTGATCGACGTACAAGCCGCCGCTGACCGCTGGAGCCACATCGAACTCGAAGAGCTCGGTCGGCGTCATGCCCGCGACTCCTTCGACCTCAGCGAGCTTCAAGCACGGCTGGGCGGAGCCGACTGGATCGACGATACGGAATTCGCTGCGTACGGGCTCGACGACCAAGCAATCCTTCTGCTGCGGCGGTGGGCACAGACATGGGCCGACGACATCGCGGAACGGCTTCAAGAACTGGAAGCTCCGCACGAAGACTGATGGGCTGCTCGCTACCGAGCCCAAGACAGGGGCCCCAGGGGGTCTTTGCTGCCGGGTCAGTCCGACGCCGAGCACCAGAGGCACTCCTGCCTGGGAGATCCCCTCGAAGCCCCCAAGAAGAGCGGGGGGTGCCTCTATGTCCTTCGTCAAGCGAGGCGGGGGGTTCTGGGTTCGTAGAAGGTGCCGTCGCGGAGCATCGCGAAGATGACGCTGATGCGGTGGCGGGCGAGGCGGAGGAGGGCTTGG
>NZ_JAAKZZ010000901.1 GCF_011045075.1 Streptomyces boncukensis
CTAGTGCTTCGCCGCGGAAGTTCTGCTGGTGAGGTCGTGCTCGTTGGCAGGGCGTGATTCTTGGTCTTGAGGTGCAGAGGGTGCTGGAGGCCCGGGTACGGGCGCACACTGCCTCGCAGAGGGAGGTGCGGCGGGCGCGCATAGTCCTGCTGGTCGCTGCGGGGCTGGGCACGCGGGAGGTTGCTTGGCGGGTCGGGGTGGCGGAGACGACGGTGGTGCGCTGGCGAGACCGGTTCTTGGCGGAGGGGCTGGACGGGCTGGAGGATCGGCCGCGGTCGGGTCGGCCGCGGACATTCGGGCCTCAGGTGCGGCTGCGGATCGTGGCCGCCGCGACCAGCGAACCGCCTTATCCCTACGACGGGTGGTCGCACCGGCTGATCGCCCAGCAGGTGGCGGACACCGGGATCTCACCCTCGCAGGTGGGACGGATCCTGGCGTCCCTGGAGATCAAGCCGCACCGGGTGCGCGGCTGGCTGACCCGGCCGGAGGACCCGGAGTTCTTCACCAAGGCGGCCGAGGTCTGCGCGCTGTATCTCAACCGGCCACCCGGCTCGATCGTGGTGTCGATCGACGAGAAGACCGCGATGGCCGCGCGGTCGCGCAAGCACCCCGAGCAGCCGGCTGCGGCGGGCAGGCCGCGGCTGCGGGAGTTCGAGTATGTCCGGCACGGCACCGTCTCGATCACCGCGGCGTTAGACGTGCACACCGGGCAGGTGGTGGTGGAAGAGCTGCCGCGAGGCGACTCCGCGCACTTCATCGCCTTCCTCACCCGCCTCGACCGGACCATTCCCCGCGAGCTGACAGTGCACCTGGTGCTGGACAACGGCTCCGCGCACGTGTCGAAGGCCACCCGCACCTGGCTGGCCGCCCACGCCAGGTTCGTGCCGCACTACACCCCCAAGCACGCGTCCTGGCTGAATCAGGTGGAGCTCTTCTTCTCGCTGCTCGGTCGGCGGGTGCTCCGGCACGGGGACTTCTCTTCCCGCCAGGACCTGCTGGACAAGGTCTGCGCCTTCACCCTCGCGCACAACGAGACGGCCCGTCCGTTTCGTTGGCACTACGACGGCCGCCCCCGGCAGACTGACCCCGCACCAGCACCCGCCGCGAAGGAACCCGCCTGATGCCCGCCGACTCCATCTTGCAGATCAAGGTCACCCTGGCCGACATCCGTCCGCCGATCTGGCGCCGCCTGCAGGTCCCCGCCGGCCTCACCCTGGCCCGCCTGCACCTGGTCATCCAGACCGCGATGGGCTGGGAGGACTACCACATGCACCTCTTCGCGACCCCGGCCGGCGACTACGGCCGCCCGGACAGCGAACTCGGCCACCGCAACGAGGCCAAGGTCCCGCTCCACGCGGTCGCCCCGGCCGCCGGAGACAAGATCTGCTACACCTACGACTTCGGTGACGGCTGGGAGCACGTGATCGAGGTCGAAAAGGTGCTGCCCCGCGAGTCCGACGCTACTTATCCGCACTGCCTGACCGGCCGCCGGGCCTGCCCACCCGAGGACTGCGGCGGCCCTTGGGGCTACGGCGAACTCCTGGCCGCCCTCGCCGACCCCAAGCACGAACAGCACGACGAACTCACCGAGTGGATCGGCGGCAGCTTCGACCCCGACCACCTCGACATCGACGACATCAACAAGCAACTCGCAGACATCTGATCACCAGCGGAACCTCCGCAGCGAAGCACTAG
>NZ_JAAKZZ010000902.1 GCF_011045075.1 Streptomyces boncukensis
GGGGTTTGTATGTTGATCACGTAGATCGCGGCCGCCTGCCATGGCGGCCGCCGTGGCGGTTTGGCGTGGAGGTACAGCTGTGCTGATGACGGGCAAGGTTCTGCAGTTCGACGAGGTCCGCGGCTACGGGTTCATCCAGCCCAAGGGCGGCGGCGAGGACGTCTTCATGCACGCCAACGACCTGCTGGACGAGAAGTACCTGTTCCAGGCCGGCAGCGAGGTCGAGTTCTCCATGGAGATGGGGGACAAGGGGCCCAAGGCGTCCGAGATCCGGCTCATCCACCAGCCGCCCTCCGAGGGGCGGTTCAGCCGCTCGCTGCGCCCGGCACCGGTCTCCGCCGAGCCCGGTGACGCGGAGGCGCAGTCCGCCGAGGAGCTCCGCGACGATCTGACCAGCGCCCTGGTGGAGGGCGCCGACTCGTTGACCGGAGCCCAGATCAAGGAGGTGCGGGAGTGCGTCATCGCGCTCGCGCGGCAGCGGGGCTGGGTGTCGTGAACCGCGGCTGACCCGGTCGCGGCGACCGCGCGGGGCGGGCCCTGGGGGCCCGCCCCGCGCGGCGTTGTGCGAGCGCTCCTGTGTCCAAACCGTTGACACGCCCTCTCCCCCTCCTTACCTTCTCCGCGCATTCGTTGCAGCCGCCGTCGTCGAAACGATTCGACGACGGCCGGGGCGCACGGGACCGAGGGAGCGGCGTTGGTCAAGATCACTGATGTGGCACGGCACGCCGGGGTCTCGCCGAGCACCGTGTCGTACGTACTGAGCGGCAAGCGGTCGATCTCGGCGGCGACCCGGCAGCGGGTCGAGGACAGCATCCGCGAGCTCGGCTACCGCCCGCACGCCCCGGCGCGCTCCCTGGCCAGCAGCCGCTCCAACGTGCTGGCCCTGGTGATGCCGCTGCGCGCCGGCATCCACATGCCCGTGCAGATGCAGTTCGCCGCGTCCGTGGCGACGGCGGCCCGCGGCTACGACCACGACGTCCTCCTGCTCACCGAGGAGGAGGGCGAGGACGGACTGCGCCGGGTGGCGGGCAGCGCGCTGGCCGACGGGCTCATCGTCATGGACATCCAGATGCAGGACCCGCGGCTGCCGCTGCTGCGCTCGCTGCGCCCGCCCGCCGTGCTCATCGGCTTCCCCGCCGAAGCGGACGGACTCACCTGCATCGACCTGGACTTCACCGCGACCGGCGAGATCTGCGTCGACCACCTCGCGCGGCTGGGGCACCGCTGCGTGGCGCTGCTCGGCTCGCCGCCGGAGGTGTACGCGCGCGGCACCGGTTTCGCACGGCGCACGGCGGCCGGCTTCACCGCCGCGGCGCGGCGCCGCGGCATGGCCTCCACGGTGGTCCCGGTCGCGCCCGGCGAGGCCGCGGCGCGCGAGACGGCGGAGCGGCTGCTGCGCCGGCACCCCGGACTGAGCGCGGTGGTCGTCCACAACGAATCCGCGCTCGGCCCGCTCCTGGAGGCGTTCCAGCGGGCCGGGATGCGCGTGCCCGAGGACCTGTCCGTGGTCGCGGTGTGCCCGGACGAGACGGCCGGGAGCATGGCCGTACCCGTCTCGTCCGTCGCCATCCCGGCCGCCGAGGTGGGGGAGCGGTCGGTGGAGCTGCTCATGGCCCAGCTGGCGGGCCGCACCGTGCCGGACGCCACCCTGCTCCCGCCGCGGCTGACCGCCCGCGCCAGCACGGCCCCGCACCC
>NZ_JAAKZZ010000903.1 GCF_011045075.1 Streptomyces boncukensis
GTACGGGACGGCGTACGGGGGCTCATACGGCGGCCACCTCTCCGGTCTGCTCCGCGCCGGCGGCGGGGGGAACCGGCGGCACCGGCAGCGTCACCGGCGCGGGCGCCGGCACCGGCACCGGCTGGTCGCGCTCCACCGCGAACTCGATGGCGGGATCGGGGGTTTCCGGGGCGTTGACGAACGACTGGAAGCGGGCCAGCTTCCCGGGGTCCTCCAGGACGCCGCGCCACTCGTCGCGGTAGTCGGCCACATGCCGCTCCATGGCGGCCTCCAGCTCGTCGCAGATGCCGAGCGCGTCGTCGACGACCACGGCGCGCAGATGGTCCAGCCCGCCGTCCAGCGCCTCGATCCACGCGGCGGTGCGCTGGAGGCGGTCGGCGGTGCGGATGTAGAACATCAGGAACCTGTCGACGGTCCGCACCAGGGTGTCGCGGTCCAGGTCGGAGGCGAGCAGCTCGGCGTGCCGGGGGGTGAAGCCGCCGTTGCCGCCGACGTAGAGGTTCCAGCCCCGCTCGGTGGCGATGATGCCGAAGTCCTTGCCGCGTGCCTCGGCGCACTCCCGGGCGCAGCCGGAGACCCCTGCCTTGATCTTGTGCGGGCTGCGCAGGCCCCGGTAGCGCAGCTCCAGTTCGACCGCGAGCCCGACGGAGTCCTGGACGCCGTAGCGGCACCAGGTGGAGCCCACGCAGGACTTGACGGTGCGCACGGCCTTGCCGTAGGCGTGCCCGGACTCGAACCCGGCGTCGGTGAGCCGCCGCCAGATGTGCGGGAGCTGTTCGAGGCGGGCGCCGAGCAGGTCGATGCGCTGACCACCGGTGATCTTCGTATAGAGGCCGAAGTCGCGGGCCACCTCGCCGAGCACGATCAGCCGGTCGGGGGTGATCTCGCCGCCGGGGACGCGGGGGACGACGGAGTAGGTGCCGTTGCGCTGCATGTTGGCCAGATGGCGGTCGTTGGTGTCCTGCAGGGCGCCGTGCTCGCCGTCGAGGATGTGGGCGGCGCTGTCGCGGGAGGCGAGGATGGAGGCGACGGCGGGCTTGCAGATGTCGCAGCCCCGACCGCCCCGGCCGTGCGCGGCGAGCAGTTCGGAGAACGTGCCGATGCCGGTGGCGGCGACGATCTCGAACAGCTCGGCGCGGGAGTGCTCGAAGTGCTCGCACAGCGCGCGGGACTGCTCGATTCCCTCGGCCGCGAGCAGCTGTTTGAGCGCCGGGACGCAGGAGCCGCAGCCGGTGCCCGCCTTGGTGTGCTGCTTGAGCTGGGCGATGTCGCACAGCCCCGCCTCGCGGACGGCCCCGCGCAGCGTGCCCTTGGTGACGGCGTGGCAGGAGCAGATCTGCGCGGCGTCGGGCAGCGCCCCGATGCCGGAGCCCCCGTCCGCGCCGGGAGCCCCGCTCTCGGGGGCGAGCAGCGCTCCGGGGTCGGCAGGCAGCGCGCTCCCCACCGAGGCCCGCAGCAGCGTGTACCGCCCGGTGTCGCCGACCAGGATGCCGCCCAGCAGGGTCCGCGCGTCGTCGGAGACCACGAGCTTGCCGTACGTCCCGGCCACCGGATCGTTCAGCACCACCTCCAGCGCCCCCGGCGTACGCCCCTGGGCATCCCCGAACGACGCCACCTCCACCCCCAGCAGCTTCAGCTTGGTGGAGGTGTCGGCCCCGTCGAACTCCGCCTCGCCGCCCAGCAGCCGG
>NZ_JAAKZZ010000904.1 GCF_011045075.1 Streptomyces boncukensis
GGTGCAGGTGGTGGTGGGAGCGGCGGACGCGGACGGACGGCGCGAGGTGCAGGTGTACTCGCGTGCTGAGGAGGAGGGGTCCGGCGAGGGCTCGTGGGTGTGTCATGCGGCGGGCACGCTCGGGGGCCGGGAGTCGGCGTGGGCGCCCGCGCTGGGAGCGGAGGGGGCCTGGCCTCCGGCGGCTGCGGAGGCGGTGGACGTCGAGGGGTTCTACGAGCGGGCCGGTGCGGCGGGCTATGCGTATGGCCCGGCATTCCAGGGAGTGCGTGCCCTGTGGCGGGACGGGCCGGATCTGCTGGCCGAGGTGGAGCTTCCCGAAGCCGCCGGAGAGCCGGACGGCTACGGCATCCATCCCGCGCTCCTGGACGCGGCGCTGCACCCGGCGTTCCTGCTCGGACAGGACTCCGACGCGGAGGAGACGGGACAGATCTGGCTGCCGTTCTCCTGGACCCGGGTCTCGCTCCACGCCTCCGGCGCGACCACCCTCCGGGTTCGTCTGACCCCGCTCCAGGACGGCGGGGGCGAGGAAGGGGAGCTGGGCGTACGGGTCGTGCTGGCCGACGCCGTGGGTGCTCCGGTCCTCAACGCCGAGTCGGTCGTCATGCGCGCCGCCGAGCCCGCCCAGCTACAGGCCGCGCGTGGCGGCGGCCAGGACACGGACGGGCTGTTCGCCGTCGACTGGACTCCGCTGCCGGAACCGTACGGGGCCGAGGGCACGTGGGCGGTGCTGGGAGCCGGAGCAGGCCGGGGCGCCGTACCGGAGTCGGCGAGCGGCTCCCACTCCCCGGACCACTCCCCGTGCCACTACCCGGACCTCGAAGCCCTGGCAGGCGCGATCGGGGCGGGCGAGCCCGCCCCGACAGCGGTACTCACCCGCCTCGCCGTATCCGACCACGGCTCGCCCGCCTCGCACGAGGACGGCCTGCGCGCGGCCCAGGACGCCCTCACCCTGGTGCAGAGCTGGCTGGCCGAGTCCCGGCTCGGCGAGACGCGTCTGGTCGTGGCGGTGCGGGGGGCCAACGCCGTGGACGGGGACGGCAGCGATGTGGATCCGGCCGCTGCCGGGGTCTGGGGGCTGGTGCGCAGTGCCCAGTCGGAGAACCCGGACCGGTTCCACCTCCTCGACCTCGGCCCCGACACCGAGCTGACGAGCGACGGCGTGGCCGAGGCGGTGCTGCGGGCGGTGGCCGCCGACGAGCCGCAGCTGGCGGTGCGCGACGGCCGGGCGCTGGTGCCCCGTCTGGTGCGCGCCGACGATGGCGGTGAGCTGGAGATCCCCCGCGAGGGCCCGTGGTGCCTGGGCACCACGGGCACGGCCACACTGGAGAACATTTCCGCTCTGCCCTGTCCGGAGGTGCTGGAGCCCCTGGAGCCGGGGCAGGTGCGGATCGCGGTGCGCGCGGCGGGCGTCAACTTCCGCGATGTGCTGGTGGGTCTGGGGATGGCGCCCGGCCAGACAGGGCTGGGCAGCGAGGGTGCGGGCGTGGTGCTGGAGGTCGGCGCCGAGGTGACCCGTCTGAGCGCGGGCGATGAGGTCATGGGCCTCTTCGAGGGCGCGTTCGGGTCCGTGGCGGTGGCCGACGCCCGCATGGTGGTGGGGATCCCGGAGGGCTGGAGCTGGCGTGCTGCCGCCGCGGTCCCGGTGGTGTTCTCGACGGCGTGGTTCGGGCTGGTGGAGCTGGCG
>NZ_JAAKZZ010000905.1 GCF_011045075.1 Streptomyces boncukensis
GGTATCCGCAGGGGCCGGGGTATCCGCCGCAGCGTCAGGGCAGCGGGGTCAAGGCGTTCCTTCTCTCGTGGCTCACCGCGGGTATCGGCGCGATGCTGTTCGCCGGAATCCTCTTCCTGAGCTACGAGGACCTGTCCAAGATCGGCCTGCGGCTGATGTACCTCGTCTTCGCGATCGCGCTCGCCGTGGCCGTCGGCGGGGTCGCGGGCAGGATGGGCGGGCCCAACCCGGCCGCGTACATCGCCCCGGCGGCGCTGGCGATGGTCGCGTGCATCACGGGCGTCGCGAACGGCTACCTCTTCTCGCTGATGGACGCGGGTGGCAGCGACGCGCTGGACGCCATGATGGAGCACGAGCCGTTCGCTCCGCTGAAGTTCTGGTGGGAGGGGACGCTGAAGGAGGGCTTCGCGCTGCTCGGGCTCGCGATCGCGGGCGGCGGCGCCTTCGGCATGGCCAGCCTCATCGGCAAGAAGCAGCGGTAGCGTCCCAGGAGTTGCCCCAGGAGCCGAGGCCCCGGACACCACACTTGTCCGGGGCCTCTCCCCTGCCCGGGGCCGGTCCTCAGCGCCTCAGAACTGGAACAGGGCTGACGCGTTGAGCCGCTTGAGGCACGGGTTCGGGAACGTGTGGTCGAAGTTGATCCGGCGGTTCTTCCAGTAGCCGTCGACCGTGACGGTGATCGGGTTGTA
This sequence comes from Streptomyces boncukensis, assembly GCF_011045075.1. Classification (GTDB taxonomy): domain Bacteria; phylum Actinomycetota; class Actinomycetes; order Streptomycetales; family Streptomycetaceae; genus Streptomyces; species Streptomyces boncukensis. Next base: position 690 of record NZ_JAAKZZ010000905.1, read on the forward strand.
CTCCTTGGTGCAGATCCCGTCCCGGTTCAGGTCCGCCAGGGTGCGCAGGTCGCCGCCCGCGCGGGTCAGGTCGTCGCAGGCCCGCAGCGGCTTGGGGTGGTCGCCGTCCGGTACGTAGGGCCCGCACTCCAGGGTGACCACGCGCTCGGGGACCATCACCCCGGTGACCCCGCTGTGCCCGACCGCGAGGACGAACTTGGACGTGCCGGCGGGCCGCGGACTGTCGTCGTCGCCTGCGGTGTGCGCCGCGTCCGCGGCGCCGGCGGTACCGGTGGCCAGCCCCGCCAGACAGGTGACGGCCGCCAGTGCGACGGCCATGGTTCGCCTGCTGTTCTTGCGCATAGTGAGCACTCCTTCACTCGAAGTGGCGTGTGCGGATAGGAGTGTTCCGTATGCGGACCGTGCTCGTGTGCGCACCCCTGGTGGTTCGGTCACGATATGCGGACACCGTGTGGCTGATATGTGACAGCCGTGTGGTGTGGGTGTTTCCGGGCGTGGCCCGGGCACGGGCAGATGGGGTCGGGGGTACGGGTGGCCGATATCACGCGCCATTCGGGCGAGTTGTCCCGGTTCGCGGCGTGCGGTCCCGGTGCGGACCGGCGGGCGCCGCCATCCCAACCCGACCGGAATGCAACGGTCGGGCCGCTCTCAGCCCTCCGCCGGTGACCCCGCGTTCGTCACGTCCGCCCCGTCCGTCGCGCCCGTCGCGACCGCCCCGACCGTCCCGACCGCCCCGTCCGTGAGGCCGAGTCGCAGGTGCTCGACGTGGTACAGCGCCTGGTCCAGCAGTTCGGCGACGTGGCTGTCGTAGAGCGCGTACACGATCGAGCGGCCCTTGCGGGTGCCGGTCACCAGGCCCAGGTTCCGCAGCAGCCGCAGCTGGTGGGAGCACGCGGACTGCTCCATGCCCACCGTCGCGGCCAGTTCGGTCGCCGCACAGGGCCCCTCGCGCAGCCGGGCCAGGATCAGCAGCCGGGAGGGGGTGGCGAGGGCC
>NZ_JAAKZZ010000906.1 GCF_011045075.1 Streptomyces boncukensis
GGACGGGGGTGGAAACAGGCCGGGGGCAACTGCGATCCGCCCGATGAGAGGGATGCACGGAACCGCCCCCTTCTCTCACGTCCTGGGCTCAACTATGTTCGTAACCCAGCGGGGTGTGGCATGTGACGACCAGTGCACCGCACACCGACTGCGAAAAGGCGGGGGTCTCCGGGGGGAGACTTTGATAACCGGGGGAACGAGTATGCACATTCAGGGGATTCAGAGCTCTCAGTTGGCGTCGCCGGCGGTTTCCGCCGTACCCGCGGCGCCCACCGCGTCGGCCGCTCCGGCGGCCTCGGGAACGACCGGTCAGACAGAGCCGGCCGGAGGCGCGGACAGGCCCGCGAGCGCGGGCGACGGCACCATTCCGAGCACCATCCCGGGCAGCGGCCCGGGCAGCGCCGGGACGGCGGCGCGGACCACACCGCTGCGGGTCGACGCGCAGCGGAATCTGGAGCACGTGCTGCGGGCGGCGCGCGAAGTCTTCGGCGAGCTGGGGTACGGCGCGCCGATGGAGGACGTGGCGCGGCGCGCACGAGTCGGGGTCGGGACGGTCTACCGCCGCTTCCCCAGCAAGGACGTGCTGGTCCGGCGGATAGCCGAGGAGGAGACCGCGCGGCTGACCGAGCAGGCGCGCGCTGCGCTGGGGCAGGAGGAGGAGCCCTGGTCGGCGCTCTCCCGCTTCCTGCGCACCTCGGTGGCCTCCGGCGCGGGGCGGCTGCTGCCGCCGCGGATACTGCGCGCGGAGAGCTGGGCCGACAGCGAGGCGCGGGTCCCGCAGCAGCGGCAGGCCCAGCCCGAGGAGCAGCACTCGCACCCGAACGGCGACGGCCTGGCCGGCCTGCGCCTGGTCGAACAGCGCCCGGCCCCGGAGGCCGAGCACGAGACCGCGTTCGACGCGCTGGAGGACGACGCGGGCGCCGCCGAGCTGCTCGCAGTGGTCGGCCAGCTGGTGGAGCGGGCGCGCGCGGCGGGCGAGCTGCGGGCGGATGTGACGGTCGGCGATGTGCTGCTGGTGATAGCGACAGCGGCGCCCTCGCTCCCGGACGCGGCCCAGCAGGCGGCGGCCTCCACCCGGCTGCTGGACATCCTGCTGGAGGGGCTGCGCTCGCGCACCGTGCGCTGAGGCGAGGTCGCCGGCGCCGAGGCGGAGCCTCCGGCTCCGCCGAGGCGGCGGCTCCGCCGTGCCGGGTGACGCTCTCGGCCGGCGCTCCCCGGCGGCCCGTGCTCGCTCATACGGGGGAATCCTCGGGGCGAACCTCCGCGAGGACACCCCGGACGAGTGGTTGATGCGATGGCCCGGTTGCCCTTGACGGGTGGTGTGACACGCTGTCGCGGTGTTCCGTTGCGATTGCCGCGACTGTGTGTACGGGGGCTTGGGCCATGGGTGTTGACAGAGGCGACCGAGCCGGAGGGCCGGAGGACCGGGGCGGCGCGCAGGAGCCCGGACCCCCTCCGCACCAGGGTCCCGGTGTCCCCGGCCAGGGCGGTCCGCCCGGCGCCGAGTCGGCGGCGGGCGGAGCGGACGCCGGCGAGTCCGCGTCCAGCGAGCCCGCGCCCGGCGAAGGCGGTGTCCCCGCGCAGCGGAAGCGCCGTCGCGGCGGCGGCGAGGACGGCGGGTCCCGGAAGCCCGGGTCCCGCCGCCGTGCCGGGGGCCGCCACGCCAAGCAGCCGGACGGG
>NZ_JAAKZZ010000907.1 GCF_011045075.1 Streptomyces boncukensis
CTTCGCCCAGCTCGGAGACTTCATCGTCTACAAGGCGCGGCGGGTCGGTGTCCCGCTCGTGTTCGTCAACCCCGCCTACTCCTCCCGGGAGTGCGCGGAATGCGGACACGTCGACCGGCTCAACCGCGTCTCCCAGGCCAAGTTCGTATGCCGGTCGTGCGGCGTCGTTGCGCACGCCGACCGGAACGCTTCCCACGTCCTCGCCCACCGGGGCGAGAACGTGTGGGCTGCGGGGCGTGAGTCACGCGTCCCTGCCACCCCATAGGGGTGTCTGGACGGAGGAGTCAACCCAGCAGCCAGTTGGGCACTACCTCCAAGCCCGGTCCCTTCAGGGCCGGGTCAAGTTGACGGCATCTCTCCCTGGGACGGGCCGGAACGGCGAGGGGCCACAGCGTCGGACGCACCGAGAGTGACTGCTGAGCACGTACACGTCAACGGCCTGTCCCGGGTGCCAGAGGGCGTGCCACTGGAGGCCGGCCGCCCGTCTGACCAATCCCCGGGGCCATCGGGCAGAATCGGCGCTATGAGCGAGGACGCAGCAGGCGGCGAGGACCGCGGCGAGAAGCACGGGGGCGCGCCCGGCGGGCCGCGGCAGAAGTTCGATGACCGGGTCTACCGCTCGCCCGCCGGGATGGCGGGGGGCGTGGCGCTGCTGGCGCTCGCGGTCTGGCTGGTCTCGGACGCCGCGATCAACGGGCACGGGGACCAGCGGGCGCTGGCGCTCTCCGGGCTGCTGTGCGGGGCGCCGCTGGTCGTCGCGTTCACCCTGCGCCCGGCGGTGTACGCGGGGGAGCAGCGGCTGCGGATCCGGAACCCGTTCCGGACGGTGACCGCGCCGTGGGGGAGCGTGGAGTCCGTGCGGGCCGGGTATTCGTGCGAGGTCGTCGCGGACGGCGCCAAGTACCAGATGTGGGCGATCCCCGTCTCGCTGCGGGACCGCAAGAAGGCCCACCGGCACAACGAGCGGATCGCGTCCGGACAGGGGGCCGCCCCCCGCGGCGGGCTGTTCGGCGGGCGCGGGGTGCCGGACGTCGACCCCGGTGAGGCCGAGGAGAAGCGGGCCCATTCCGACCAGGCCGTGGACGAGCTGCGCGAGCTGCTGGAGCGGCACGGGGAGAGCGAGCCCGCGCAGGGCCGGGTCTCGGTGCGGTGGGCGTACGAGGTGCTGGCCCCTGCGGCGGCGGGCGCCATCGCGCTGATCGTGCTGTACGCGACGCGCTAGCGCCGGTCCGGCGGATCATGCTGGGTCGGGGCTGCCCCTTGCTGCGCGTCGCAGGCTGCGGCTGAGGTGTGGCTGGTCGCGCAGTTCCCCGCGCCCCTGAAGCGCCCCCGTGGGGCGCGGGGAACTGCGCGCGCAACCCCGCATGCACCCGCGCCTTGCGACGCAACAGCACGGGGCAGACCCGACCCGGAAGCAGCGGCAGGAAGGCCACCGTGATCCGCGGGGCGCGGCCTACTCGGCGTTCAGCTTCTCCAGGCGGGTCACCAGGAGGTCCGCCTCCTCGCGCGGGACGGGGTTGTCGAAGACGTCGACCAGCAGCTTGGGGACGTCGTGCGGGCGGACCGTCTCCTGGACGACCTCCCGGCCCGGACGGTGGGTCGTCCAGCTGATGCCGTCGAGCATGTCCAGGCGGTCCGGCTGCTGGCGCTGGATGAGGGGGCGGAGGACGAAGGGGGT
>NZ_JAAKZZ010000908.1 GCF_011045075.1 Streptomyces boncukensis
GGCCGGGCGGCGGCGAGCCGAGCAGGCCGAGGATGTCCGCGGCCCGCACCGGGTCCAGGCTGGCGACGGGCTCGTCGGCCACCACCAGCTCCGGTGCCTGGACCAGGAGCCGGGCGACCGCGACCCGCTGCCGCTCACCGCCGGAGAGGCGCTCGGTGCGCTCGTGGAGCGCCCAGCCCAGCCCGACGCGGTCGAGCGCGTCCCGCACCGCGCCGAGCGACCGGGGCCAGACCAGCGAGGCCAGCGCGCGGGCTGTGCTCCAGTGGCCGAGCCGCCCCGCGTTGACGTTGTGCACCACCCGGACCCGCTCGATCAGGGCGAGGTCCTGGCTCACCGAGCCGATGCGCCGCTGGAGCAGCCGCCGCCGCGCTGGCGGCAGCAGCGCGGGCTGCTCGCCGAGGACCTCCACGCTGCCGGCGGTCGGCTCCAGCGCGCCGTTGAGCAGGGCCAGGAGCGTGCTCTTGCCCGCGCCGCTGGCGCCGAGCACCGCCACGCGCTCCCCGGCCCCGACGGTGAGGTCCAGCCCGCGCAGCGCCTCGTGCGGACCGAACCGGCGCCCCGCGCCGCGCAGCAGAACCGCGGGGGACGCGCCGCTCACTGTGCTTCCCCGTTCGCTTCTCCGCCCGCGCGGCTGTGTGCGGGTTTCGTCGCTGTCTGCGGCCCGGCAGCCGCGCGTGCGCCGCTCACGCCAGCAGCCCCAGGTCGCGGGCCACGTCCTCGATCCGGTCGTAGGCGGAGTCGCGGGTGGAGACGAACGACTCGGCGCCGAACAGCTTCAGCACCTCGGCGTCCTCGGCGTCCCGCGAGTCGAGCCCCAGCAGCAGCTTCCGCACCTTTCCCCGGGTGCCGCTCCCGAAGGTGTCGTCCAGGTCGGGGCGGGCCAGCCAGTGGTAGTCGGCGTAGCCCGGGGTGCGCCACAGCACCCGCACCGAGCGCACGGCTGCGGGGTCCTTGCGGGACGTCGCCTCCCACACCTGCTGGTTGACGGCCCCGGCCTCGAAGCTGCCGCCCGCCACGGCCTCGATGGTGGCGTCGTGCGACCCGGAGAAGCCGGGCTTCCCCTTCAGATCGCGCGTGCGGAGCCCGGCCTGCCGCATGAAGTACTCGGGCATGAGGCGGCCGGAGGTGGAGGTCTCGCTGCCGAAGGTGAGGGTGTGCCCGGCGAGTTCGCGCAGGCCGCCGACCCTCTCGAACGGCCGCAGCCCGGAGCGGGTGTGCGCGATGAACAGGCTGCGGAAGCCCGCGTCGATGTCCCGCTGGGCGAAGGCCGCGGCGCCCGGCACCCGTTTGCGGGCCTGCACTCCGGTGAGCCCGCCCATCCAGGCCAGATGGATGTCGCCGACCTCGAAGGCCCGCACCACGGCGGTGTAGTCGGTGACGGGCCGGTAGCGCACCCGGAGTCCGGTGGCGTCGGCGAACCGCTCGGCCACGGCGGGGTAGAGCCGGTTGAGCAGCTCGGGATCCTGGTCGGGGATGGCGGATATCCCGAGTTCGCGCCGGTCCGCCCCGGCTCCGCCGGCGCTGCCGCAGGCACTCGACAGCAGCGCCGCTGCGGGGCCGAGGAGCAGCGCGCGGCGGGGCAGGGATATCGCAGGCATGGGCACCCTCTCGTTCCTTGGCCGGTCCTGGCCTTGGCTGGTCGGGAGTCGGGGGCGGGCTCGGAGAGAGGAGGCG
>NZ_JAAKZZ010000909.1 GCF_011045075.1 Streptomyces boncukensis
GCCGCTGCCCGCAGCCGCCGGAACCGGCGAAGGCCGGACGGGGGGTGACCGGTGATCACCTGGCGCATCCATCTGCGGAACCTGGCGTTTCTGGCGCTCGGGGCGCTCGTCCTGATCCGGATCGCCGTCGGCTACGCGGACGTCGGCGAGTACATCGGCTTCCGCGACACCTACACGGTGCGGGTCGAACTGGCCCGGACCGGCGGCCTGTTCGAGAACGCCGGGGTCAGCTACCGGGGCACCCGGGTCGGCCGGGTGGACTCCCTCGCCCTGACCGACGACGGCGTCGAGGCGAAGCTGCGCATCGAGGACTCGGCGCCGCGCATCCCCGCGGACCTGCGGGCGCGGGTGGCCGGCCTGTCCGCCGTCGGCGAGCAGTACATCGACCTGCTGCCGCGGACCGACGAGGGGCCCTACCTGGCGGACGGCTCCGTGGTGTCCCGCGCGTCCACCAGCACCCCCGCGCCGGTGACCGACATGATCACCAGCCTGAACGCGCTGGCCGGCTCCGTACCGCTGGACTCGCTGCGCACCACGGTGGACGAGCTCGGCGACGCCTTCCACGGGCAGGGCCAGAACCTGCGGGTCCTGCTGGACACCGGGCGCGACTTCGTCAAGGCGGCCGACCGGGTGCTGCCCGAGACCGAGAAGCTGCTGGTCGACGCCGACACGGTGCTGCGCACCCAGAACCAGGAGGCCCGCGCCATCCGGGACTTCGCCACCGGGGCCCGGGGGCTGGCCGCGCAGCTGAAGGACTCCGACAGCGACCTGCGCAGCGTCATCGAGCGGGCCCCGGGCGCAGCGGACCAGGTCAGCGCGCTGCTGCGGGAGACCGACCCGGCGCTGAGCGTACTGCTGGCGAACCTCACCACGACCTCCGAGCTGCTGGTCACCCGGCAGCGCGGGACGGAGGAGCTGCTGGTGCGGCTGCCCAGGGTGATCGCCGCCGGGTCCTCCGCGCTCTCCCCCGACGGGCTCCGCTTCGGCATGGTGACCACCTTCTTCCAACCGCTCCCCTGCACCGGCGGCTACGGCGGCACCGCCTACCGCAACGGCCTGGACACCTCGCCTGCACCGCCGCTGAACACCGGCGCCCGCTGTACGGAGCCAGCCGCCGGCGGGAAGAACGTGCGCGGTTCGGCGCACGCGCCCAGCGCAGGCGTGCCGGAGCCGGCCCGACCGGGCCGCCCCCTGGGCGCCGCGGCGCTGCGGGACGGTGCGGACGTCTCCGACGGCCCCACCGGCATGAGCGGCCTGCTCGGACTGGAGGACCGATGATCAAGCTGCGGATCTCGCTGCGCGGGGCCCGCCCCTCGCTGCCCACCGGGTACCCCCTGGCCGCGCTGGCCGTCGCGCTGCTGACGGCGTGGTGCGCCCTCTCCGGCTGGCACTACGCGCAGGCCCGCGGAGACGGCGACCGCGGGTACGGGGAGGCCCGGGACGCGGCGCTGGAGGCGGCGCGGGACCACCTCGCCCGGCTCACCACGGTGGACGGGCGCCATGTCCGCACGAGCCTGCGCGGCTGGCGGGAGGTGACGACAGGCCCGCTCCGCGCCGAGCTGGCCAGGGACCGCAAGAAGAGCGCCGCGGTGCTCGCCGAGGAGGGCACCAGCACCCGGGGCACGGTCACCGACGCCGCCGTGACCCGGCTGGACCGGGAGGGCGGG
>NZ_JAAKZZ010000090.1 GCF_011045075.1 Streptomyces boncukensis
AGTGCGGTCAGGAGAGTGTCCAGATCGGTGTTCACAGCACGCCCCACGGGTCGAGCCAGTGTTCTCAGCACCAATCCTGGGCACTCTTCGCCGTTCCAGACAGAGCGAAAGCACATCAATCATCTAGAGGCTGGGCTGGCGGGCGCAGCCCCGATGCCGGGTACGCGCGATCCGTCGGACGCGGCCCGGCTCACGCGGCGACGGCGGGCCCTCAGGACGCCTCAGAGCGCCTCAGAGCGCCTCAGGGCCCCTCAGGGCGCTCGTCGTCGCCGACGTCGCCGAATGCCTCGGCCAGCGCCTGCGGGGTGTCCGGCGCGCCCTCGGACTCGGCCTCGCCCACGATGTCCGTCCACACCACCCGCTCCGCCGGGCCGTCCCCCACCAGGTCGCGCTGCCGGGCGTTGCGCGCTTCGGCTTCGGCGGCGAGTGCGAGCGCGGCCCGGTTGAACCGCGCGCGGGACGGGGGCTCGGCGGGGCCGAGGAGGTGGGTCTTCAGCTCGCGGCGGGCGGCCGCGAAGTGGTCCCGTTCGGGGTGCCGCACGGTCGCCAGCAGCGCGGGGACGTCCGCGGCGCCGGGTGTGAGGAGGGTGGCCGCACGCACGGTGGGGAAGGCCGCCCGGTACGCCTCCTCGCTCATCCCCGAGGTGTTGGCGACGGCGTACGGCTTCTCGCTCACCAGGAAGTCGGAGACGACTGAGGAGACGTCGGAGATCAGCAGGTCCGCCTGGTTGAAGCAGGAGTGGACACCGGGCCGGCTGCCGGTGACGACCTGGTGCGCGTACGGCGGGAGCGCGGCCCAGTACGCCGCCTCCCACCGCTCCGTGGCCGCCGCGACGCGGTCGGCGCGCCCGGGTTCGGGACGGGACTGCACCCGCATCCGCTCCACTTCGTCGGCGCTCGCCCGGACGGCCTGGGCGGTCAGCCGGTCCAGCTGAGCCGTCGCCCGCTCCAGCGCCCGCACCGCCTCCGGGGCGGGTCCGGGGCCCGCACGCCGCGCGTTGGCCTGGGCGATCAGCGTCTGGAGGCGTCGGTCGGCGTCGCCGGCGCGCGGGTCGACGGTTCCCGTCATGGGGTGCGGTTTGTAGAGCAGCCGGACCCTGTCGTCGGCCAGCAGCGCCCTGACGATCTCTTCACCGGCGAGGACGAGCGAGGTGTTGCCCGGATCGGTGGTCCAGCCCTCCCAGGTGGGGGCGTACAGAACGGTCAGGCGCCCGTCCTCGCGCGGGGTGCCCGGTGCGGGGCGGATGCCGGCCAGTTGGGGGCGGCCCACCTCGACGACGTCCTTGTCCTCCACCCCGATGTCCGCCAGCCGGTAGCGTTCACGGGCCGCCGCCCCGGCCACCCACACCTGGTCGTACGCCCTGGCGTAGGGGTTGCAGGAGGACAGCTTGTCGCTCTCCCCGTGGTTGATGAAGGCGTGCTTGATGCTGGGGATGCGCAGCACCTGCGAGGTCTTGCCGGAGTTCGAGGGGTGCAGCAGGACGCGCAGGGTGGAGTGCTCCAGGCGCATCAGGTGCGCGACTCTCGGCAGGCACACCACGGGGACGTCCGTGGTGTCCAGCCTGCGCACCATGAAGCGCTCGCGCAGCACGACCAGCGGGCGGCCGTCCAGTGCCGCGAGGGTGGTCAGCCACATGTTCACCTGGTACGCGGACGAGGTGCCGCCGGAGAAGTAGAGCCCGATGGTCGGGCGGTAGTCCGCCAGCCAGCCGTCCAGCCAGTCGAGTGCCCGCTCCTCGTCCACCACGCGCCGTCCCGGCAGCAGCCAGGCGCTCAGACGGGCCGTGCCGGCCAGCAGGACGGCACAGCACAGGCTCGCGGCGAGGGCCGCGCCCTGTGCGCTCTCCGTGGCCGCCGAGACGGTCATGCCCGCCGTCGTCAGCAGGCCGGCCGCGGCCAGGCGCTGCGTCCCCTGCCGGGCGAACAGCCGGGGCGGCGCGGGTGTCAGGCCGAGCCCGGACCCGTCGATGTTCTGGATGACGAACGGCAGTCTGCGCCGCGTCCGTACGGCCGCCGCCACCGCCTGGCACAGGAAGTGCAGCGCCCAGCAGCCGAGGACGGCGCCCAGCAGCCAGGCGCCGGCGGCGTCGGGCCGCAGCGTGTCCAGGCGGACCAGTGCGCCCAGGAAGAGCCCGTCCCGGAGCAGCTGCCGCACCGGTGCGGTCAGCTGGGTGCGGCCCAGCCACCGTGCGACGGGACGCTGGGAGGGGGCCAGCAGGGCGGTGTCGGTCAGCGCGCCGAGGGCGGCGCCGAGGGCCGCCGGCACCGCGCCGGCCAGCAGGACGCCCAGCAGTTGCAGGGCGTAGCCCAGGGCCAGCAGGGCGAGCGCGGTTCCCGTGCGTATGCGTGTCAACGGGCACCTCCCGGCCTACCGAACCTTCACGGTAGGCCGACAGGGGCGGGCGCGCCGTGCCGGGTACGCCCGTACGGGCGTACCCGGCACGGCGCGGCTCACTCAGCGGTTGCTGCGCAGCAGGGTGCGCATGGTCCGCATCGCGACCGACAGGTTCGCCAGGTCGAACGTGTCGGACGCCTGGATCTCGTCCAGTGTGGCCCGCGCCCGCACCAGGATCGCCCGGTTCTTCTCCTCCCACGCCTCGTACCGCTGCTCCGCCGACGCGCTGCCGTTGCCCGCCGCCAGGACGTCCGCGGCGAGCAGCTGGTGCGCGGCGTAGAGGTCCTCGCGGATCGCGGCGCGGGCCATGGACTGCCAGCGGTCGCCCCGCGGCAGCTCGCTCACCCGCTGCTGGAGCTGGGTGATGCCGAGCCGGTCGGCGAGGTCGTAGTAGACCTCGGCGACGTCCAGCAGGTTCTTCCCGGTGCGGTCCGCCACGGCGACCACGTCGAGCGCGGAGAACGCGGCGGCGAAGCCCGCGACGCGCAGCGCGAGGTCGGACGGGACGCCGGCCCCGGCGAGCTGGTCGTAGACCTTCTGGTGCAGCTTCAGGTCGTCGCCCTTGAGGAGCTTGGGCAGCTCCGTCCAGACGGTCTCGACCCGCTCGCTGAACTGCTCGATGGTGTCGGCCAGCAGCAGCGGCTGCGGGCGGTTGTTGAGCAGCCAGCGGGTGCCGCGCTCGACCAGCTGGCGGGCGCGCAGCCGGATGGTGGTGAGCGTGTCGGCGGCCACCCGGTTGTCCAGCGCCTCGGCCTCGTCCCAGATGTCGCCCAGCCGGAAGATGGCGCGGGCGGCCGTGTGGGCGCGGACGATCTCCTCCGTGGAGGCGCCCGACTCCTCCTTCATCCGGTGCAGGACAGTGGAGCCGCCGGTGTTGACGGTGTCGTTGACGAGCACCGTCGTCACGATCTCGCGGCGCAGCGCGTGCGAGTCGATCTGCTGGCTGAACCGTTCGCGCAGCGCCTTGGGGAAGTACGCGTACGCCAGCCGCTGCAGATAGGCGTCGTCCGGCAGCCCGGTGCCGATCAGCTCCTCGGTGACCGTGATCTTGGTGTACGCGAGCATGACCGCCAGTTCGGGCTGGGTGAGGCCCTGTCCGGCCGCGAGCCGCTCGCGGAGCTGCCGGTCGGTGGGCAGGAACTCCAGTCCGCGGTCGAGGCGGCCCTCCTTGGACAGGCGGCGCATCTGGCGCTGGTTGGCCAGCAGCAGGCTGGCCGCCTGGGCTGCGGAGTTGGCGAGCGCGGCGTTCTGCGCGTAGTTGGTGCGCAGGACGAGCTCGCCGACCTCGTCGGTCATCTCGGCCAGCAGCGCGTTGCGCTGCTTGACGGTCATGTCGCCGTTCGCGACGACCGCGTTGAGCAGGATCTTGATGTTCACCTCGTGGTCGGAGGTGTCCACTCCGGCGCTGTTGTCGATCGCGTCGGTGTTGATCCTGCCGCCGCCCCGCGCGTACTCGATCCGGCCCAGCTGGGTGCAGCCGAGGTTGCCGCCCTCGCCGACGACCTTGACGCGCAGGTCCTGGCCGTCCACCCGGATGGCGTCGTTGGCCTTGTCCCCGGCGTCGGCGTTGCTCTCCGTGGACGCCTTGACATAGGTGCCGATGCCGCCGTTCCACAGCAGGTCGACCGGCGCTGTCAGGATGGCCTTCATCAGCTCGGCCGGGGTCATCTTGCTGATGCCCGGCTCGATGCCGAGCGCCGCCCGCACCTGCTGGGTGATCGGCACGGCCTTGGCGCTGCGCGGGTGGATGCCGCCGCCCGCCGAGATCAGCTCCGTGTCGTAGTCCGCCCAGGAGGAGCGCGGCAGGTCGAACAGGCGGCGGCGCTCCGCGTATGACGTGGCCGCGTCCGGGTTCGGGTCCAGGAAGATGTGCCGGTGGTCGAACGCGGCGACCAGCCGGATGTGCTCGGACAGCAGCATGCCGTTGCCGAACACGTCACCCGACATGTCGCCGACGCCGACGGCCGTGAAGTCCTGGGTCTGGGTGTCGTGCCCCAGCTCCCTGAAGTGCCGCTTGACGGACTCCCAGGCGCCCTTGGCTGTAATGCCCATGCCCTTGTGGTCGTATCCGGCCGAGCCGCCGGACGCGAAGGCGTCGCCGAGCCAGAAGCCGTACGACTCCGCCACCTCGTTGGCGATGTCGGAGAAGGTCGCGGTGCCCTTGTCGGCGGCGACGACCAGATAGGTGTCGTCGCCGTCGTGCCGGACCACGCCCTCGGGGTGCACGACCTCGCCGCCGACCAGGTTGTCGGTGATGTCGAGCAGGCCGGAGATGAACGTCCGGTAGCAGGCGATGCCCTCGGCCAGCCAGGCGTCGCGGTCGGCGGCCGGATCGGGCAGCCGCTTGCCGACGAAGCCGCCCTTGGCGCCGACCGGCACGATGACGGTGTTCTTCACCTCCTGCGCCTTGACCAGGCCGAGGACCTCCGTACGGAAGTCCTCGCGCCGGTCCGACCAGCGCAGCCCGCCGCGCGCGACTTTGCCGAACCGCAGATGGACGCCCTCGACGCGCGGCGAGTACACCCAGATCTCGTACTGCGGGCGGGGCGCGGGCAGATCGGGGATCGCCTGCGGGTCCAGCTTCATCGACACGTAGTCGTGCGAACCGCCGCCGCTGCTGGCCTGACCCCGTTCTCTGCCTCCCTCGCCGGCGCTCTGGAAGTAGTTGGTGCGCAGGGTGGCCTTGATGACGGTGAGGAACGAGCGCAGGATGCGGTCCTCGTCCAGGCTCGCCACCTGATCCAGGGCGCCGGTCAGCTCCTCCAGCAGCCCGTCCGTCAGCTCGTACCCGGCGGCGGTGCGGCCCGGGTCGAGGCGGGCCTCGAACAGGTTCACCAGCAGCCGCGTCGTGTGCACGTTCCGGCGGAGGGTGTCCTCCATGTACGCCTGGCTGAACGTCGCGCCCGCCTGCCGCAGATACTTGGCGTACGCGCGCAGCACCATCGCCTGCCGCCAGGTGAGCCCGGCGGAGAGCACCAGCGCGTTCAGCCCGTCGTTCTCCGCGCGGCCATCCCAGACAGCCGAGAACGCCTCCTGGAAGCGCTCCCTGGTCTCCTCGTCCAGGCCCTGCCGCTGGGAGTCGGGCATGCGCAGCCCGAAGTCGTAGATCCAGGCGGAGGAGCGGTCGGCACGGCGCAGCTCGTACGGCCGCTCGTCCACCACCTCCACGCCCATGGCCTGCAGCCCCGGCAGCACGGCGGACAGGGAGACCGGCTGCCCGACTCGGTAGATCTTGAAGCGGCGCTCCCCCGCCGCGGCGCCCACCGGCTCGTACAGGCTCAGTGCGAAGTCCGGGGCGCGCTCCGCCTCGTCCCCGCCCCTCCTGGCCAGCCGTTCGATGTGCTGCAGGTCGGCGACGGCGGCGCGGGGCGGGAAGTCCGCCTTGTAGCCCTCGGGGAACGCGTGCGCGTACTTGTGGGCCAGCTCGGCCGCCTGCTCCTCGCCGCACTCGGCGACCAGCGCCTCGCTGAAGCCGTCCGCCCAGGAGCGGGCCGCCTCGGCGAGCCGCGTCTCGATGCGGTCGGTCTCCGCGTCCGTCAGCTCCACCAGCTCGGCGCCGGGCTTGACCCGGATGACGAAGTGCAGCCGGGAGAGCACCGACTCGGTGTTCCAGGCGGTGTAGTCGACGCTGGTGCCGCCCAGCTCCTCGGTGAGGATGTCGGTGAGGCGCAGCCGCACGCCCGTCGTGTAACGGTCGCGGGGGAGGTAGATCAGCGCGGAGTAGTAGCGACCGTACTCGTCCTGCCGCAGATACAGCCGCAGCCTGCGGCGCTCCTGCAGATACAGCACGGAGGTGACGATGGAGCGGAGCTGGTCGACCGGCGTCTGGAACAGCTCGTCGCGCGGGTAGGTCTCCAGGATCTGCAGCAGGTCGCGGCCCGCGTGGCTGTCGGGCGTGAAGCCCGCCCCGTCCAGCACCTCGGCGACCTTGCGGCGGATCACCGGGACGCGCTTGACCGACTCGGTGTACGCGGCCGACGAGAACAGCCCCAGGAAGCGCCGCTCGCCGATGACGTTGCCGTCCGCGTCGAACTTCTTCACCCCGATGTAGTCGAGGTACGAGGAGCGGTGCACGGTCGCGCGGCTGTTGGCCTTCGTCAGCACCAGCAGCCGGTGCTCGCGCGCCTTCTTCCGCGCGTCGCGCGGGAGGCGGTTGAAGGACGGCGAGACCGGGTGGCCGTCCTCGGCGGAGTGGTACGGGTCGGAGCGCAGGATGCCCAGCCCGGTGCCCGCGACCGGGGTGAGGACCAGCTCCTCGTCGCTGTTGACCTTCTCGACGTCCAGCTCGTACTCGCGGTAGCCGAGGAAGGTGAAGTGGTCGTCGGCGAGCCACTGGAGCAGCTCGCGGGCCTCCTCGACCTCCTGGTCCCGCAGGTCCTCGGCGATCGGCTCGTCGGTCAGCCCCTCGGCGATGCGGATCGCGGCGCCGCGCATCTTCTGCCAGTCCTCGACGGCCTCGCGGACGTCCGACAGCACCCGCAGCAGGTCGCCGTTGATCTGCTTGAGGTCCTCCCGGTCCGTCTCCCGGTCGATCTCGACATGGATCCAGGACTCGACGACCGCGTCATGCGGCAGCGCCTCGCGGGCCGCCCGCGCCTCGGCTGCCGAGGCGGGCTCGTCCCCGTCGGCGAGCACTTCCAGCAGCCGGCCGGTCAGGTCGCGGCGCACCACCATCTGCGGGTGGATCACGACATGGATGCCGCGGCCCTGCCGGGAGAGCTCGTTGGTGACGGAGTCCACCAGGAACGGCATGTCGTCCGTGACGACCTCGACGACGGTGTGCGTGCACGACCAGCCGTTCTCGTCGACGGACGGCGAGTAGGCCCGTACGTTGGCGGTGCCCTGCGGGCGCTCCTGGGCGAGACGGTAGTGGGCGAGGGCGGCACCGAGGATGTCGAATGGGTCACGGTCCGTGAGGTCCTCGGGGGCGGTGTGCAGGTAGTAGCGCTGGAGATACGCGGCGAGCGCGTCGTCCTCAAGCCCCTGGACCGGGTGATGGCCCCCGGCCGGGCTCTGTTCGGCCACCCGAGCGGCCTCTGCCAGCCGCTCGGCCTTTGCTTCATCCAGCTTGGTCTGCATGTCCTCTGACTCCTGTCGCGCGCCGTTGCGTGACGTCGGGATGGGAAGGGCACGGCATCGGGACACGGGTCCGCGCGGATCCGCCGCTGTGCCGCGGGAGACGACCAGCGGCGCCGCGGGCACCGGTGCACCGCGGACGCTGAGCGGAGGGCGACCTGACTGGCGCTCCCCCGGTGAATATCGCGCTGATCACGTAGGTAAGGCTATCGCCCCGCACCCCAGACCCGTCATGGGCCTTATGTGTACAAAACCCGGACCCGGACTTCGCCGGTGTGGCCGACTGCCGAGCGTACGCCGGGGCACGGCGGGCGGGCGGACCCCCAGGGCCCTGGGACCCTAGGACCCCTGGGCCCCCGGGGCCCTAGGCGGTGTCCTGGCCCGCCATGCGGTCGGCCGTCTCGACGGCTGCCCGGAGGCTGTCGACCACCGGGACCCCGGCCTCCTCCAGGCTCGCTCTGCTGTGCGACCCGCCGGTGAACAGCACCGCCCTCGCCCCCGCGTGCGCGGCGGCGAGGGCGTCGTCCACCGCGTCCCCGATGACCACCGTGCGCTCCGGGGCGACCCCGTCCAGCGCCGCCATGTGCCGCACCATCTGTTCCGCCTTGCCCGTCCGGCCCCCGCCGTGCTGCCCGGCGGCGCCGTCCACCCGGGTGAAGCGGTGCGCTATCCCGTGCGCGCGCAGCAGCTCCCGCAGCCTGCCGTGCGGCGCCAGCGAGCAGAGCGACTGGGTGCGTCCCGCCTCCTGCCGTGCCGCGAGCAGCTCCGCCGCGCCGTCCGCCAGCCCCGCGGAGGGGGCGCGCTCCCAGTAGTGCCGATGGAACGTCTCGTCCATCACCGCCCACTCGGCGGAGGCCATCGGCCGCCCCAGCAGCCGCTCGTAGAACTTCGGCACGGGGACGCGGTACAGCTCCCGGTAGCGCTCCAGTGTCACGGAAGGGAGGCCCAGCTCTCCGAACGCGGCGTTCGTCGCCTCCACCACCGCGTGGATGTCATTCAGCAGACATCCGTTCCAGTCCCAGATGATGTGTGCCGCCGCACCGGCCTGCCTGCTCCGCTCGCGCCCCAAGACCATGCGTACGACGGTACGTGCCGGGTCCGACAGCGCGGTACCGGATTTCCGTGCGCTCCGCGGCGCCCGGCTCAGCCCTCTGCGAGCAGGGCGGGGATCTCCTGGGTGGCGTACCACAGCAGCTCGTGGTCATCCGCGCCGTCCACCGTGAACCGGGCGTCCCCGTCGCCCCGCGCGGCGGCGTCCAGCGCCCCGGCCGCGGCCCGTACGTCCGCCTCCGCGTCCTCCGCGTCCACATGCGCCGCCGCGGCCTTCGCCAGGGGCACGGCGCCCGCGATCCGCACCCGGCCGACGGCCTCCTCCACCAGCGTGCCGTCCGGATCCGCCGCGACCTGGCCCCCGGGCACCTCGGCGGCCAGGACCACCCGGCGCGGTACGGCGTCCGGGTCGGCGGCGAGCAGCCGCAGCGAGGCCCGCGCTGCGCGGCCGAGCGCGGCGTACTCCAGCTCCTCGTCCTCGTCCGAGGCGTCCGAGACGTACCACTCCCGCAGCCCCGGGGTGACCGCGTACGCGTCGAGGGGGCCGGGCCCCAGCTCGCCCGCCCGGTGAGCCTGCCGGAGCGCGGAGAGGGTCAGGGGGACATAGACACGCATGGCTGCCGCTTTCGTGTATCGCCTGAGCAGGTGTCACGCCAGCATACGGTCCGGACCCGCGCGCCGCCGCGCTCGCCGGCCGTACGAAGCCGCAGGTAGACGGCGCGCCACGGCAAGGGGCAGCCGCCGACTCCCTCTGATAGGTGAACCGTCCAGCGGCCCCCGGGCCGCTCCCCCACCCCGTTGCGAGCCGTGATCAGCACGGCTAGAACCAGGGGCCAGCCATTCAGTTACCGCCCGGTATAACCCGCCGGGCCCGGCACTCTCCGGGGGACCCTGTCATGACCACGCCCGCGACTCCCGACCGTCCGAGCCACGGCTCCGCACCGCGCGGACGGCCGAAGCGGAGCGGCCCGCCGACCCGGCCTCCGGGCCGGCGGGACTCGCGGCGCCCGGCCGACTCGGCGCTGCGCGCCGCCGCGCACCGCTCGCGCGAGCAGCAGCCGCCGTTCTGGTTCGCCCGCCGGCTGCTGCTGGTGCTGAGCGGGCAGCTCCCCGTGCACGCCCTGCTGTCGCACGCGCGAGGGGCCGCCTACGACCGGCTGGCGCAGCTCGCGCGGCAGGCCCCGCTCCGGCCGGGCGGCACGGACCGTACGACGCCCGCCGTCCTGGAGGCGCGCGGTACGCAGCCGCGGCCCGGCGTCATCGAGGCGTTCGCCCGTATCGCCACGGGCGGCCGCCAGCGGGCGATGGCCTTCCGCCTGGAGTTCGGGCCCCAGGGACGCTGGCAGTGCACGGCCATCGAGCTGGACATGTGCTGATGTCAGGCCGTGCCGACGGATCGTGCGTACCCGGCACCGGGGCTGCGCTCGCCGGCCCTCCGCGAGCACAGCGAGGGGCCGCCCCTTCCAGCGGGCAGCCCCTCGCTCCGTCGCTCCCCCGCTCCGCGCGGGGGGGGGAGCTACTTCTTCTTGCGGCGGCCCTTCTGGGCCTTGCGGCGCTCGGCCCGCGTCATGCCGTCGGCCGCCGAGCGGACGGGGCCGCCGGACTCCTCCGGGCCGACACCCGTCGACATCTCGCCCTCGACGACACCGCCCTCGGCGGTCGGGGCGGAGAAGTGCAGCTTGTCGGGCCGCTGGGGGGCGTCCAGGCCCTTGGCCCGGATCGCGGGCGCCGGTCCGCCGCCGGCGCCGGCACCGGCCGGCACGGCGTCCTTCTCCAGGGAGGGCTGCTCCGCGGCGTCCTGCACCGGCACCTCCTCGACCTGCTGCTCGACCTGGACCTCCAGGTTGAACAGGTAGCCGACGGACTCCTCCTTGATGCCGTCCATCATGGCCTGGAACATGTCATAGCCCTCGCGCTGGTACTCGACCAGGGGGTCCTTCTGGGCCATCGCGCGCAGGCCGATGCCCTCCTGGAGGTAGTCCATCTCGTAGAGGTGCTCGCGCCACTTACGGTCCAGGACGGACAGCACCACACGGCGCTCCAGCTCGCGCATGATGTCGGAGCCGAGCTCCTCCTCGCGGGCGTCGTACTGCTCGTGGATGTCGTCCTTGATGGACTCGATGATGAAGTCGGCCGTGATGCCCTCGCGGTCGCCCGCGGCGTCCTCCAGCTCCTCGACGGCCACCTTGACCGGGTAGAGCTGCTTGAACGCGCCCCACAGCCGCTCCAGGTCCCACTCCTCGGCGAAGCCCTCGACGGTCTCCGCCTGGACGTACGCGTCGATGGTGTCGTCCATGAAGTGCCGCACCTGCTCGTGCAGGTCCTCGCCCTCCAGGACGCGGCGACGCTCGCCGTAGATGACCTCGCGCTGGCGGTTGAGCACCTCGTCGTACTTGAGGACGTTCTTGCGGATCTCGAAGTTCTGCTGCTCCACCTGGGACTGCGCGGAGGCGATCGCACGGGTGACCATCTTGTTCTCGATCGGGACGTCGTCAGGGACGTTCGCCATCGACATCACACGCTCGACCATCTGCGCCTTGAACAGCCGCATCAGATCGTCGCCCAGGGAGAGGTAGAAGCGGGACTCGCCCGGGTCGCCCTGGCGGCCGGAGCGGCCGCGCAGCTGGTTGTCGATCCGGCGGGACTCGTGCCGCTCGGTGCCCAGGACGTAGAGCCCGCCGATCTCCTTGACCTCGTCCACCGCGGCCTTGACCGCCTTCTCGGCCTTCTCCAGCACGTCGGGCAGCGCGGCGGCCCACTCCTCCGGGTGCTCGTTCGGGTCGAGGCCGCGCTCGCGCAGCTCGTTCTCCGCCATGCCCTCGGGGTTGCCGCCGAGCTTGATGTCGGTGCCGCGGCCGGCCATGTTCGTCGCGACGGTGACCGAGCCCTTGCGGCCCGCCTCGGCGACGATCAGGGCCTCGCGCTCGTGGTTCTTCGCGTTGAGGACCTGGTGCTTCACACCGCGCTTGGTGAGCTGCTTGGACAGGTACTCGGACTTCTCGACCGAGGTGGTGCCGACGAGGATCGGCTGCCCCTTCTCGTGCTTCTCCGCGATGTCGTCCACCACCGCGTCGAACTTGGCGACCTCCGTGCGGTAGATGAGGTCCGCCTGGTCGGCGCGGGCGAGCGGGCGGTTGGTGGGGATGGGGACCACGCCGAGCTTGTAGATCTGGTGGAACTCGGCGGCCTCCGTCATCGCCGTACCGGTCATGCCGGACAGGCCGGGCACCTCTTTGCCGTTGTGGTCCTTGCGTGCGTAGAGGCGGAAGAAGTTCTGGAGGGTGATCGTGGCGAGCGTCTGGTTCTCGTCCTTGATCTCCACCCCCTCCTTCGCCTCGATGGCCTGGTGCATGCCCTCGTTGTAGCGGCGGCCGGCGAGGATACGGCCGGTGTGCTCATCGACGATCATGACTTCGCCGTCCATGACGACGTAGTCCTTGTCCTTCTTGTAGAGCTCCTTGGCCTTGATCGCGTTGTTGAGATAGCCGACCAGCGGGGTGTTCACCGACTCGTAGAGGTTGTCGATGCCGAGCCAGTCCTCCACCTTGGTGACGCCCGCCTCGTGGATGCCGACGGTGCGCTTCTTCTCGTCGATCTCGTAGTCGCCCGTCTCGGGCTTCTGGGTGCGCGGGTCGCCCGCCTCGCCCTTCTCCAGGCGCTTCACGAGCTTGGCGAAGTCGCTGTACCACTTGGTGGCCTGGTCGGCGGGGCCGGAGATGATCAGCGGGGTGCGGGCCTCGTCGATGAGGATGGAGTCGACCTCGTCGACGATCGCGAAGTTGTGACCGCGCTGGACGAGTTCGTCCTTCGACCACGCCATGTTGTCACGCAGGTAGTCGAAGCCGAACTCGTTGTTCGTGCCGTAGGTGATGTCGCACGCGTACTGCTCGCGGCGCTCGGCCGGCGTCATGTTCGCGATGATGCAGCCGACGCTCAGCCCGAGGAAGCGGTGCACCCGGCCCATCCACTCGGAGTCGCGCTGCGCCAGATAGTCGTTGACCGTGATGATGTGCACGCCACTGCCCGAAACGGCGTTCAGATACGCGGGGAGGGTGCCGACCAGGGTCTTGCCCTCACCGGTCTTCATCTCGGCCACATAGCCCAGGTGCAGCGCGGCGCCGCCCATCAGCTGCACGTCGTAGTGCCGCTCGCCGAGCACGCGCTTGGCGGCCTCCCGGACCGTGGCAAATGCCTCGGGCATCAGGTCGTCGAGGCTCTCGCCGTCGGCGTACCGCTCCTTGTACTCATCCGTGAGGGCTCGCAGCTCGGCGTCCGACAGGCCGACGAAGTCCTCTTCGATGGAATTCACCTGCCGAGCGATGCGGTCCAGCTTGCGCAGGATCTTCCCTTCACCTGCACGCATGAGCTTGCCGAAGACGGACACTTGGGGTGGCTCCTCGCCGGTCGGGCCTGGCACGGTCTGCACGGTTAGTGCACGGGGTCGGGGCCCTCTCCTCGCCGAGGGCCTTTTACCGCACCGGCCATCGTATGCGAGGGACGACTGCCCCTGTACCCCCAACGTGCCGGAGCCCTGGAAGGTGCCGGAGAGGCGAGCGGCACAATCGGAAGTATGGAACCCCTCACACTCCGTACAGAGCGCCTCATACTCCGCCCCTTCGCGGAGCGGGACACGGACGCGGTGGCCGCCGCCTGCGACGATCCCGACACGCTGCGCTGGCTGCCGCTGCCGGAGCCGTACGAGCGCAAGCACGCGCTGGAGTTCGTCACCCGGACGAACCCCGCGGGGTGGGCCGAGGACACGATGTACAACTTCGGGGCCTTCACACATGCGGGCGACCTGGTCGGCTCGATCGGGCTGGTGCGGATCGCGCAGCTGCGCACCGCCGAGCGCCAGGCCGAGCTGGGCTTCTGGACGGCACCCGGGCAGCGCCGCCGCGGGTACACCGTGGAGGCGGGCCGTGCGGTGGTGGACTGGGCGTTCGCCGGACTGGGCGTGGAGCGCCTGGAGTGGGTGGCCCAGGTGGGGAACGAGGGGTCGCTGGCGGTGGCACGGCGGCTCGGCTTCGTGCTGGAGGGCGTGCAGCGGGCGCGGATCGTGCACCGGGGGACGCGGCGCGACGCGTGGATCGCGGCGCTGCTGCCGTCCGACTGGGGGCGGGCGCTGGAGACCCCGTATCTGCCGAGCACGGCGAGAGCGTAGGCCGTGTCCAGGGCGTGTCAGCCGGACCCGCCCTGGACACGCCCTGGACACGGCCTGGAGGCGCGGCGCGGCCCCGCTCCCGGAGGCGAAGGGGACTGTCAGTGGGGGCACCTAGGGTGTGCTGCATGACCACCGCGCACCGCCCCGCACTGACCCTCTCCGCCGACGAGGCCCGCAGGATCGCGCTGCGCGCCCAGGGGCTGCTGGGCGCCCCGGACCGCCGTGCCGGAGCGCGCGGGGTGCTGCTGCGCCTCGGCGCCGTGCAGCTGGACACGATCTCGGTGCTGGCGCGCTCCCACGAGCTGGTGCCGTACGCCCGGCTGGGGCCGGTGGGCCGCGAGGCGGTGGAGTCGGCGTACTGGACGGGATCGCACAGCTTCGAGTACTGGTCGCACGCCGCCTGCGTGCTGCCCGTGGAGGAGTGGCCGCACTTCGCGTTCCGCAGGCGCGCCTTCCGGGCGCGCGGCCACCGCTGGCACCAGATGGCCGACCGGGAGGGCTCCTGCGCCGCCGTGCGCGAGCGGCTCGCGGCCGACGGCCCGCTGACCACGGCCGACCTGGGCGGCGGGCGGAACGGCGGCGAGTGGTGGGACTGGTCCGAGACCAAGATCGCGGTGGAGTGGCTGCTGGACATCGGCGAGGTGGTGGTCACCGAGCGCCGCGGCTGGAAGCGGGTCTACGACCTGGCGGAACGCGCGATCCCCGGCGAGCTGCTCCATGACGACCTCGACGACCACACGTGCATACGCCGCCTGGTGCGGCAGGCGGGCACCGCGCTCGGCGTCGCCACGCGCGCCGACCTCGCGGACTACCACCGGCTGAAGGGCGAGCAGGTGGACGCGGTCCTCGCGGACACGGATCTGGTCCCGGTGGAGGTCGCGGGCTGGCCCCGGTCCGCCTGGGCGGACCCCGCGGCGCTGGAGCAGACCCCCCGCGGACGGCACCGCACCACCCTGCTCTCCCCGTTCGACTCGCTGATCTGGGACCGGGCGCGCACCGAGCGTGTCTTCGGCTTCACACACCGGCTGGAGGCGTACGTCCCGCGGCCCCGGCGCGTGCACGGCTACTTCGCGATGCCCCTGCTGGCGGGCGGCCGGCTGGTGGGCCGGGTGGATCCGGCGCGGGAGGGGACGACGCTGGTCGCACGGCAGCTCTCGGTGCGCGGCCGGAGGGACGTCGAGCCCATGGCGCGGGCGCTGCGCGAGGCGGCGGAGTGGGTCGGCTGCGACGCGGTGCGTGTGGAGCGCTGCGAGCCGGAGGAGCTGCGGGAGGGCCTGGAGACGGAGCTGAAGGCGGCCTTCGGCTGAGCTGCCGGTGGAGGGCCTGCCAGGGGGCGGCACAGATGCCCGCCGTCAGCCGCGCGCTCCTGACGGCGCGGCTCGCGGCGCACCGGTCTCGCGGTCTCGCGGGCCGAGGGCGCCCCGCAGGGGGCCGCTCATCTGATCTCCAGGATCTTCTCCCGCATCGCATAGACCACGGCCTCCATCCGGGAGTGGAGCTGCAGCTTCTCCAGGATGTTGCGCACATGGTTCTTGACCGTGTTCTCGCTGATGAACAGCTCCTTGGCGATATCCCGGTTGTTCATACCGGTGGCGACGAGCTTCAGCACCTCCAGCTCCCGGTCGGTGAGCCTGGGCGCGGGCACGAGCTTGCTCTCGTCGGTGCGCTGGATCATCGACTTGAACTCGGTGAGCAGCTTGGCCGCCATGGAGGGGCTGATCTGCGACTGGCCGTCCGCGACGGCGCGAATGGCCGTGGACACCTCGTCGGTGGAGATCTCCTTGAGGAGATAGCCCGTGGCCCCGGCCTTGATCGCCTCGTAGAGATCCGCTTCCTCGTCGCTGATCGTCAGCATGATGATCTTGGCGCTGGGCGCCACCTCCTTGATGGACGTGCACGCCTCGATACCGCCGCGCTTGGGCATCCGCACATCCATCAGCACGATGTCGGGCAGCAGGTCGGCGGCCTTGTCCACGGCCTCGGCACCGTCTCCCGCCTCCCCGATGACCTGGATGTCCTCCTCCTGGGCGAGGACGATCTCCAGCCCCCGCCGGAACAGCGCGTGATCGTCCACGACGAGCACCCGGATCGGCTCCTTGCGCGACTCGCGCTCACACAGCTCCTCCGCTTCCGGACGCGGGTGAGCATCGGGCACGGGCATCGCTGGCCCGAAGCTGTCCACCATCGTTCCTCCCCCTGCATCCTATGCAGCGTCAACCGCGCTCCGCAGAAAGGCGGTTGGTGTGAGTCCCGATGTTACTCATGCCCGCGCCCCCGGCAGGGGCTCCGTCCCCGCCGGGGGCGCGTTCATCACGCCGGTGGCTCACAGAGTCGTGTCAGCTCTTGAGGGCGCCACCCGCACCGTGCGGCGGCTCGTCCACGAACGGATCCGGCTCCAGATGGATCACGCCGTAGTCATAGCCGTGCCGCCGGTAGACGACGCTCGGCTGCTTGGTCTCGGAGTCGACGAACAGATAGAAGTCGTGCCCGACCAGCTCCATCTCGTAGAGCGCCTGGTCGAGCGTCATGGGCGCGGCAGCGTGTGTCTTCTCCCGGACCACGAGCGGGCCCTCGCCCTGGATCTCCAGCGGCCCCATCCTGGTGACCACCGGCTGCCTGTCGTCCTCGGTGACGGTTGCCGGCTTGGCGGCCGCGTCGAGTTCTCCGTTGAGCTCCGAGGCCAGATGGGCGGTTGCCGCCGCCACGCTCATCGGGGCGCGGTTGCCGCCGCGGTGCACTCGGCGCTTGTCGTGCTGCTTGCGCAGCCTCGCCTCCAGTTTGCTGGACGCCAGGTCCAGCGCCGCGTACGGATCGGAGGCCGCCGCCTCCGCACGGATGACCGGTCCACGACTACGCAGGGTGATCTCCACCCTGTCGGAACGGTCGGCCTGCCGGGGGTTGTGCTCCTTGCACACCTCGACATCCAGGTTGATCACCTTTCCGTCGAGCTTCTTGATCTTCTCCAGCTTCTCGGCCACGTGCTTGCGGAACCGGTCGGGCACCTCTGTCTTGCGGCCCTTGACGACGATGTCCACGCAGAACTCCGTTCCCGGACGGCTCCACTGTGACGTTCAGAACCGTCCTTGGTGCACTGACGCCGGAGGCCCGGCTCCCTGCCATGGGCACCCCGGCACAAGGTCGGCTTGCGACTCTCACCTCCTTCTCCCCCGAAGGGAAGATCGCCACCCAATCCGAACGTACCTCCACTGGGGGAGAGTCGGCACCCCCTACCGGCACGTACCTCCGTTCGGGGGCTGCTTCTTCCGTACCACCTGCAACGACGCGGGCATCCGTCGAGTTCCGGACGGGCTCTCGGCCCGGACCGCGCCGCCACAGCTCACGCGCCGTCGGCATACGCTCACGCGCCGGAGCGCACCGCGAGCACCGCCGCGCCCGCCGCCCCGCCGAGCGCGCGGGCGGCCTCCGCCAGCGAGGCCCCGGTCGTCATCAGATCGTCCACCAGCACCGTCCTCTCCCGCTCCAGCGTCCGCCGGCCGCCGGGCACCGCCTCCAGCGCACCGCGGAGGTTCGCCGCCCGCTGCTCCGCCGTGAGGCCCGCCTGGTCCGCCACAGCGCGCCGCTGCCGCAGCGCGGACAGCACCCGCGCGGGCACTCCCGCACGGCGCAGCCCGCCCGCCGCCTCAAGGGCGAGCTTCCGCACCGGGTCGTGCCCCCGCCGGGCGACCGCGCGGCGCGCGGACGGCACCGGCACCAGGGTCAGCGGCCCGCCCGCCGGCTCCGGGCACCCGGCCGCCGCCGCCGCTGCGACCGCCCCGGCGAGCGCGGCACCCAGTGGCGCTGCCAGCGGCAGCGCACCGCGCTCCTTGTGAGCCAGCAGCACGGCCCGCACCTCGTCGGCATACGGAAACGCTCCGTAGACCGGAGGCAGCCCGGGTGGCACCCGGGACGGCCGGACCCGCCACGGCACCGCGCCCGACAGCACACCGGCGCACACCTCGCACAAGCGGCGCCGCGTCCGCGACCGCCCGCATCCGGCACACTCCACGGGCAGCACCAGGCCCGCGATCTCCTGCCGGAGCTCCTGCCACAACTCCCGCATGCCTCCACTGTCGCAGCGGGCACCCACCCCCGCCACCCCTGTGGATAACTCCGCGACGCACCCCTGAGCTGCGAAGACAGCCAGCGGTACGCTCATCCGAGCGCCCTGGGCCGACCGGTCACCCCGGGTAGGCCGGCTGGGACCCGTTGTTCGTCAGCGTCTTCCAGTTGGCGTCGGGCGGCAGCCGGACGATGCCGTTCTCGGACTCGGCCAACAGCGGCTTGCTCTCGTCCTCCGAAGCGGCCACGCCCGTCACGTCGTTGATCCCGGGCAGCGTCGGCTCGTCCGTCGCGGAGCCGTCCGTCTCCAGATACAGCAGCTGCTGGACGCTCTTGGACTCCCTGCCCACGACGACGAGCCTGCTGCCGCCCGCCCAGGACGCCGCCACCACGTCCTCCAGCTGCGGCGCCACCGGGCGCAGCTCGTCGACCCTGACCTCCGGCTGCTCCGTCGTACCGCCCCGGTGCACCCGGCCGAGCTGCAGCGACGACTGCCCCTTGGCGCCCTCTACCCGCAGCGCGATCCGCACCCCGTCCGAAGCGATCTTCACGGACGTGATGCGCTGCCCCTTGCGGAGCCCCGGCACCGCGATCTCCTCCGGGTTCTCCTTGCCGCCGCGCAGCCGCAGCAGCCGCGGGTTCCGCGGGTCGCGGTCGGCGACCCACAGGTCACCCAGCCCGTCCCAGCTGGGCACCGACAGCCCGTCCTCCTCGCGCTTGGCCTTGCTGACCAGCATCGGCGACCCGAGCCGGCCGGAGTCGCCCTCCAGCGGAGCGACGTACAGCGAGCGCCGGCCGCGTGTGACGGCCGCGGCCTCCTTCTCCGAGCGGCTCACCGCGACCCCGCCCATCTCCACCTTGCCGGTGCCCAGCGGGCCGCCGACCGGCTCGGGGTCGCTGTACCGCCGTCCCACGGCGGTCACCCGGTGGTCCTTGTCGACGTAGTAGACCCGCCCTGGGCTTCCGTTGAGGCGCCCCGGCTCGTAGTCCCGCGCCTCCTCCTTGGTCTGCGTGCACATGTCGGCACCCTGTGGGCCCCGCAGATTCACCCGGCTGACCTCGGCGGACGCCTGGTCCTGCACGGTGTGCAGCAACTGCGCCGCCATCCGGACGCACGTCTCGTCCCCCGCCCGCGAGCCCTTCGCGTTCAGCCGCACGGTCAGCGCGCCGGAGTCCTCCAGCGTCAGATGCTGCCCCCGCGCGAGCCGCGTGCCGCGTGGGAAGGCGGTCGTGACGACGGGGTCGAGCCAGCTCGTCGGCCCTTCCAGCAGCGCGGTGACAGTGTTGGTGACCGGGTCGATCCTGCGGCGCAGATAGACGGGATCGGCCACCAGGACGTTGCTCCCGTTCGTCACCGACTCCCCGTCCGGGCCCAGCTCGGCGTAGTAATAGGTGTTGATCGGGCGGTAGATGCGCTGAAAGTCCGACTGGCCGAGTACGAGCCCGTCGGGCATCCGGTCGATCCGCCACTCACCGTCCACCCTGGTCAGGTGAAGGATCTGGGCGTACTCCCCGTCGGCCGGCGAGTACGCGTGGTCACGGTCCACCTCCGCCAGGCGGTCCCCTGAGACCCGCACGGCGTAGCTCGCCCCGTCCCCGTCACCCAGCAGCCCCCGGCCCTCCGTCTTGGGAGCCTTCTGCACGCTGGGCCCGGAGGACAGCACGGACGTATGGGCGAACGGGTTCCAGATGCGGGCCATGTCCTTGGTCAGATACTCGCGCGCCGTGGAGAAGTTCGCCTCGTCGCTCGTCGTCGCCTCCAGGAACCCGCGGACGATCTGCTGCGGCGTCTCGCCCTTCTGCGGGCTGACGCCGTAGACCCGCACCTGGGAGTTCGACTGGGAGCGGTGCGAGGAGTTCACCCGGTCGAGGCCGCCGCCGGACGGCATGGAGGCGCAGCCAGCCAGCAGGGCAGTGAGCACGGAGAGCGCCCCCAGCGTGCGCACCCAGCGCACCCGGCGCGCGCGAAGTCCCGGTACGGCACCACCGCGCACACCGTCCCCGCGCACACCGTCCCCGGGCACGCCGTCCCCGGGCACGCCGCCGCGGCTCGCCCGGCGGGGCCCGGCCTCGCCGCCGCGGTCCTGGTGGTCAGCGGCCATCTCCGCTCTCCTCCCCGAATCCGGAGCCGCCCGCCCGGGGCCCCGAGCCGGCAGGCCCCGAGGCCCCGCGCCCGGTCC
>NZ_JAAKZZ010000910.1 GCF_011045075.1 Streptomyces boncukensis
GTGCTCTCGCCGCACCGGCCGAAAGCCCGAGTACGCCCAGTACGAGGGCTTTCACCCGGCACGCCGAGAGCACGCACCGGACGCCCCATGCGCCGCACGGGGCTTTCGAAACACCCCCTAGGGCCCTGGCGCCGTCGTCGCAGGGTGCGGGTGCCGGTGATGGACAGGCAACCAGAAGGTTGCCTATTCTCTGTGGGAGGGGAGACGGATGGACGAGGTGTTCAAGGCGCTCGCCGACCCCAGCAGGCGCCGTCTGCTCGACCGGCTGCACGGCCGGAGCGGACAGAGCCTGCGGGAGCTGGGCGAGGGCCTGGAGATGAGCAGGCAGGCGGTGAGCAAGCACCTCGCCGTACTGGAGGAGGCGCGCTTGGTCACCGTGGTCCGCAGAGGCCGGGAAAAGCTGCACTACCTCAACCCCGTTCCCGTCAACGAGATCGCCGAACGCTGGATCGGCCGCTACAGCCGCTCGCACGTACGCGCGCTGTCCGCGCTGAAAGAGACCTTGGAGGGCGCCACCATGAGCGCGACGGAGTTTGTCTACGTCACCGTCATCCGCACCACGCCCGAGCGGCTGTGGGAGGCACTGACCAGCCCGGAGTTCATCCGCCGGTACCACGGGAACACCGGCCCGGAGTCCGACTGGGAGCCGGGGTCGGCGGTGCGGTGGAAGATGAGCCCGGACGGCGAGTACGCCGACCACGGCCAGCGGGTGCTGGAGGCCGAGCCGGGCCGGAAGCTGGCGTACACCTGGCACGGGTACACGCCGGAGATCGCGGCGATGTTCGGCTGGAGCGACGAGAAGCTGGCCGAGCTGCGCCGGGAGCGGATCTCCAAGGTGACCTTCGAGATCGAGCCCGCGGGCGAGGGGGCGGTCAAGCTCACCGTCACGCACGACGACTTCGAGCCGGGCAGCGAGATGCTCAAGGGCGTCAGCGAGGGCTGGCCCGTCATCCTGTCCAACCTCAAGACGCTGCTGGAGACGGGGGAGACCCTGCCGCTCGAATCCTGAGCCGGCTCACCGCCCGGCCTTCGGCGGACGCATCAGCGCCAGCAGCGCCATGTCGTCGTCGCGCGGGCCGCCGGTCCAGGCGTGGACGTCCCGGTCCACCGCCGTCAGCGCGTCGTCCGGGGAGTCGAAGCGCCGCCCGCGCAGCCCGCGCTCCGGGTCGTAGAACTCCCCGGCGGCGTTCCGCGCCTCGGTGACCCCGTCGGTGACCAGGAGCAGCACCGCGCCCGGCGGCACCGGGAAGCCGACGGCGCCCGGGGCCGGGGCGCCGAGGTCCCCCAGGCCCAGCGGCACTCCGGTGTGCGGTACGGCCAGCCGCCGTACCGCGCCCGCCACCAGCAGATACGGGTCCGGGTGCCCCCGGCTGACCAGCCGTACGGTCCGCAGCCCGGGGGCGAACTCGCCGAGCACCGCCGTGGTGAAGCCCTCGCCCTCCGGGTTCTCGGCGCCTTCCGCGCCCTCCGTCCGCTGCCGCTCCTCGCGCCGCAGGGAGCGGTCCATCTCGCTGGCGACCTCGGCCAGCCGCGGTGTGCGCACGGCCGCCTCGCGGAAGGCGCCGAGCGCCACCGCCGCGGTGCGCACCGCGGCCAGCCCCTTGCCGCGCACGTCCCCGACGAGGAAGCGGACCCCCCAGGGCGACTCCTCCACCGCGTACAGG
>NZ_JAAKZZ010000911.1 GCF_011045075.1 Streptomyces boncukensis
CCTAATTCGTGAGTAGGCGGTTCCAGGGCAGCCCCGTGAAGGGCTGCTGGACTGACTGATGTGGATGGGTTTCGCGGTGGCCGCGTGGGCGCCGGATGGACTCCTGTGTTCTCCCGGCCCGCTGAGGCCTTATGAGAGAGCGGTTGCCGCCGGCGTCTTCGGGTCGCCGCGAAACCCATCCCGACCGCCCGGACGTTGATCGTCGTGGTGCGAGCCCGCCGCAGGGTGACCCCCCGTTCCCTCCCGAGCCGTCGAGCTCTGCACAAGACCGGGGCCCCCGCGACGCACTGGCGTCACGAACGGCTAGTGAGATGGCGGACCAGAGAGTCCTGGAATTAGGTCGCCGCGTGGCCCACACAGGCTTGCCACCTGCACAAACACACAAAGCAAGGAGTCCGGATTGAACGTCTACTGCGGGATCGACTGGGCCGAACGACACCACGACATAGCCCTGGTCGACACATCTGGCACGCTGCTGGCCAAGCAGAGGATCACCGACGACGCAGCCGGCTACCGGGTCCTGCTGGAGCTGCTCGCCGAGCACGGCGACACCCCAGACGACCCGATACCGGTCGCCATCGAGACCAGCCACGGCCTGCTGGTCGCCGCCCTGCGCACCGGCAAGCGCCGGATCTACGCGGTCAACCCGCTCTCCGCCGCCCGCTACCGCGACCGGCACGGCGTCAGCCGCAAGAAGTCCGACCCGGGTGACGCCCTGGTCCTGGCGAACATCCTGCGCACCGACATGCACGCCCACCGGCCGCTTCCCGCTGACAGCGACCTGGCCCGCGCCATCACCGTGCTCGCCCGCGCCCAGCAGGACGCCGTCTGGCACCGCCAGCAGCTGGTCAACCAGGTCCGCTCGCTGCTGAAGACGTTCTACCCGGCCGCCCTCGACGCCTTCCAGGGCAAGCAGCACGGCCTCGCCCGGCCCGAAGCTCGCGCCGTCCTGGCCGCGGCGCCGACCCCGGCCCGCGCCGCGAAGCTCTCGGTCACACAGCTCCAGGCCGCACTGCGGCGCGCCGGCCGCGTCCGAGGCATCGACACCGAGGCCAGGCGCCTGCGGGAGATCTTCCGCGGCGACTACGCCCGCCATCCCCAGCCCGTCGAGGACGCCATGGGACACCAACTTGCCGCCCTCATCAAACAGTTGGATGCCGCCTGCCGAGCGGCCGACGAGCTGGCTCAGGCGGCGGAGGAGTCTTTTCGCAAGCACCCGGACGCTGACATCCTGCTCAGCTTCCCCGGCCTCGGCGTCCAACTCAGCGCCCGGGTGCTCGGCGAGATCGGCGACGACCGCGACCGCTTCACCGATGCCCGCGCCCTGAAGGCATACGCCGGCTCCGCCCCTATCACCAGGGCCTCGGGCAGGAAGAAGTTCGTCGGCCGCCGCTTCATCAAGAACGACCGGCTGATCACCGCCGGATTCCTCTGGGCCTTCGCCGCCCTGACCAGCTCGCCCGGAGCCGACGCCCACTACCGCCGTCGACGCAAGGCCGGAGACTGGCATGCTCAGGCCCAGCGGCACCTGTTCAACCGCTTGCTCGGTCAGCTCTACCACTGCCTGCACAACCGGCAGCTCTTCGACGAGCATCACGCATTCACCTCCTTCTCAGCAGCTCCAGCCGCCGCAGCTTGACTTCTTAGGCACGTGAGATGTCT
>NZ_JAAKZZ010000912.1 GCF_011045075.1 Streptomyces boncukensis
GGGGGCGGCGGCGGTCCGGGACGCCGCTGTAGTCGGGGGGCGCGCTCGCCGGATGCCGGTCCAGCAGATCGAGCGCGACCCGGACCGCCGTGTCCAGGACGGCGTGCCGCCCCTCCGCCCAGTCCAGCGGCGTCCGCAGCGCCTCGATGTCCGGCTCCACGCCGTGGTTCTCCACCGACCAGCCGAGGCCGCCGCCGAACCACGCCGCGTTCATCGGCACCGTGATCACCGTGCCGTCACCCAGCTGGTGACGGCCCGTCACGCCGACGACCCCGCCCCAGGTGCGGGCGCCCACCACCGGGCCCCGGCCCAGCAGCCGGAACGCGGCAATGATCATGTCGCCGTCGGAGGACGTCATCTCGTCCGCCACCGCGACGACCGGTCCGCGCGGCGCGTTGCTCGTGTACGAGACGGGCTGGGCGTTGCGGGTCAGGTCCCAGCCCAGGATGGTGCGGGTCAGCTTCTCCAGCACCAGTTCGCTGATGTGGCCGCCGGCGTTGCCGCGTACGTCCACGATCAGCGCCGGGCGGGCCACCTCCATCCGCAGGTCGCGGTTGAACTGGGCCCAGCCCGAGCCGCCCATGTCCGGGATGTGCAGATAGCCGCACTTGCCGCCGCTCAGATCGCGGACCACCTCCCGGCGGCGGGTCACCCAGTCCTGGTAGCGCAGCGGGCGCTCGTCGATCAGCGGGACGACCGCGACCCGGCGCCGGCCCGACGGCTGGCGCAGCGAGAGCTCGACCGTCGTACCGCCCGCCGCCGCCAGCAGCGGGGCCGGGCCCCGGTCCGGGTCCACCGGGCGTGCGTCGATATGGGTGAGCACCGCGCCCTCCCGCACGGGCGCGCCCGCCAGCGGCGAGCGGGCGCGGGAGTCGGAGGAGTCGCCGGGGAGGATCCGGGCGATCCGCCACTCGCCCTCGGGCGTGCGGACGAGGTTGGCGCCCAGCAGCCCGATCGGGCGCTGGTAGTGCGGCGGCCCCTCGTCGCGGCGGGCCGGGGCGACGTACGCGTGCGAGGTGCCCAGCTCGCCGAGGACCTCGCGGAGCAGGTCGGCGAACTCGTCCGGGGACGCGACGCGTTCCACCAGCGGGCGGTACTGGTCCAGCACCGCGTCCCAGTCGATGCCGCTCATGCCCGGGTCCCAGAAGTACGCCCGGATCACCCGCCCCGCCTCCGCGTACGCCTGCCGCCACTCGGCCGCCGGGTCCACGTCGTGCAGGATGCGGCGCAGGTCGATGTAGGTGGTGGTGTCGGAGTCGGACGGCTCGTGGGAGGGGATGACCCGCAGCTCCCCCTCGTCGTTGACGACCAGCCGCGAGCCGTCGCCGCTGGCCGCGAACCCGTCGAGGACCGAGGTCAGTTCGGTCCGCCTCGCCTTGGTGAGGTCGAAGTGCTCCAGGGTGGGGCGGCCCGAGGTGTCGGCCGGGTTGACGAACGTCTCGCCCAGCGCCCCGGAGATGGGGAAGCGCAGCCAGATGAGGCCGCCGCCGCTGACCGGGTGCAGCGCGGTGTACTTGGACGCGGTGACGGGGAACGGGGCGACGCGGCTGGCCAGCCCCTCGGCCTCGACCAGCACCGTGCCGTCGTCCTCCCCGCCCTCCGGCGCGGGCTGCTCGTCCAGGCCGCCGGCGGCGGGGCGGCCCTCGGGGGTGAGGGCGAAGG
>NZ_JAAKZZ010000913.1 GCF_011045075.1 Streptomyces boncukensis
GCGGGGCTCACGGGGCGCGGCGTGCGGCGGCTGCGTACGTCCCGCGCCGCGAGCACCAGCGCCGCCACCGCCAGCGGAGGCAGCGCGAACCACCACAGCGCCATCCCGGGCGACGGCATCGGCGCGTCGCAGGGCCGGCAGAGCAGGGGGCCGTTGAGGCTGCGCAGCGCGGCCCCGAAGTTCAGCTGGGGCACCATGCCGCCCTGGATGTCGCTGCCCGCGCGCAGCCGCTCGCCGACGCCGCCGAAGAGCGCGTACGCCTCCCAGACCCACTGCGCGGCCCCCAGCGCGATCCCGGCGCACAGCGCGGGCAGCGCGGCGCGGCGCCAGGCGCGTACCGACACGGCGGCGGCCAGCAGCGGCAGCGCCAGCCACCCGCCGTCCGGGAACCGCATGAGCGTGACGCCCGCGAGCACGGCGGCCAGCCACCAGCGGGCGCGGCGCTCGGCGGGGGCGCGCAGGAACCAGCCGGCCGCGGCCACCGCGCCCAGCGCCACCCACAGGTTCGGCATCGCCTGGACGCCGCTGAGCACGGTGATCCACAGCCCGGCGAACAGCAGCGCGGCCAGCGCCGCCGTCCTCCGCCCCACCAGCGGCCCCCACACCCGGAACGCCCCGTACAGCGCGAGGGCGGACAGCACGACGAGGTACACCCGCAGCGCCATGACGGAGGAGGTGACGGCGACGACCGGCGCGGTCAGCAGGCTCACGCCGCGCGACCGCGGCGCGCTGAAGTACGCGGCCGGGGTGCGCGGGTCGACCTGCGAGACGTACACCGACTCGTCCCAGCCCAGCGCGTGTCCGAGGTGCGGAACGACGAACACCAGCTGGGCGAGCGCGTATCCGGCGGCGACCAGCACCAGCCAGGGGCGGTGCGGGCCGCCCTGGGCCGCGCGGGAGAGCACGCCGTAGCGCGTGGCGGACCGGCCCTGCGGGAGGAGCGGCGACAGCGTCATCGGCCGCCGCCTTGCTCGGGGGTCCCCCGGGAAGTCGGCCGTCCGCTCCGGCCAAGGGGGGCGAGGAGGCGGCGGGGCACGGCCAGGGCCGCGCTCCGCACGCGTGCCGCGCGGCGCTGCCGGGAGCGTGCCGCGCGGCTCGCCTCCAGGTCCTCGAAGAGCCGTTCGTACCGCAGGGCGATCGGCGCCGGGTCGTACGCCCGGGACCTCTCCCGCGCCGCGGCGGCCATCGAGCGGCGCAGCGGTTCGTCCTCGATGAGCTCCAGCAGCGCCGCGGCCAGCGCGCCGCTGTCGCCGGGCGGCACCAGCCGTCCTGTGGCCCCGTCCTCGACGATCTCGGCGGGGCCGAGCGGACAGTCGGTGCTGACCACCGGCACCCCGCAGCGCATGGCCTCCACCAGGGTCATGCCGAAGGACTCGGCGTCCGAGGCGGAGGCGACGATCGAAGCGCGCGCGAACTCCGGCTCGATCGGCGTACACGGCCCCATCAGCCGCACGGCGTCCCGCAGCCCGAGCCGCTCGACGAGCTCCGCCAGCCGGGCCCGTTCGGCGCCTCCGCCGTAGATACGCAGCCGCCAGTCCGGGTGCCGGGCCGCGACCTCGCGGAACGCCTCGATCAGCAGGTCGAAGCGCTTGCCGCGGGCCAGTCTGCCTGCCGCGGCGACCACCGGGCCCGGGTGGGCGGCGGCGGGGGCCGGGCC
>NZ_JAAKZZ010000914.1 GCF_011045075.1 Streptomyces boncukensis
CTCCCGGAGCAGGCCCCGCAGCCGGACGCCAGCTGAGCGGGAGCCCGGGGCGCGGCCCGGACGCTCAGGGGCCCAGGACGCGGCGGAGGTAGGCGTTGCCGAACAGGCGGTCCGGATCCACCCGGTCACGCAGCGCGGTGAACTCCGCGAACCGCGGGTAGACCCCGGCCAGGTACTCCGCGTCCCTCCCGTGGAGCTTGCCCCAGTGGGGCCGCCCCTCGTGGGCCACCATGATCCGCTCGACCGTGCTGAAGTACGCCTCGTGCGGCGTGCCCCGGTACATGTGCGCCGCTATGTACGCCGTGTCGCGCCCGCTCGCCGTGGAGAGCGGGATGTCGTCGGCGGGCGCCGTACGCACCTCGACCGGAAAGCTCACCCGCAGGTCCGAGTGGTCCACGGCGCCCCGCAGCTCGCGCAGCGCCGCCATGGCCGCCTCGCGCGGCACGGCGTACTCCATCTCCAGGAACCGCACCCGGCGCGGGGTGGTGAAGACCTTGTGCGGGATGTCGGTGTACGTACGGGCCGACAGCGCCCGGCTGGTGATCCGGGCGATGCCCGGGATGGTGGCGGGTGCCGCCCGGCCCAGTGCGCAGGCGGCCTGGAAGGCGCTGTTGGACAGCAGATGGTCGTCGACCCAGCCGCGCATCCGGGGCAGCGGGCGCGCGGGGCCCTGGCTGCGGTTGTTGCGCTTGGTGCTGCAGCCGCCGGTGTGCGGGAACCAGTAGAACTCGAAGTGCTCGTTCTCGGCCACGAGCTGATCGAACTCGGTGGTGACCCGCTCGAAGGACATCGGCTCCTCGCGCGCGGTGAGCAGGAACTCCGGCTCGACGGCGAAGGTGACCTCGGAGACGACGCCCAGCGCGCCCAGGCCGACCCGCGCAGCGGCGAACACATCGGGGTTCTCATCGGCGGAGCAGCGCAGCGTCGTGCCGTCGGCCAGCACCAGCTCCAGGCCCCTGACCTGCGCGGCCAGCGAGGCGGAGTCCCGGCCCGTGCCGTGCGTGCCGGTGCTGATCGCGCCGGAGACGGTCTGCTCCACCACGTCGCCCATGTTCGTCAGCGACAGGCCCTCGGCGGCCAGCGCGGCGTTCAGCGTCCGCAGCGGGGTGCCCGCTGCGGCGGTGACCGTCCCGGCCGCCCGGTCCAGCGAGCGGACGCCGGTGAGGTGCTCCGGGCGGATCAGCACGCCCTCCGTGACGGCCGCTGCGGTGAAGGAGTGGCCGGTTCCGGCGGCCTTGACCCGCAGCCCGTCCGCGGCGGCGCGCCGGACCGCCTCGACGAGGGCACCGGTGGTGGAGGGCGCGACGGTGCGGGCGGGACCGGCCGTCACATTGCCTGCCCAGTTGCGCCATGTCGCGCTGCGGTCGCTCGCCGTCCGTACGCCCATGCCCGACCCTCTCCTCTCGACATGGCGTCGGCACATGATGAGCATGCACCTGACACCACGGTGTGCCGGGTTCCCCACCTGTTAGGGCGGAATCATACTCACGGTCATGGCCCTGTCACGGGGTCGTCCGGCTGTCCGGTCCGGTGCGGGTGCGCCGCCGGGACAACCCGCGGCGGGGAGGCGGTCCACCGGGGGTCGCCGCCGGGTGGCAGGATCGTGGATATGTCCGATGCGCTCCCCCCGTCATCCCCCCGCCCCGAC
>NZ_JAAKZZ010000915.1 GCF_011045075.1 Streptomyces boncukensis
GGCGCACGCCGGGCTGGGCGCGCCGCGTGCGGGGTCTCCAGCGCCAGCGTCCGGAAGTTCCTCACGAGCCGGGCGCCGTGCTCGGAGTCCACCGACTCGGGGTGGAACTGGACGCCCCACCAGGGGCGTGAGCGGTGCGTCACCGCCATGACCACGCCGTCCTCGGCCCGCGCGGTCACCCGCAGCTCGCCGGGCACCGGCTCGGCCAGGCACAGCGAGTGGTAGCGCACGGCGGTGAAGGACCGGGGCAGGCCGTCGAAGAGCGGGTCGCCGTCGTGGGTGACCGTGGTGAGGTGCCCGTGCCGTGGCTCCGGCGCCCGCACCACCCGCCCGCCGGACGCCGCACCGAGCCCCTGGTGCCCCAGGCAGACGCCGAGCACCGGGATACGCCCGTGCCGGAAGACGTCGGCGGAGCGGGCGAAGTCGCGCTCCCCGGCCGGGTGCCCCGGGCCGGGCGAGATCACCGCCGCGTCGTACCCGTCCAGGTCCAGGCGGTCCCAGGCGGCGGCGTCGTTGGTGACGACCTCCGGCTCCACGCCGTACTCGGCGGCGATCAGCTGGAAGAGGTTGTACGTGTACGAGTCGTAGTTGTCGACCAGGAGGACTCTGATGGCGGCCTCCTCCCTCCGGGTCCGGGTGTGCATTCTTTGCGAATCCGCACGGCTGTCCAAACATGATTCACACATCCGGAGGAGCGCGCCGGGCCGGGGCGCGGGGAACTGCTCATGTCCTCGTCGTCTCTGCGGGGGCTGCCCGAGCCCGCCGGGGACTACTCGACGCCGACTTCCTTCGCGAGGATGTCGGTCATCTGCGGCACCGAATAGCTGCCCTGGAAGAGCGAGGCGAGCTTGTCCGTGACGATGGGCTTGAAGCCCTGCTCCAGCAGGAACTTGTGCAGCAGACCATGCACGTTGATGCGCCGGTTGGCGTCGTGGAAGGGGTGGGTGACCTGCAGCGTGCGAATGATCTGGCCGATGGCGGCCAGCTTGTCCCGCTCCGTTCTGGCGCCCTTGACCTGCTCGTAGTAGCGGTCGAAGGCGTGATCGACGAACTCCGGGACCTCGCCCGTGCCGTAATTCGTCCGCAGCAGGGGTTCCTTCTTGTTCGCCCCGGTGAGGGTGGGGTCCTCCTGCATATCCACGAAGGTGATCGGGCGCTCGCCGCGCTCGTCGGTTCCCTTCGCCCAGTAGTCCGCGTCCAGCCTCGTGGCGAGCGGACGCCCGCCCAGCGTCTCCTGCAGCAGGTCCTCGCTGGGCTCCTTGGCGCGCAGCGGGAAACTCGTCGGCTGGCCGCCCGACCACCCGGGCTTGTGGGGCAGATACCGGGTGGCGGTGGTGTGCAGAGCCAGATACGACCGCGCGTCCATCCGGTGCGCCACGCCGTCCTGCTGGTCCAGGAAGAGCTCGTACGCCTCCGTCATTCCCTGCCGGAAGCCGGGTGACAGCTGCCGGTCGTACATCTGCCCTGGATCGTCTCCGAACGTCTCCTGTGCGGTGGCGTGATCCCGGGGGTCGATGAACAGCTTCCACCACTCCGACTTCGGAAGGTGGTCGGAGAGCGTTTGATGCCGGCCCGCTGCCGGCGCGAAATCCCGGGTCGGATCGAAAGGGGCCGGCTCTCGCTCTCCGGGGCCG
>NZ_JAAKZZ010000916.1 GCF_011045075.1 Streptomyces boncukensis
ACCGTACGGACAGCGCTCCCTCGCCCCGATCCTTCCCGGTGCGCCGGGGCGAGGCCCCTGTCGCGCTGCCGCCGGAGGGCCGTGACGGCCTCGGCAGCAGCACATAAGCGAGCAGCGCCGCGGCGGCCAGCAGCGCGCCACTGATGCCGACCGCCGTGGCGTAGCCCGAGGCGAGCGCCGACAGGCGGTCCGCACCGCCGCCGTCGGCGTCGCCGCTCACACCGCCGCGCCGCTCCGTGACCGTGGCGGCGACGGTGGACAGCGCGGCGAGCCCGAGCGAGCCGCCGATCTGCCGCGAACTGGTGACCAGCCCGGAGGCCATCCCGGCCTCCTCGGGCCCGACGCCCGTCGTGGCGGCCGTGGCCACCGGGATGAAGCACACTCCCAGCCCCAGGCTCGTCACCACCGAGGGGCCGAGGACGGACACGGTGAAGCTGCCGTCCGCCCCGAGCACGGCGCCGAACCAGCCGAAGCCGATTGCCGCCACCGCGCCCCCGCACGTCAGCAGCGCACGCGGCCCCAGCCGTTCGGCCGTCCTGGTGGCGAAGGCCGAACCGGCCACGATGCCCGCCGTGAACGGCAGGAAGGACAGCCCCGTGGCGGCGGGCCCGTACCCCAGCACCTGCTGCAGATAGAGCGACACGAAGTAGAAGGCGGCGAACTGCCCCGAGAAGAGCAGCAGCACGATGAGGTTCGCGGCGATCACAGGCCGCCGCCGCAGGAGGCCGAGCCGCAGCAGCGGGTCCGCCGTGCGGCGTTCCACGAGTGCGAAGCCGGCGAGCAGCGCGGCCGCCAGGGCGAGGGTGAGCAAGGTCGTCGCCGAGCCCCACGCGTGCTGCTCGGTGCGCACGACGCCGAGGACGAGCGTCGACGTGCCCGCCGTGGCCAGCAGCGCCCCGGCGATGTCCAGCCGGGGCGTCGCGGCGTGCCGCTCGTCGGCCGGGACGCCGCGCACGGCCGCCAGCAGCCCGAGGGCGACGAAGGGGACGTTGACGAAGAGGACCGCGCGCCACCCCGCCGTCTGCGTCAGTACCCCGCCCGCCAGAACGCCGACCGCGCCGCCGACGGCCGCCGAGGCGCCCCACAGGGCGAGCGCCCGCACCCGGGCCGGGCCGGCCGGGAACCGGACGGTGATGAGCGCCAGGGCGACCGGGGTGAGGACCGCGGCGCCGACGCCCTGTGCGGCGCGAGCGGCGATCAGATGGCCGGCGCTCTGGGCGCAGCCGCCTCCGACGCTCGCCAGTCCGAAGAGGGCGAGCCCTGCGAGCAGTGTCCGGCGGCGTCCGGCGACGTCGCCGGTGCGCCCGCCGAGCATCAGCAGCCCGCCGAAGGTCAGCGCGTAGGCGTTCACCACCCAGGTGAGGCCGCTGGCGCTGAAGTCGAGGGAGGCGCGGATGTCCGGCAGCGCGACGTTCACCACGGACATGTCGAGCGCCACCAGGAACTGCACGAGCGCGACGACGAGCAGCAGCCAGCGCTCTCTCACGGCCGCCCCTCGTGCGGACGGGGGCGGTGCGGCGAATGGGTCGGTCATGGGTGGCTCCATCGGTGAGACGCACTTTCCGAACGTGTTCGAAAAGTAGCATCGGCGACGCGCCGCTGTCGAGCACGGGGGCGGGGAACGGGG
>NZ_JAAKZZ010000917.1 GCF_011045075.1 Streptomyces boncukensis
GGATGGGCTGCTGGGTGGGCTGGAGGTGCGGGTTCTGCTCGGTGTGCCGGGTGCGCGCACCGCTCTCGGCCATCCTGCGGCGGATGGCCTCGCGCAGCACGGCGACGTCGTCGAACGGGCGGATGACACCCGCGATGTCCTGGCCCTGCTCATGGCCCTTGCCGAGGACGAGGACGCTGTCGCCGGGCTCGGCGCGGGCGACGGCCGCCTCGACCGCGGCGGCCCGGTCCTCCTCCACGAGCACGGTGCCCCGCTCGTGCGCGGGCACCTCGGCGGCGCCGGAGAGCATGGTGGCGAGGATCGCGAGCGGATCCTCGGTGCGGGGGTTGTCGGAGGTCAGCACGGCGGTGTCGGAGAGCCGGGCGAGCGCGGAGCCCATGGCGGTCCGCTTGTGCGGGTCGCGGTCGCCGCCGCAGCCGAGCACGGCGTGCATCCGTCCGTCGGTGACCTTGCGGACGGCGTAGAGGACCGACTCGACGGCGTCCGGCTTGTGCGCGTAGTCGACGACGGCGAGGTAGCCCTGGCCCGCGTCCACCCGCTCCAGGCGGCCCGGCACCCCGGGCACGGCGGCGATGCCCTCGGCCGCGGTGCGCGGGTCCACTCCGGCGACGGCCAGGGCCGTGAGCGCGGCGAGCGTGTTGGCGACGTTGAACGGGCCGGGCAGCGGAGCGCGGGCCGGCACGGACTGCCCGTCGGGGCCCAGGGCGGTGAACGTGGAGCCCAGCGGGCCGATCTCGACGTGCTCCGCGCGCCAGTCGGCGTCCGGGTGGCCCTCGGCGGAGAACGTGACGACCGGGACCTCGGACTCGGCGATCAGCCGCTGGCCGTAGTCGTCGTCGAAGTTGACCACCCCGGCGCGGGAGCGGGCCCGGGTGAACAGCTGCCGCTTGGCGGCGAAGTAGTCCTCCATGTCCGGGTGGAAGTCAAGGTGCTCGGGGCTGAGGTTGTTGAACACCGCGACGTCGAAGACGCAGCCGTCGACCCGGCCGAGGACCAGTGCGTGGCTGGAGACCTCCATGGCGACGGAGCGCACCCCGCGCTCCCGCATCACCGCGAACAGCGCCTGCAGGTCGGTGGCCTCGGGCGTGGTGCGCTCGGACTTGATGCGCTCGTCGCCGATCCGGGACTCGACGGTGCCGATCAGGCCCGTCAGCCCGCCCTCCTTCGCCGCCGCGCCGCGCAGCCCGCCCTCGATCAGATAGGCGGTGGTGGTCTTGCCTGAGGTGCCGGTGATGCCGATCTGCAGCAGGTCGCCGCCGGGCTCGCCGTAGACCGCGGCGGCCAGCTCGCCCATCCGGCCGCGCGGGTCGGGCACGGTCAGCACCGGCAGCCCGGTGGCGGCGGCGCGCTCGGTGCCCGCCGGATCGGTGAGCACCGCGACGGCACCGAGGCTCTGGGCCTGCGCCACGAAGTCCGCACCGTGCAGCCGGGCGCCGGGCAGCGCGGCGTACACGTCCCCGGGGCGCACGGCGCGCGAGTCGTGCGTGATGCCGGTGGCGGCCCCTGCGCCCGGGTCGTCCGGGAGGGCGTCCGGGAGCGGCGCGTCCAGCCGCCGGGCCAGCTCCGCCAGCGGCACGGGCCGCACCCGGGTGGGCCGGGGCGGGCCCGGGAAGGTC
>NZ_JAAKZZ010000918.1 GCF_011045075.1 Streptomyces boncukensis
GGGCCGGCCAGGCGGGGTCAGCCCGGCAGGATCAGCGGGCCTCGATGTCGGGTCGGCCCACGGCGGGCAGTGGCCGTTCGGGGAGGAACTGGCCGGCGATCTTGATGAACATCTCCCGCTGCTCGGGGGCCACACCGAGGCGCGCGGCGGCCTGCTCCAGCGTCAGCGGGGTGTCCTGCGGCTGGGACGGGCCGTCCGGCTGCTGCGCCGACCCCGCGGGTGACGGCTCGCGCAGCGGAAGCTCTTCCGGGGTGAGCTGCCCCGAGCGGACCAGCATGTCCCGTATCGGCACCCGCAGCACGCGCGCCAGCCGGCGCATGGTCTCCAGGTCGGGCATGCTCTGCCGCTGCAGCAGCCGCGTGATCGCCGCCCGGTGCACCGAAGCCGCGTCCGCGAGCTGGGACTTGCCGCCCCCGCGCGGGCTGTCGATGTCATATCCACGTTCTCGGATCACCTGTTCGATCCACGTGGC
The DNA here is from genome assembly GCF_011045075.1 of Streptomyces boncukensis. Taxonomy (GTDB): domain Bacteria; phylum Actinomycetota; class Actinomycetes; order Streptomycetales; family Streptomycetaceae; genus Streptomyces; species Streptomyces boncukensis. The sequence goes on from NZ_JAAKZZ010000918.1 coordinate 473, forward strand.
GAAGCTCTCCAGCTCCTCTGAGGCCGTCACCGCGCACACCTCCTTCTCTCTTCGCCCTCAGCATAGCTTGCGTACGAGCACAGAATTACGTGCTTTCGCGAGCGAAATCAAGGCAGCCCATGAGTGAGCCCCGTGAAGACCGGGTAAGGGAGTTGCGTGCGCGCACGAACTAAGCGATCGTGCGAGTTCGCAACACACGGACCACGCCCGGAGGTGCCATGAAACAGACTGCCCGCACATCGACCGCCACGGCCTCACCCGCCTGCGCGGGCCTCCCCGCGCGGACCGTCTTCGCCGAGCGCGAGCAGGACGCGCTCCCCGCGCTGCGCGCGTGCCGCCGCTGCCTCGTGCGCCGGTGGTGCGAGGAGACGGTGGCCCCGGCGGCGAGCTGGTTCGACGGGGTCAGCGCCGGACGGCTGTGGCGCAACGGACGCCCGGTGACCCTCCGGCTGCCGCAGGAAGGCCAGGAAGGCGGGGAGGCGTGAGCCGCCACACGACGACGGGTGCGGGCCGGGGGCAGGAGCCCGGCATCCGCGCCGAGACCGCCGCTGCGGCCCACTGGCTGCGCGCGCTTGCACGCCAGTTCCCCGAACTGCTCACCGAACTGGCGCCCGGCGGCACGTCCCCCGGACTCCCCCGCCGGACTCCGGGACCGGCCACCCCCGAACGCACCACGGCGCCGCTGCGTCTGCACATCTCCGACGCCGTACGCGACATCACCGACGGCGTGATCGAGCTGGAGGAGGCCGGCTACGAGCGGCTGCGCCGGGGGCGCCCCCGGCGGGCCCCCGTCCCCCAGCGGATCGCCCGCCTCCTCGAACTCCTCGACCTCCTCGACGGGGAGGACGAGCGGCATGTGCTCCTCGCCGCGCACCTGCACGCCGAGGCCCGCAGGATGGCCCGGCGCTGCGCCCGCGCCCTCGGCGACACCGAGCCGATGGCCGCCGTGTCCGGGCGCTGCCCCTGGTGCGCCTCGGTCTCGCTGCGCGCCTTCCCCGAACGGCGCGCCGTGATGTGCATCAACCCCGGCTGCCGCTGCGACAGCCCCGCGTGCGACTGCCGCACCGACCCGGCCCACCGGCATGTGTGGCCGGAAGCGCAGTGGGAGTCGGCGTGGGAGCCGGGG
>NZ_JAAKZZ010000919.1 GCF_011045075.1 Streptomyces boncukensis
GCCCCCGCCCGGCTCCCCCTCGGTCAGCAGCGCCCCGGCGACCTCCGGCTGCAGCAGCACATGCCCCGCGTGCACGGAGCGGATGGCCCCGGCGAGCGCGTCGGGATCGACGTCCTTGTAGACGTATCCGGCCGCGCCGGCGCGCAGTGCCGGGACGACGGTGCGCTGCTCGGTGAAGCTGGTGACGATCAGGACGCGCGCGGGGCTGTCCAGCTCCCGCAGCCGGCGCAGCGCCTCGATGCCGTCGGTGCCGGGCATCTTCACATCCAGCAGGATCACATCGGGGGACAGCTCCTGGGCGCGGGCCACTCCCTGATCTCCGTCGGATCCCTCCCCCACGACGTCGATGTCGTCCTGCACCTCCAGGAACGTGCGCAGCCCGCGCCGTACGACCTGGTGGTCGTCGACCAGCAGCACACGGATGGGGTCAGCCACCGGGCACCTCCATTTCCACCGCGGTGCCCTTGCCGGGCTCCGACGTGACGGTCAGCGTGCCGCCGACACCGTTCGCCCGGTCGCGCATCGAGACGAGGCCCAGATGCCGGCCCGCGCTCCGTACGGCGCCGGGGTCGAAGCCGGCGCCGTCGTCGGTCACCGTGAGGAGGGTGCCGGTGCCGTGGCGCACCAGCGCGACCTCGACCCGGGAGGCGTCGGCGTGCCGCAGGGCGTTGTGCAGGGCCTCCTGGGCGACACGGAGCAGGGCCTCCTCGTGGGCGGCGGGCAGCGCGCGCACGCCCTCGCAGGTGAAGGTGACGGCGGCGGTGTGGGCGCGGTCGAGGACGCCGGCCTGGGTGCGCAGGGTGGCGACCAGCCCGTCCTCGTCCAGCGCAGCGGGGCGCAGCTCGACGACCGCCGCGCGCAGCTCGTCGGCGGCCTCCGCCGCGAGGCGGGCGACCTCGTGCAGCTCCTCCTTGGCTCGCACCGGGTCCCGGTCGACGAGGGCCGTGGCCGCCTGGGCGGTGAGGCGGAGCGAGAAGAGCTTCTGCGCCACGGCGTCGTGCAGCTCGTGGGCGATACGGGCGCGCTCCCCCGCGATGGTCAGCTCGCGGCTGCGCTCGTAGAGCCGTGCGTTGGTCAGCGCGATGGCGGCGTGCTGGGCGAGCAGGCGGAGCAGTTCCTCGTCCTCCTCGGTGAAGGCGCAGCCGCGGTCCCGGGCGGGGGGCCGGCCGGGCGGGCAGCGCTTGTTGGCGAGGAAGAGGGCGCCGAGCACCTCCTCGCCGTCCGCGATGGGGACGCCGAGGAAGTCGGCCATCACCGGGTGGGCCCGGGGCCAGCCGCCGAAGCGGGGGTCCCGGCGCACATCGGCGAGGCGCTGCGGGGTGGCGTCGCGCAGCATCGCGGCGAGGATGCCGTGCTGGCGGGGCAGCGGGCCGATCTCCTTCCACTGCTCCTCGTCCACGCCGTCCACCACGAACTGGGCGAAGCCTCCCTGGTCGTCGGGCACGCCCAGCGCGCCGTACTCGGCGTCGAGCAACTCGCGGGAGGAGGCGACGATCGTCTGGAGGACGTCGCGCACCTCCAGGCGTCTGTTCATCGCGAGCAGCGCGGCGCTGACGGAGGCGAGTCCGGTTCTGGGGCTGTCTCTTA
>NZ_JAAKZZ010000091.1 GCF_011045075.1 Streptomyces boncukensis
GCGGGAGCCCGTCCTCGGTGTTCGACAACGGGCTGCCGCTGACCGCCACCGACTGGATCCGCGACGGGGTGCTGACCCGGCTGGTCACCACCCGGCACGCGGCGGAGGAGACCGGCCTGCCGCCCGCCCCGGCAGCCGGCAACCTGGTGCTGGAGTGCCCGCCCGCTGACGGTGCGCCCGCGCCGCGCTCGCTGGCGGAGATGGTGGCGGACACCGAGCGCGGCCTGCTGCTGACCAGCCTGTGGTACCTGCGGGACGTCGACCCGGCGGAGCTGCTGCTGACCGGGCTGACCCGGGACGGGGTGTATCTGGTGGAGGGCGGGGAGGTCACCGGCGCGGTGAACAACTTCCGGTTCAACGAGTCCCCGGTCGGCCTGCTGGGCCGCGCCACCGAGGCGGGCCGGAGCGAGCGCACGCTGTCACGCGAGTGGGCGGAGTGGAGCGGGCCGGCCGCGATGCCGCCGCTGCGGGTGCCGGACTTCCGGATGAGCTCGGTCAGCCGGGGCGTGTGACGGCCCGGCGGGCACGGCGCCGCGGCGTGCGGAGCGTGCACGGCGTGCGGGGCGTGCGGGTCGCGAGTGCGGGCGCGCGAGCGCGGGCACGTGGGCGCGTTCCCGCCCGCATAGACTCTTCCGTGACGTATCCGAACCGATTCACCAGGACAGTGACGTGACACGCCTCGGCGACTCCGTGCAGCGCGCCAGCGAACTGCTGACGCAGGACCTCTCCTCCGACCAGACCGTCGAGCGGCTGCTCGCGGAGACGGGGGCACGGCGCTATCTGGACCTGAGCGACCTCCCGCCGAAGGAACAGGCCGCGCTGATCGGCTCGCGCACGGTGGAGCTGCTGCCCTCGCAGGAGCAGCTCGCCGAGCGCGTCGAGAAGCGCGCAGCCGAGGGCCGGGGGCTGCACATCAAGCTCGGCATCGACCCCACGGCCACCGATGTGCACCTGGGGCACGCCGTACCGATGATCGTCCTGGGGCGGCTCCAGCGGATGGGGCACGATGTCACCCTGCTCATCGGGGACTTCACCGCCAAGATCGGCGACCCCTCGGGCCGGACGGCCGAGCGCCCGCCGCTCACCGACGAGGACATCGCGCGCAACCTCGCCGGCTACCAGGAGCAGGTGCGGCCGTTCTTCGACTTCGAGAAGGTCCGCATCGTCCACAACAGCGCATGGCTGGCCCCGCTCACCCTGCCCGCGCTGCTCGGCCTGCTCTCCCAGGTGCCCGCCTCCTCGCTGCTCCAGCGCGAGGACTTCCGCAACCGGCTCGCGGAGGGCTCGGGCCTGACGATGTCCGAGCTGCTCTACCCCATCGCACAGGCGCTGGACTCGGCCGAGCTGCGCTGCGACGTGGAGCTGGGCGGCGTCGACCAGCTGCTCAACCTGCAGATGGGGCGCCGGGTGATGGAGGCGTACGGGCAGCAGCCGCAGCTCGTCGTCACCCTGCCGCTGGTCGAGGGCACCGACGGCTCGGGGGCCAAGATGTCCAAGTCCAAGGGCAACTACGTCGGGCTGTCCAGCGCCCCCGACGATGTCTTCGGCAAGATCATGTCGATCCCGGACCGGCTGATGGTGCCGTATCTGCGGGCCTGGACCGAGTGGACCGACGCCGAGATCGACCGGGTGTCGGCACGGATCGAGGACCGGTCGCTGCATCCGATGGACCTGAAGAAGATCCTGGCCGGCGAGGTCGTCGCGGCGCTGCACGGCGTCCCGGCGGCGATGGCCGCGCGCGCCGGGTTCGTCGCACAGTTCTCGAAGAAGTCCTTCGCCGAGGTGGACACCCTGCCGGGGGTGGACGCGGGTGAGCACGGCGCGGAGGGCATCGCCGCCGTGCTCACCCAGGTCCTGGAGTTCACCCCGAGCGCCTCGGCGGCCCGCCGGGTCGCCAAGCAGAACGGACTGCGGCTGATCTTCGAGCGGGACGGCGAGGACCAGCAGGCCGTGGTGCTGCCGGAGGCGGACGCGCTGCGTCCGCTCGCCGAGGTGGTGCGGGAGAAGCTCGCCGAGGGCCCCGGCGCCGCCGACGCGGTCTATCTGAAGGCCGGCCGCAAGATCGCCGAGGTGCGGGGGCTGTAGCCGCCGCACGCCCCGCCGAAGGACCCGCCGAGGACCCGCCGAGGACCCGCCGAGGGCCCGCCCAGGGCCGGCACACCCGTGCGGCGTAGGCCGGCTACGCCGCACGGCAGGCTCCCGGCTTCGCCGCCCGGGGGACGTTCCATGGCCCTCGCGGCGCGGTGCCCCGGTCTCGAAGGCGTCGGATCCGCGGCGTACCGTGGAAGATGTCCGGAACCTCGGGCAATGGCCTTCACGACGGTGCGGCGGGCAGGCGGTGGAATGTGATGCGGAAGCAGCGGGACACAGGGGTGTTCCGGATCACGGAGGCCCGCCGCGGACTCAAGGACGATGTGCGCGGACGGCAGCGCCGGTATGTGATTTCGATGCTGATCCGTACCGCTTCGGTGCTGGCCACGGTAGCCCTGTGGAACGTGCAGCGTCCGGTGGCCATTGTGACGCTCGTGCTGGGTGCGCTGCTGCCGTATGTGGCCGTGGTGATCGCCAACGCGGGCCGGGAGAACGCGCCTTCGCTTCCCTCCACCTACCTCTCCGGCCCCCCGCGCCCCATGCTCGACAGCACGGAACGGGCGCCGGAAGCCCAGGCCGGACAGCCAAACGAGCCCTCCCGCAACCGCGGTTGAGGCAACGCTGATCTATACCGGTTCTCAAAACTCAAGAAAAGCTCAGATCAATCATGCGGTTCCGGTGCACTCGGCGGGCCATGGCATGCCATACTTCAAATGCGCTCCGCATCCCCCGTCGGAGCGATGGACCGACGCCGGGCGGCTCCCCCCGTGGCTGCCCGGCGTCGCTTTGTGTGCAGGGGGTGGTGGAAGATGGAGCGGTGATCCCTTCCGCCTCGCCCTCACCGGAGGGCCCCGAGACTCCCCTCTGCTCCGCCAAGGGCTGCCGTGCGGCCGCCGTGTGGGTGCTGGCCTGGAACAACCCGAAGCTGCACACGCCGGAGCGGCGCAAGACCTGGCTGGCGTGCGACGAGCACCGTGAGCACCTGTCGACGTTCCTCGGCATGCGCGGCTTCCTGAAGGAGACCGTGCGCCTTCAGGAGTGGGAGCAGCGGGAGGGCTAGCGTCGTGCCCGGCAGGGCTTGCCGGGCACAGCTCTAGCCGCCGATGGACGACATCGGGCGGCGCGGCTGGACGAACGACGGGTCGTCGATCCCCGCGCCCGCCTTCTTCCCCCACATCGCCTTCCGCCACAGCTCCGCTACCTCCGCGTCCGAGGCGCCGGAGCGCAGTGCGCCCCGCAGGTCGGACTCCTCGGTCGCGAACAGGCAGGTGCGCACCTGCCCGTCGGCCGTCAGCCGGGTGCGGTCGCAGGCGCGGCAGAAGGGGCGGGTGACGGAGGCGATCACGCCCACGCGCTGTGGGCCGCCGTCGACCAGCCAGCGCTCGGCGGGGGCCGAGCCGCGCTCCCGCTCCTCCTCCGGGGCCAGCTCGAAGCGGGTGCGCAGCGACTCCAGAATGTCCCCGGCGGTGATCATGCCCTCGCGGCGCCAGCCGTGCTGCGCGTCCAGCGGCATCTGCTCGATGAAGCGCAGCTCATATCCCTCCTCCAGGGCCCAGGAGAGCAGGTCCGGGGCCTCCTGCTCGTTGAACCCGGGCATCAGCACGGCGTTGACCTTGACGGGCTCCAGGCCCGCCGCGCGCGCCGCCGCCAGGCCGCGCAGCACGTCGGCGTGCCGCTTGCGGCGCGTCAGCCGCTGGAAGACCTCGGGGTCGAGGGTGTCGAGCGAGACGTTGACCCGGTCGAGCCCGGCGTCGCGCAGCGCGGAGGCGGTGCGCTCCAGGCCGATGCCGTTGGTGGTCAGGGACATCCGGGGGCGCGGCGCCAGCTCTGCGCAGCGCGCGACGATGCCGGTGAGGCCGGGGCGCAGCAGCGGCTCGCCGCCGGTGAAGCGGACCTCGGTGACGCCCAGCTCGGTGACGGCGATACGGACGAGGCGGACGATCTCGTCATCGGTCAGCAGCTCGGGTTTGGTGAGCCACTGCAGGCCCTCTTCCGGCATACAGTACGTGCAGCGCAGATTGCAGCGGTCGGTCAGCGAGACGCGCAGATCGGTTGCGACCCGGCCATAGGTGTCGAGCAGCATGCGGACGGCCCCTCCCAGAGGTGCGTGAACTGCTTCGCAGCGTAAGCCACTCCACTGACAATCAACAGTTCCGCCTGGTGAGGGGCCGTATACCCCGGGTAGCCGCTAGTGCGCGCCGTAGCCCGTCATGGACCGCACCTCCAGCTCCGCGTACTTCTTGCCGTTCGCGTCGTCGTCCCTGGTGAGGACCGAGCCGAGCCAGCCGAGCAGGAAGCCCAGCGGGATCGAGATGAGGCCCGGGTTCTCCAGCGGGAAGTAGTCGAAGTCCCACTGGTCGAACATCGACGTCTCCTTGCCGGAGACCACCGGCGAGAACAGCACCAGGCCCACGGCGGAGACGAGGCCGCCGTAGATGGACCACAGCGCGCCCTGGGTGGTGAACCGCTTCCAGAACAGGCTGTAGAGGATCGTCGGCAGGTTGGCCGAGGCCGCGACGGCGAACGCGAGCGCGACCAGGCCCGCGACGTTCAGCTTGCCCGCGAAGATCCCGAGCCCGATGGCGACGCCGCCGATGACGACGGCGGAGATCCGCGCCGCGCCGACCTCCTCCTTGTCCGTCGCCTTCCCCTTGCGGATGACGTTGGCGTACAGATCGTGCGCGAAGGAGGACGAGGACGCGAGGGTGAGCCCGGCGACCACGGCGAGAATGGTGGCGAAGGCGACGGCCGAGATCAGCGCGAGCAGGATGGCCCCGCCCGTCGAGTCGCCGCCGCCGCCGATCTCCTGGGCGAGCAGCGGTGCGGCCGTGTTGCCCGCCGCGTTGGAGTCGGTGATCTCCTTCTGGCTGAGCAGCGCGGCGGCGCCGAAGCCGAGCGCGATGGTCATCAGGTAGAAGACGCCGATGATGCCGATCGCCCAGTTGACGGACTTCCGCGCGGCCATGGCGGTCGGCACGGTGTAGAAGCGGATCAGGATGTGCGGCAGCCCGGCGGTGCCGAGCACCAGGGCGAGCCCCAGCGAGATGAAGTCGATCTTCGAGGTGGTGCTGACGCCGTACTTGAGGCCGGGTTCGAGGAACGCCTTGCCCTTGCCGCTGTTCTCCGCGGCCTCACCGAGCAGGGTGGACAGGTTGTAGTTGAACTTGTGGAACACCAGCACGGTGACGATCAGGGTGCCGCCGATCAGCAGGCACGCCTTGATCATCTGGACCCAGGTGGTGCCCTTCATCCCGCCGATCGTCACATAGAGGATCATGATGATGCCGACGAAGACGACGATGAGGTTCTTCCCCGCCTCGCCCGTGATCCCCAGCAGCAGCGCGACGAGCGCTCCGGCGCCGACCATCTGGGCCAGCAGGTAGAAGATCGAGACGGTGATGGTGGAGACGCCGGCGGCCGTACGCACGGGGCGCTGGCGCATCCGGTAGGCGAGGACGTCGCCCATGGTGTAGCGCCCGGAGTTCCGCAGCGGCTCCGCGACCAGGAGCAGCGCGATCAGCCAGGCGACCAGGAAGCCGATGGAGTAGAGGAAGCCGTCGTAGCCGCTGAGCGAGATGGCGCCCGCGATACCGAGGAAGGACGCCGCCGACATGTAGTCGCCGGAGATGGCGAGCCCGTTCTGGAAACCGGTGAACTGCCGCCCTCCGGCGTAGAAGTCGGTGGCGTCCTTGGTTCTGCGGCCCGCCCATACGGTGATCGCCAGAGTTGCGACGACGAAGCAGGAGAACAGCGAGACGATCAGGGTGCGGTGCTCGCTGGCGTCGTTGGCCGCGAGCTGCTGGGTGAGGGTCATGCGCCGCCCTCCTGCTCCAGCCGGGACTTGATGGCCCCGGCCTTCGGGTCGAGCTTCGCCGCCGCGAAGCGGGAGTACCACCAGGCGATGAGGAACGTGGTGAGGAACTGCGCCAGGCCGAACACAAAAGCGATGTTGATATGGCCGACGACCTTGGCGCCCATGAAACCGGACGCATAGTTCGACAGCAGGACGTACAGGAGGTACCAGGCGACGAACGCCACGGTGAGGGGGAAGACGAACGACCGGTACCGGCGGCGGAGTTCACCGAACTCCGGGCTCTGCTGGATCTCTGTGTAGTCCCGGCCGCCAGGGGGGCCGGGACTCGTGTGCTCTGGGGGGGTGCCCACAGTGACTCCAGTTGCGATGCGGGAACAAAGGGAGGAGAGGGAGTGTGACGTAGGTCTCCCTGGATGTGCAGTCCGCGCATCCTAGATCGCGCCCCGGCCGTGCAACAGAGGGCCGAGACGGAATCTCACAGGGCGGTCGGGCGCATCACACCACCTTCGGACTTTCTTCCGCGATCCATTGCAGTTGCACGCCTCACAGCGATAACTTCCGTCGTCTGTGAACAACTTCAGACGACATGGAGACCCCATGCTTTCGAAACCTTCCAGACGACGGCGTGCACTGGCGCTGCCCCTGGGCCTGGTGCTCGCCGCGTCGCTGGGACTCACCGGCGCCGTGACGGCGAACGCGCAGGACAACACGCCCGCAGCGAAGGACGCGGCGAAGCCAGCTGCGAAGGACGGCGAAAAGCTCAGCTACGTCGTCAACACCGAAAAGAACCCCCGCACGATCAATCGGGTGAAGCGTGAAATCCGGGCGGCGAAGGGCAAAATCGTCACCACGTACGCCAAGATAGGCGTGATCGTCGTACACTCCGCGAACCCGGAGTTCAGCAAAACGATACGAGCCGTGGACGGCGTCGACTCCGCGGGCGCCACCCGCACCGCGCCGCTGCGGTCCGCGACCACCACCGAGGTCGGCAAGCCCAAGTTCGTCAAGGAGCCGAAGGCGTCGCTCGCCGCGAGCGCGAAGAACGACGGCCAGGAGCCGCTGGAGTCCCTGCAGTGGGACAAGCGGGCCATCAAGGCCGACAAGGCCAGCAAGGTCGACGAGGGCAGCAGCCGCGTCACCGTCGGCGTCATCGACACCGGTGTGGACGACACCCATCCGGACCTGAAGCCGAACTTCTCCCGCTGGCAGTCCGCCAACTGCGTGGGCGGCAAGGCCGACACCTCGCCGGGCGCCTGGCGCCCCTACGACCCGGCGGAGGACTACCACGGCACGCACGTCGCGGGCATCATCGCGGCCCCGCGCAACGGCGTGGGCATCGCGGGCACCGCTCCGGGCGTCAAGGTCGCCTCGCTCAAGGTGAGCGAGCCGGACACCTCGCTGTTCTACTCCGAGGCCGTCGTCTGCGCCATGGTCTACGCGGCCGACCACGGCGTCGAGGTCACCAACAACAGCTACTACGTCGACCCGTGGCTGTACAACTGCGACGACCACGGCGACCAGAAGGCCATCGCGGACGCGGTGGGCCGCGCGATCAAGTACGCCCAGGGCAAGGGCGTCACCACCGTCAGCTCGGCGGGCAACTCCGCGCACGACCTGGCCGCGAGCGAGATCGTGGACAGCACCAGCCCCGACGACTCCACGCCGGTCGAGCGCACCATCAACCCGGCGACGTGCCCGGACGTCCCGAACATGCTGCCCGGCTCGATGTCCATCTCGGCCACGGGCCCGGAGGACAACCTGAAGTCGTACTACTCGAACTACGGCCAGGGCGAGATCGACGTGGCGGCCCCGGGCGGTGACCGCCGGTTCCAGACGCCGGACGCGCCCGCCAAGGACGGCGGCATCCTCTCCACCATGCCCGACGGCGACTACGCCTACCTGCAGGGCACCTCGATGGCCGGCCCGCAGGTCGCGGGCGTCGCGGCGCTCATCAAGAGCAAGCACCCCCGCGCCACCCCGCAGGAGATCGCCTGGCGGCTGAAGGCCCAGGCCACCTCCGTGCCGTGCCCGGAGGACTTCGACCCGGACGGCAAGGGAACCTACGCCGCCAAGTGCACCGGCTTCACCGGCAACAACAGCTTCTACGGCCACGGCCTCGTGAACGCGCTCGCCGCCGTGACGAAGTGACGCAGGATCAGCACCACCGGCTCATCTGAGCCGCAGGGAGGGGTCGGCCCGCCGCGGTCCGGCCCCTTCCGGCTGTGCGGGCGGCTGTGCGGGCGGCTGTGCGGGCCGGGGCTCCGGACTCCAGCCGGGCCCGCGGAAGAGCCGCCCGGCCCGCTCCCGCCAGCCGTGCGAGGCACGCAGGTCGCGGGCGATGGCGGCGTACTCGTGCGTGGCCACGCACAGCGGGTTGAAGGTGTCGATGTTCTTCGTCAGTCCGTAGACGCACGGGGCGGTCTCCGGGACGAACGACCCGAAGAGCCGGTCCCAGACGATCAGGATGCCGCCGAAGTTGCGGTCCAGATAGCCGCCCTGCGAGGCGTGGTGCACCCGGTGGTGCGAGGGCGTGTTGAGGACGAACTCCACGGGACGGGACAGCGTGCCCACCCGCTCGGTGTGGATCCAGAACTGGTAGACGAGGTTCGCCGAAGAGCAGAAGGCGACGGCGGCGGGGTGCACGCCCAGGGCGATCATCGGCAGATAGAACGGCCAGACGGTCCAGGTCGTCCACGGCTGGCGCAGCGCGGTCGTGAAGTTGAACTTCCGGCTGGAGTGGTGCACCACGTGGCAGGCCCACAGGATGCGGACCACGTGGTGGCCACGGTGCGACCAGTAGTAGCAGAAGTCCTGGGCGAGCAGCATCAGCGGCAGCGTCCACCACAGCACGGGCACCCGCAGCGGGGTGAGCTCGTAGAGCGCCGCGTAGACGGCGACGATGGGTATCTTCCACAGCGCGTCGAAGACGAGGCTGCCGAGCCCCATGGTGATGCTGGTCGCGGCGTCCCTGGTCTCGTACCCGGCCGCGTCCTCGTCCGGGTGAAGGCGGTAGCTCACCATCTCCACCACGGTCAGCAGCACGAACGCGGGAATCGACCACAGCACGACATCGGGCAGGCTAGACGGCATGTCAGCAAGGTAAGCCCGGCGGCGGGCCCGCGCCAGAGGTTGTTACTGACGCGTATCCCCGGGTTCCCTGGCACGTTCGCCGGGTGCGGCCCGCTCGGGCGACGTCCGGTCAACTCCGGGCCCCGGGTGGCGGGCGCGCTTCGAACGCTGTCAGTCCCGCCCCGTATTCTCTGGGACCATGCTCGAAGACCAGACGGCACTTCCGGACGGTACGACCCCACGCGTCCCCGCGCAGCCCGCCGCCGCCGACGCCGCGCCGCCCGGCCCCTGGCCGTCCGGCTATCCGGAGCGCTATGCCGTGGTGGACGTGGAGACCACCGGCCTGGCGCGGGACGACCGGATCGTCTCCGCCGCTGTCTACCGCCTGGACGCCCACGGCGAGGTCGAGGACCACTGGTACACCCTGGTCAACCCGGAGCGCGATCCGGGCCCCACCTGGATCCACGGGCTGACGTCAGCCGAGCTGGCCCGCGCCCCCCTCTTCGCCGACATCGCCGACGAGTTCGCCGAGCACCTCGCGGACCGGGTACTGGTCGCGCACAACGCCATCTTCGACTGGTCGATGATCGCGCGGGAGTATGCGCGCGCACAGCGGACAGCCCCCGTGCGGCAGCGCCTGTGCACCATCGCGCTCTCCAAGGAGCTGTCCCTCCCCGTCCCCAACAACAAACTGGAGTCCCTCGCCGCGCACTACGGCGTGGTGCAGCGGCGCGCACACCACGCGCTGGACGACGCGCGGGTGCTGACCGAGGTGTTCCGCCCCAGCCTGCATCTCGCGGCCCAGCGGCGGGTGCGGCTGCCGCTGCTCGCCTGCCAGCCGCTCAGCGAGTGGACGGAGGCCGTGGTCCCGCGCGGCCCCTCCGCCGGCCCCGGGCGCCACGGAAGCCACGGCCGCCCGTACGCGCACAGCTGGCGCCCCTCCCGCAAGCGCCCCGCATGCCCCTATCCGAACCCCGGGCGGTACGAACCGGGCGGGCCGCTCGTCCAGGGCATGCGCGTGGCCATCTCCGGCGACACCTCCGTCGACCGCGAGCTGCTGGAGGACCGCGCCATCGAGGCCGGGCTGCACATCGCCGGCAGCGTCTCCCGGCTCACCAGCCTGCTGGTCACCAACGATCCGGACTCCCCCACCTCCAAGGTCGTCAAGGCCCGGACGTTCGGCACCCCCGTGATCGACGAGGCGGCGTTCAGCCAGCTGCTCCAGGACGTGGCCCCCGCGCCGGGAGGCTGAGCCCGCGAGGGGTACCGTCGCAGACGTGTACCGCTTCCTGTTGACCCGGCAGTGGGTGATCCTCACCCTCCTCGGACTCGTGCTCATCCCTGTGATGATCAAGCTGGGCTTCTGGCAGCTGCACCGGCACGAGTCCCGTGTCGCCCGCAACGACGAGATCGCCGCCAGCCTGTCCGCGCCGACGGTCCCGGTCACCGAGCTGACCGGGCCGGGCCGCGCCCCGTCGGACGGCGCGAAGTACCGCACGGTCACCGCGCGCGGCACCTACGACGCGCGGCACGAGGTCGTCGTGCGGCACCGCACCGCGGCCGACGGCGACACCATCGGCTACTTCGTCGTCACCCCGCTCGTCCGGAAGGACGGTTCGGCGCTCCTCGTCAACCGCGGCTGGATCCGCGCCGACCGCGACCTGACGTCGTTCCCCGAGGTCCCCCCGGCCCCGAAGGGCGAGGTCGAGGTCACCGGCCGGCTGATGCCGGACGAGACCACCGAGGCGAGCGGCATCAAGGACACCCAGGGCCTGCCCGACCGCCAGGTGATGCTGATCAACAGCCGACAGCAGGCCAAGTCGCTGGACCGGCCGGTGCTGGGCGGCTTCGTCCAGCTGCTGAAGACCTCGCCCAAGCCGCAGGGGAAGCAGCCGGAGCTGCTTCCCGAGCCGGACCACAGCGGTATCGGTCCCCATATGGCCTACGCCGTGCAGTGGTGGCTCTTCGCCGCCGCCGTGCCGGTGGGCTGGGTCGTCCTGGTCCGCCGCGAAAAGCAGGACCGGGCCAGGTCCGGGGCGGAGCAGACGGAAGGGGAGAACGGGGCTGACGGGGCTGACGGGCCGGACGGGTCGGACGGGGAGAGCGGGGCGGGTGAGCCGGAGTCGGCCGGGGCCGCCGCCGTCTCCGACTGACCGCGCGGCCCAGGGCCCCGTCTGCGGCTGTCACTGGCGGCAGGCACACTCTTCCCATGGATCTCGGACTCAAGGACCGCGTCTACGTCATCACCGGAGGCACCCGCGGCCTCGGCTTCGCCGCCGCGCGACAGCTCGTCGACGAGGGCGCGCGGGTGGTGGTCTCGGGGCGCACGGCTCAGGCAGCGGACACCGCGGCGGAGCGGCTGGGCGCGGACGGCGGCCGGGCCGTGGGCGTCGCCGCCGACAACGCGGCGCCGGACACCGCCGCCCGTCTCGTCGAGGCCGCGCGCGCCCGCTTCGGCCGCTTCGACGGCGTGCTGATCAGCGTCGGCGGCCCGCCCGCCGGAGTGCCCGCCGAGGAGATCAGCGACGAGCAGTGGCGGTCCGCGTTCGAGAGCGTCTTCCTCGGCGCCGTACGGCTCGCCCGTACGGCCGCCGGCGAGCTGGAGGCGGGCGGCGTGATCGCCTTCGTGCTCTCCGGCTCGGTGCACGAGCCGATTCCGGGCCTCACGCTCTCCAACGGGCTGCGGCCCGGCCTCGCGGGCTTCGCCAAGACACTGGCCGACGAGGTGGGCCCGCGCGGCATCCGCGTGCTGGGGCTGATGCCGGGCCGGATCGGCACGGAGCGCATGCAGTATCTGGACTCGCTGACGGGGGACGGCGACGCCGCGCGGGAGCGCAGAGAGTTGGACATCCCCCTGCGGCGGTACGGCACGCCCGAGGAGTTCGGCCGGGTCAGCGCGTTTGTGCTGTCGCCCGCGGCCAGCTATCTGTCCGGGGTGATGCTCCCGGTCGACGGCGGCGCCCTGCGGGGCTTCTAACTCCGGCTCTGCTCGCGGGGCGCACGGATGCGCCCCGTCAGGGGCGCGGGGAACTGCGCGGCCAGCCCCAACACAGCAGCAGCCTGCGACGCGCCGGAAGGGGCAGCCCCTGCCCAGCAAGATCCGCAGGAGAGCTCCTAGTTCACCCGTTCCGCGCGGTGCCGCGCGGAGCGTAGCCGGACCTCGGCCGGCAGCCGGTCCAGCCCGGACGAGGTCCGCGCGTGCTCGATCGCCTCGCCGCGCAGCCGCAGCAGCTCGGGCCCGGGTTCGGCGTGCGCGGCCAGCAGCAGACCGATCCGCAGCCGCGGCTCGGTACGGCGCCCCGTCAGCGTGACCCGGGCCCTGTCCACTCCGGGCAGTGCCTCCGCCTCGGCGGCGAGCACGTCCTCCAGCGCCCGGCCGCGCAGCAGCGCGCCCGCGCCGTCCCCGCTCTCCACCAGGACCTCGCCCAGCCTGTGCCGCCGCAGCTGCGCGAGCAGCCACCACAGCGTGAGCACGACCAGCACGGCGAGGGCGGCGATCAGCACCGGCCACCACCAGCCCTCGTCCCGCCAGCGGGTGCGGTCCTCGCGGGTCAGCAGCACATCGTCGGGGCCCGCCCAGGGCCAGCCCGACGGCAGCGAGACGCTCCAGCGGTGCGGCAGGTCCAGGCCGCCGGCCAGCACCGCCAGCCCCAGCAGCAGCAGCGCCAGCCCGGCCAGGCCGGTCAGCACCCGGTTGACGGTCCGCAGCATCGTCCCTCGCCTCCCCTCGCCTCAGCGCTTCGCCGGTCGCCTGACCTGAACGGAGAGCCCGAGCTGCCGGGCGAGCCCGAGCTGCCGGATCCCCTCCTCCAGCACCGAGTCCAGGTCGGCGCGCACCTCGTCCAGCTCGCGGAAGTGGGCCAGTGCCCGAGCCCGCACCTTGCGCCGGGTGACGGCGACCCGTACGGAGCGGACGCCGGACACCTCCATCGCCCGGTCCCGCAGGACCAGCGCGGCGGCCGAGCGCTCCAGCCCGGCCCGCACCTGCGGAACGTCCCGCCGCATGGGCAGCACGCCGCGCAGCCCCGGGGTCAGCGCCAGAACGATCAGCCACAGCCCGAGCAGCGCGGCGACGGCGGCTCCGGCGAGCACCGCGGCGTCGTCCAGCCGGGTGGTCGCCAACTCATCGGCGAGCGTGCGCCGCCAGGCCATGCCGGGCCGGTCGGCCCGGACGGACGCGACGTCGTACAGCAGCACCGCCGTCCCGGCGAGCAGCAGCAGCGCGACGAGCGCGGCGGGCACGCGGCGCACGGACCAGAACCGGGGCACCCGGCCGCCGTCCGCCGCTCCGTCCTGTCCTTCCGCTCCGCCCGCGCCGGGCCCGTACGCGGCGGAGGACTCGGCCTGCTCCAGGCCCTGGGGAGGGGCCGTCTTCTCCAGGGTGGGGCGCTCGGCGGGCGGCTGTGCCTCGCTCACGTCACCCTCCCCGGGGTGTCGCCGTTCAGATGGACGGAGTGCAGCCGTTCGATGTCGAGGGCCACGTCCGGCACCTCCATACCGACCAGATCCTGTACCCGCGCGGTGACCCGACGGCGCACCGCGCCGCACTGGGCACCGATGTTCGAGGGATAGCGCAGCTCCAGGGCGACCCGGACCCGGGCCGCGTGCTCGCGGACGACGACCGTGGCACGCGGCGGGGCCCCGCCCGACACGCCGGGCAGGGCCGGCCCCTCCCCGGCCTGGCGCAGCGCCTCACGGGCCGCCTGCGCGGCCACCTTGGCCACGACCCGGTCCGCGATACGCGTCGCGCCGCGTTCGGCGGCGGGCACCTCGCCCCCGGTCATCCGGTCACCTGCGCCGGTCGTTGTCGCGGGCGCGGAAGAAATCGCCCGGCTCCCAGTCCCCGTCCAGGAACCTGCCGGCCACGAAGCCGATGGCGCCCAGCGCCGCCACCAGCAGAAATGCCCCGAAGCCGCCAAAGTACCCGGCGAAGCCCAGCGCCATGCCGGCGATCAAGCCGACCACGGCCATGCTCATCGCGCGCTCCCTCGCTTGGGTCCGTATCGTCCCGCGCCATCCCGCGCCCGCCCTGCCCTGCCTACTGCAGGCGCGGCTTCTCCTGCTCCTCCTCTTCCTCCTCGTCGGGCAGCTTGACGTCGCTCACGGCGATATTGACCTCGACGACCTCAAGGCCCGTCATGCGCTCGACGGCGGCGATGACATTCTCGCGCACGGCGCGGGCGACATCGCCGATCGAGACGCCGTAGTCGACCACGATTTCCAGGTCCAGCGCGGTCTGGACCTCGCCGACCTCGGCCTTGACTCCGCGTGTCACACTCCGGCTGCCGCCGGGCACCCGGTCGCGCACGGCGCCGAATGTGCGCGCGAGGCCGCTGCCCATGGCGTGGACGCCGACCACGTCGCGCGCGGCGAGCCCGGCGATCTTCTCGACGACGCCGTCGGCGATGGTGGTGCGTCCCCGGGAAGCCGGCTCGCCCCCGCCGCGGCGGGTCGTCACCGGCTTGACCGCGCTCTCGGTCTCGGCTTCGGTACGCGTACCGGAGGAGTCGGAACGGTTGCGGGTTGTGGTCGTGCTCTCGGACATCTCCCTCACCCCTTCGGAGATTCGGAACGGACTGCCGCCCCGCCACTCACACTAAGCGTGCCCGGCCGGGTTCGCCTTGTGCACGTACCGCCGAACGAGTGGCCACGGGGGAGGGTTCCCCCTTGGGACGGGGCCAACCGGGTACGGAAAGCTGTGCGTGACCGCGGAGCCGCGGCGACGAGAGGAGCGGGGCGATGAGCGCCGACAGACTGGTCCAGGCCGTACGACAGCAGCTCGGACTGGGACGGCTGGTGCCGCTGGGCGGGGCCGGGGACGGGGCGTGGGTGACGGAGCAGGCCGCGTGCGGAGCACTGCGCCGCGCCGCCGCGCACGCCCTGCCGGGTGCGCGGCTCGACGCGCTACGGCTCGACCTCGCCGACCCCGAGCGCACGGAGGAGCCCGCCGTACCGCCTCCGCCCAGCGCCCTGCCGCCGGGTCCGCTGCTGCTGGCCGCCGAGCTCGCGTTGGCCCTGGACACGCCGCTGCCCGAGGTGACCAGCGCGCTCCGCGAGCTGCTGCTGACCACGGCGGAGGCGGAGCTGGGGCTCTCGGTGGCGGCGGTGGATCTGCGGGTGACGGATCTGCTGGAGGACGCCGGGGACGCCGGGGATACCGGGGACGCGGAGGACGCGGAGGACGCGGCCGGTGTCACCGGTGCGGACCGGGCGGAGCCCGCGGACGAGGACGGGGGCGCCGTCGGCCGTGCCGTGCTGGCGGTGCCGGGGGTCGCGCGGCTGGCGCCCGCGCTGGGGGTTCCGCCGGCGCGGGGCGTCCGGATGAGTGACGGCGGGGAGGACGGGGGCCCGCCGCATGTCTCCGTACAGCTGGCGGTGCGCCCCGGGCACCGGGCGCTGGACGTCGCCAGGGAGGCCGGGGCCGCCGCGCGGGAAGCCGCGTCCGGTACGCCGCCCCCGACCGTCGCCGTGCTGGTCACCGCGATCGATCCGGGGAGCCCCGCCTCCTGACCGCCCCCGGTACCGGGGCTGCGGTGCGGGCTACTCTCCGAGCCCCGCGAGTTCGCGCAGGCGCCTGGCCTGCGCCTCCCGCTCCGCGGCCCGCTGCTGCTCGTAGGTGCGCGAGCCCGCGCCCGCGAGCAGGGCCTTGGTCTCGATGACGGCGTCCCGCGGGGCGGCCAGCAGCGCCGCGGCCAGATCGGCGACGGCGGCGTCCAGCTCGCCGGCGGGGACCACCAGGTTGGCCAGCCCGGCGCGCTCCGCCTCCTCGGCGTGGACGAAGCGGCCCGTGGCGCAGATCTCCAGCGCGCGGGCGTAGCCGACCAGCGCCACCAGGGGGTGGGTGCCGGCCAGGTCGGGGACGAGGCCGAGGCTGGTCTCGCGCATGGCGAACTGCACATCCTCGGCGCACACCCGCAGGTCGCAGGCGAGCGCGAGCTGGAAGCCCGCGCCGATGGCGTGCCCCTGGACCGCGGCGACGCTGATCAGATCGCTGCGCCGCCACCAGGTGAACGCCTCCTGGGCTCCCGCGATGTACGCGTCGAGCTCCTGGTCCGTCCGGTGTGCGAGCTCGACGAACGACGTCTCGCCCTCGATGCCCTCGGGCTCGAACATCCGCCGGTCGAGCCCGGCGGAGAAGGACGCGCCCTCGCCGCGCAGCACCACGACCCGCACCGCGCCCGGCAGTACCCGCCCGGCCTCCGCCAGCGCACGCCACATGCCGGGGGACTGGGCGTTGCGCTTGGCGGGGTTGTCGAGCGTGACCGTGGCCACGGCGCCGTCCACGGTGAGACGGACGCCGTCCTTGTCGAGCAGGGTCATCGGGCATCCTCCGGTGGTTACTCAGCAGTATTGTTTAACTGAAGAGTAACCACCGGGTGGGATGCCGGGAAGGTCCGCCCGTCAGGCTGAGACGGCCTTCTTGCCCCTCGTGGCTCCGCCGCGGCCCCGGAGGACCACTCCGGACTCGGTCAGCATCCGGTGCACGAATCCGTAGGAACGGCCCGTTTCCTCGGCCAGCGCACGGATGCTCGCACCCGCGTCGTACTTCTTCTTGAGGTCTGCCGCGAGCCTTTCGCGCGCGGCGCCGGTCACCCGGCTGCCCTTCTTCAGAGTCTCGGCCACCCGTGCCTCCTCATGGGAAGTGCGCTCTGTGACTCTCATGATCACCCCTCCCCCGCCTTCTGGCCACCCATTCAACAAGGTCGATACGGAGCGCTTGGGCCCCGCAAACAGGCCGGGGGCCGCCGGAAGGCGATATTCCGCTCGCTGCCGGGGAGCCCGGAAACCGGCTCTCGGGGGGAAGGGGGGCAGGTCAGCAGCGCATATGGGGCGCGGCGCCGTGGTGCGGAAGGCGCATAGCGAAACGCCGTGCGCCCGGCGCGGGACCGCGCCGGGGTACGAGCCCTCCTCACCCAGATGAAGGATCACCGGTCGGCCGAATGATCCAGAAGGGGGTGGATCAAGAGCGCCGGATCACACGCTGCGCTCAGGCGAGGGCGACGAGGTCGGCGTACTCCTCGCCCCACAGGTCCTCCACGCCGTCCGGGAGCAGGATGATGCGCTCCGGCTGGAGCGCCTCCACCGCGCCCTCGTCGTGGGTGACGAGGACGACCGCGCCCGTGAAGGTGTGCAGCGCCCCGAGGATCTCCTCCCGGCTGGCCGGGTCCAGGTTGTTGGTGGGCTCGTCGAGCAGCAGCACATTGGCCGAGGAGACCACCAGCGTGGCCAGCGCCAGCCGGGTCTTCTCGCCGCCGGAGAGCACTCCGGCGGGCTTGTCCACGTCGTCCCCGGAGAACAGGAAGGAGCCGAGCGTCTTGCGCAGCTGGACCAGATCCGTGTCCGGGGCCGCCGACCGCATGTTCTCCAGCACCGTGCGGTCCGGATCCAGGGTCTCGTGCTCCTGCGCGTAGTACCCCAGCTTGAGGCCGTGGCCCGGGACCACCTTGCCGGTGTCCGGCTCCTCGATCCCGGCGAGCAGCCGCAGCAGCGTGGTCTTGCCCGCGCCGTTCAGGCCCAGGATGACCACCCGGGAGCCCTTGTCGATGGCCAGGTCGACGCCGGTGAAGATCTCCAGCGAGCCGTACGACTTCGACAGGTCCTCCGCCATCAGCGGGGTCTTGCCGCACGGCGCGGGGTCGGGGAAGCGGAGCTTGGCGACCTTGTCGGACTGCCGCTCCTCCTCCAGGCCCGCGAGCATCTTCTCCGCGCGCCGCGCCATGTTCTTCGCGGCGACCGCCTTGGTGGCCTTGGCCCGCATCTTGTCCGCCTGCGAGCTGAGCGCGGCGGCCTTCTTCTCGGTGTTGGCCCGCTCGCGCCTGCGGCGCTTCTCGTCGTCCTCGCGCTGGGTGAGGTACTGCTTCCAGGACATGTTGTAGATGTCGAGGGAGGAGCGGTTGGCGTCCAGGTAGAAGACCTTGTTCACCGCCGTCTCCATCAGATCGACGTCGTGGGAGATCACGATCAGGCCGCCGCGGTAGGTCTTGAGGAAGTCCCGCAGCCAGGTGACGGAGTCGGCGTCCAGGTGGTTGGTGGGCTCGTCGAGCAGCAGGGTGTCGGCGTCCGAGAAGAGGATCCGGGCCAGCTCGACGCGGCGGCGCTGACCTCCGGAGAGGGTGTGCAGCGGCTGGCCGAGCACCCGGTCCGGCAGGCCGAGGCTGGCCGCGATGGTGGCGGCCTCGGCCTCCGCGGCGTATCCGCCCTTGGTGAGGAACTCGGTCTCCAGCCGCTCGTACTTCTTCAGCGCCTTCTCGCGGGTGGCGCCCTGGCCGGTGGCGATGCGCTGCTCGTTCTCGTGCATCTTGCGCAGTACGGAGTCCAGCCCGCGGGCCGAGAGGACGCGGTCGCGGGCCAGCACATCGAGATCGCCGGTGCGCGGGTCCTGCGGGAGGTAGCCGACCTCACCGCTGCGGGTGATGCTGCCCGCCGCCGGGATGCCCTCGCCCGCGAGGCACTTGGTGAGGGTGGTCTTGCCCGCGCCGTTGCGGCCGACGAGGCCGATGCGGTCGCCCCTGGCGACGCGGAAGCTGGCGGACTCAAGGAGGACGCGGGCGCCGGCGCGCAGCTCAAGACCGGTTGCGGTGATCACTGGAGGACTCCAAGGCAGGCGTGAAAGATGTACGTACGGGCTGGGTCAGCTGAGGGTGGCCGTGTACGCACACCTAATGCACGAGGAGATGAAGCATGACGCCAGTCTACCGGCGGGATGCAACCGGTTTTCCGTGCGGCCCCGCCGCCCCTCACTCACCGCCCGTGTGCACCTGGAAGGCGGCCCGCCGCACGGCCTTGGCGAAGGCCGGGTCCGGGTGCGCGGCGGCCAGCGCGACCAGCACCTGCACGGTGCGCGGGTGCCCGGTCGCGCGCACCTCCGCCAGCAGCTCGGGAACCGAGCCCTGCACCGCCGTGGCCAGGTGGTCGACCAGCAGCTGCTCCTCGCCGTGGTCGGCGACGGCGGCGGCGGTGTCCACCCACAGCCAGGTGGCCTCCTCGCGGGTGAGCACACCGGGCGCCGCGCCCGCGAGGTCCTCCGGATCGGTCCCGGCCAGCTCGGCGAGCCACAGCAGCGCGTACGGACGCAGCGCCGGCTCCCCCGCGGCGCCCCGTACGGCGCCCTCGGCGGGCGCTCCCACCACCCGCAGCGCCTCGAAGGCCAGGCCCCGGATGAGCGCGTCGTCGCCGCGCGCCGCCTCCAGCAGCTCGGTCACGGCGGGCCCGGTGGGGCGGGCGGCGAGCCAGGCACGGTACTCGTCGCGCGCCGGGCCGGGCGTCATCCGCGCACAGCCGCGCAGCATGTCCTCGGCGGGCTGCTCGATGTTGCCGGCCGGGCTCTGTGCGGCGACGCAGATCTGCTCCAGCTTGGTCCACACCGCCCAGTTGCCGAGCGGGGTGAGCACGGCCGAGCCCCGGCGCACTCCTCCCTCACCCTCCTCGCAGCCCTCCCCCCCTGTCTCTTA
>NZ_JAAKZZ010000920.1 GCF_011045075.1 Streptomyces boncukensis
CACCTGATGCTCCGCATTCAGCAGCCAGCCCTTCCCCCCGCTCTTCAGCTGCGCCGCATAGGACGGCTTGGGCGGCGCCGCATCCCGCGCCGCCTCCACCGCCCCCTTCGCCGCCCGCGCCGCCGCATCCCGCTGACGCCGCGCCTCCTCCAGCGTCTCCCGCGCCTCCCGCATCGCCGCCGCACCCGGATCCTCCGCCGGAGGACGATCCGGCAGCGACCCCGGCTTACGGTCCTTGGCCGGGAGGTCGTTGTAGGCATCGACCGCATCGTTGTAGAACGTCACCGCCCGGCCATGCGCCGCAGAGGCCGCCTTGCCCTCCTTATACGCGCGCACGCACTCCCCGGCCTGGCCCCGGGCCCACTCCACCGTGCCCGCGAAATCCTCCAGCGCCCCCGCGGCCCTCTCACACGCGTCCGCCGCCTTCGACCACCGGGCCGGCTGCACCTGCGCCTTCTCCCGGAACGCCTCGGCCGCAGCCCCCTTCAAATGCCGCGAATCCAGCCGCCGCAGACCCCGGCCCACCCCGTTGAACGCCTTCGCGAAATCCTTCAGATGCCGCGCCGTCGACCGCAGCTTGGACGGGCTGCCATGGATCAGGTCCTTCGCCGACTCCGTCTCCTCCAGATCGCGTTCGGGGACATCACCGCCGGTGTGGTTGTTGACACCCTCACCGAAACGCCGCGTCAGCCCCGCCGCCTTGTGCAGACCCCAGTCGTCGAGTTGGCCCGCGGCCGCATCCGTGCCCTTGCGGAAGGCGGTGCCGCCGCGCTCCGCCAAACCCTCCAGCCGGTCCTCGACCGGATCGGGAGTGATGTCCTTGAACGTGTCGATCCCGCCGTCGGCCAGCTTGCCGACACCGTCCTTCGCCTTGTTCAGACCACCCTTGACCGCCCCGCCGATATCACCGAGACCCATTGTTTCCCCAGCCCCACACCGCGTCGCCCAGGTCGCCCTTGTTGAGGTCCTCCTCGGTCTGGTGCGGGTTGCTCACCGGTGAGACGGCCTGGGCGAGGCCCTTGAGCTTGGCGGAGCGGTAGCGGTCCTCCTCCCAGTTCATACCGGCCGAGAGGCCGAGGGCCTGCGCGATGCCGTCGGCGTCGGCCATCAGGCCGCGTACGCCCCACTCCCACTTCTCGCAGAAGTCCTCGAAGGCGTCGGCCAGTCCCTTGTGGCCGACTTCCTTCTTCGTCATCGCCATCTCGTCGAAGCCGCTGCCCTTCGCGGCGTCGGTGTCGGTGCCGATCTCGCGCAGCTCGTCGAGGGCGGCCGTAATCCCCTTCGTGAGCTGGTTGACGGTGTCCTTGCCGACCTGGAGATCTCCGTCGTCGCCCACGGTGCGGTCCCTCGCCCTTTCCCACGCTTTCCCACGCTTCGAATCTGTGCGCGACCACCGTATCCGTGCGCTATGCGGAGATCGCAGGGCGTATCCGGCCACCGTCGAGAGGGAACCGCCCTAGGTGTATTGCCCTGTGAGGTTGGGGACGCGGCTGGCGGGTGGTTTGCCTGCGAGCGCGGTGTGTCCGCGGTGGTGATTGTAGGAGTGCAGCCAGCGGGGGAACGCGTCGCGTCGTTCCTGC
>NZ_JAAKZZ010000921.1 GCF_011045075.1 Streptomyces boncukensis
CCCCCACACAACGCCGCGCCCCGCCGCCCCCGTATCACCGTGGTCTGCTCCGCGGTTACTCCCCTTCGGGGACCTGACCGCTCGCCGCGACCCGCCCGTACCATCGGGCGCTGGACTTCGGCGTGCGCCGCTGCGTGTCGAAGTCGACGTGGTAGGCGCCGAACCGTCGGCTGTAGCCGTACGCCCACTCGAAGTTGTCCAGCAGCGACCACAGGAAGTAGCCGCGGACGTCGGCGCCCTCGGTGAGCGCGCGGTGCACGGCGCCGAGGTGGCCGCGCAGATACGCGATCCGCTCGGGGTCGTGCACCTGGCCCTCGGCGTCCGGCTTGTCCTCGTACGCCGCGCCGTTCTCCGTGATGTACAGCGGCACTCCGGGCGCCTCGCGGTGGAACCGCAGTAGCAGTTCGGTCAGCCCGGTGGGGTCCACGGTCCAGCCCATCTCGGTGCGCGGGCCCGGCGACTGGTGGAAGGCGACGCCGTCGGCGCCGGGCCAGGGCGAGTGCGCGCTGTTCCCGTGCCCGTCGTTGCGCTCGGCCGGCGCGTCCGGGCTGCCGGAGGCGGCCGACACCAGGGAGGGGGTGTAGTAGTTGATGCCGAGCGCGTCGAGGGGGTGCTGGATGAGGGCCAGATCGCCGTCGTGGACGCAGCTCCAGTCGGTGACCGACGCCGTGTCCGCGAGCAGGTCGTCGTCGTAGGCGCCGCGCAGTATCGGCCCGGTGAAGACGCGGGTGGCGAGCGCGTCGATGCGGCGCGCCGCGTCCCGGTCCGCCGCGGAGTCGCTGCGGGGGCGTACGACCGCGGGGTTGAGGCTGACCATGAGCTGCGCCCCGGAGGGCAGCGTGTCGCTGAGGGCCCGCGCCGCCAGTCCGTGCCCGAGGTTGAGGTGGTGCGCCGCGCGCAGCGCCGCCGCGGGATCGGTGCGGCCGGGGGCGTGCACGCCGGAGCCGTAGCCCAGAAAGGCGCTGCACCAGGGCTCGTTGAGGGTCGTCCAGTGGGTGACGCGGTCGCCGAGCGCGTCCGCGACCAGCCGGGCGTACTCGGCGAACCGGTAGGCCGTGTTCCGCGCCGGCCAGCCGCCCGCGTCCTCCAGCTCCTGGGGCAGGTCCCAGTGGTAGAGCGTGAGGTACGGCTCGATGCCCGCCTCCAGCAGCTCGTCGACGAGCGCGCGGTAGAAGTCGAGCCCGCGCTGGACGGCGGGACCGGCGCCCGCGGGCTGCACGCGCGGCCAGGAGACGGAGAAGCGGTAGGCCCGGACGCCGAGTTCGGACATCAGCGCCACGTCCTCGCGGAAGCGCTGGTAGTGCTCGCAGGCCCGGTCCCCGGTGTCCCCCTGGTGCACCTTGCCCGGGGTGTGGGCGAAGGTGTCCCAGATGGAGGGGGAGCGTCCCCCCTCCGCCACCGCGCCCTCGATCTGATAGGCGGCGGTGGATGTGCCCCACACGAAGCTCTCGGGGAACTGCCGGACGGTGTGCGTGGACATGGAAGCGCTCCCAGAAGTGCCGTAGGAAACAGGAAACGGAGGAGTCGGAGGAGAGAGAAGGAAGGGAGAGGGGAGAGGGAGAGAGGAGGGGGAGAGG